>JAAYLD010000005.1 GCA_012522015.1 Clostridiales bacterium
AAAAAATACAATTATTGTGGCTATGGCTGTTGCAGCTGCGACGGCGGCATCTCCACCGATGCGGATGGCAATGACTGCAGAAACTGTGGCGCACCCTGTGCTGAATATGTTGCTGCAGATAAGCGTTGTCGTAAGCGCACGGTCAAAATTGGTAAGAACATATAAAACGCGCATTGCCCGCCTATCCCCATCTGCCGCTCGGCTCATAATCCGGACACGGTTTACACTCGTCAAGGCTGTCTCTGTTGCGGAACAGACCATCATTCCGAAAATGCAAAGTAAAAACAGTATTATACTTCGCGCGGGGACATCGTCCATTAAGAACCCATCGACTCCTTTGGTTTAAAATCAGATTTTTTTATTATTTTAACTGTATAACTGCCGTGGATAATTGAAAACAAGCCGGACCGCGCATAAACGGCCCGGCTTGTAAAATACTTTTTACAAAACTTCTGTATGAGTTTAATTTTTGGCGGTATCTTTTAAGTCACGCTGTCCTCGGGTGAATCGCTCGAATAAACAAGCCCGCCGGTCTGTGAATCGTCCTCGTCGGTAATAGGTAACTCGGTGTCGAGGAGTGCCCTTATGGAAAGGCTGATGTTTTTCTTTTCATCATTTATGTCGATTATTTTGGCATCGACATTTTGACCAATCTTTAAAACTTCAGACGGCATTGAAATGCGTTTGTCCGAAATTTCTGAGATATGGATAAGCCCGTCCTGTCCGGGAACGACTTCAGCAAATGCTCCAAACAGTGTGAAACTAACTATTTTTACGTTTACAACATCGCCAACGGAATACTTATTCTTGAATATCGTCCACGGATTATTTTCCTCGGTTTTGCAGCTAAGTGAAATGCGGCGACGTTCACGGTCAAAGTCAATTACGTGAACATCGAGCATATTCCCAACGGAAACAACCTCAGATGGATGGTGAATGCGGTGCCATGTAAGCTCGCTCATATGAACCATTCCATCAATACCTGTTCCAAGATCAACAAAAACACCGTACGGGGTTATGCTCTTAATAGCCCCTGTAAATTTTTTGCCGACCTCTAATGAGTTCCAAAACTCATTCTCGCGAGCCTTGCGTTCTGCACGAAGTGCATCACGTATTGAGCCATATGCTCTCTTCCCACGTTTGTTCGCTTCTTTAATCTTTACGCGCTGCTTTGTACCAACGAGTGAAGAAAGATCACCGTCTTTCGGAACACCGGTGAGCGCTGCCGGGACAAATACGCGCACAGAGTTGACGTTCATCACAACGCCGCCTTTGACAGCTTCCGTGACAGTTCCTTCAAGAATAGTGCCTTCCTTTTCAGCATCTACGATACAAGCCCAGTTGGCGTCAGCGTCGACACGACGCTTAGAAAGCATTGCAATGCCATCAACATCACTTACTTTAATAACATAAGCTTTTATTTCGTCTCCGACTTTAACGACATCGGTCAGTTTAACCGACGGGTCATCAGAGAATTGTTCCTGCGTTATTATGCCAGTAGATTTAACTCCGAGATCTAAGTGAACCTCGTTCGCCGTGACGGAGGTAACTACACCGATCACAATGTCTCCTGGATTTAATGTTTTAAATGATTTATTGAGCAATTCCTCAAAGGTTTCGTTCATTTGCTTACGCTCCGTCATCTTGCGTGCAACCTCCTCGATGATACTGTCGGGAGTTGAAGTCCCGGCAGTAATTCCGACTGTATTAACATTAATATTTTTGAGTAAATCGGACGGAATATCGTCTTTTGTCTCAATATGAAATGAAAGTGGGCATCGGGAGGCGCATATTTCATAGAGCTTTCTCGTATTGGAGCTGTTTGCCCCACCGATTATAAGCATCGCATCAGCCTTTGCGGCTATTTCTTCGGCTTCCCTTTGTCTTTTGTCCGTAACAGTACATATTGTATCAAAAAATTTTACGTTTGTATATAGGTTAGCGATAATTTCCTTGCTTTTTTCCCATTCTGACGACGTGAGTGTTGTTTGTCCAGCAATAATAATAGTTTTATTTTCTAAAAATGACGCATCATCAGACGACAGAAACTGCAAAAGCTCGCCTGAAGACGAAAAAACAAAAGATTTAGAGCGTGCATAGCTAACAATTCCGCGAACTTCCGGGTGTTCTGCTGCTCCAATCAGTATAAAAACAGTATCTTCGTTCGTTTCACTCTGTGCTATCGCCTGAGCACGCTTTACTATGGGGCATGTGCAATCTACAACGCTAAAGTTCGGCGTGTTTTTCTCCGCACTTAGAAGATTCTCCGTCTCTTCTTTCGTTATGCCATGAGCGCGTACAAGAATAGTAACGTTTCTACCACTCCTTGCTTCATCAATTATGCGCAGTATATCGTCACGGCCGATTGTAATAACGCCGGCTGCTCGCATTTTTTCACTGTACTGTTTATTATGTATGACGTCGCCATATGTGTATACGGCGCCGCCGACCTTACTAGCTTCGGAAGCAATTCGCTCAAGCGTTTCTGTCGCCTGGCGAACACCAAAGCAAAAGCCGCAGTTTTTTGCTATAATGACAGTCAATTTTTGTTAGCCTCCGATGTATCTTTAATTTCGGGCGTACTGCTCTCGTAGTCAAGCTCGCATATTTTGTTAAAAATATATTTTATTACGTCTGTATACTTTCCATCACCATAGTGAGCGGAGTACTCATCATATGGAATTCGACGCCCGAAGATGACCTCCGTCCGCCGCAGCAGCCTTGTACGGTTGCCTTTTGTCTTTATATACACGGGCAGCACATCAGCATGTGCCCTGCTCGCTATCATAGCGGCACCTGAATATACATCCGTAGTCCTCGGATCAACCTTTGGCTTTCGCGCGCCTTGGGGGAATATGCAGACAAGCTCCCCTTCCGAGAGGAGCCTAACTGAACGTTTTATTGAACCTACATCGTTTTGTCCGCGGCGAACAGAATATGCTCCGAGTGATGAAAGAAATTTTGATATAATCGGAATTCGGAAAAGCTCCGCTTTTGCCATATATCTAACGCGGCGGTGCGTCACTGCCGACAGTATTATGACGTCTGACATAGACGTATGGTTCGCGCATATAAGGCAAGGCCCCTCCATCGGCTCATTTTCCGCACCAATGACACGCACACGATATAGGGTGCGCATCATTCCGGCAAAGAGCCGATGCAATGTATCATAAAACGTCATCGTATAAGGCTCCGGTTTTTTCGTTTATGATTTTTATGGCTGCTGCAAATGTATCAGCAGGAGAAGCAAAGGACGAATTGTCAAGTAAAACAGCATCCTCTGCGGGGACTGCAGGCGCAATTTTTCGGCCGCTGTCTTGGCTATCCCTCTTTTTCATATCAGCAAGCACTTCTTCATAAGTAACTGATATGCCTTGACGCTTCAGCTCATCATAGCGACGCTTGGCCCGGTCCTCAACAGATGCATAAAGAAATATCTTAACGTCGGCATCAGGCATTATCACTGTGCCAATGTCGCGCCCATCCATGACAACATTGTCATTTGCGGCGAGTGTGCGCTGTAAATCAAAAAGGAATGCTCTTACTTCCGACACGGCGGAAACGGCAGACGCATAAAGAGATATTTCAGGGGTGCGTATAGCGTCCGACACATCCTCGCCCGAAAGAAAAACGCACTGCCTTCCATCTTTATAATCAAGCGATATATCGACATCCGGCAGCATCTCCGCGATAGCGGCAGTGTCATCCATTTTTATGCCCCGCCGAGCCGCAAAAAGACCTATTGTGCGGTAAAGCGCTCCCGTATCTACATATTTAAGCCCAAGTTTTTGTGCCAGGTTCCTCGCAAGATAGCTCTTCCCTGCGCCGCCAGGCCCATCAATCGCTATTTTCATAATACTGTTAATAAAACCTCCGCAGACACTTCTCTTGTCAAATGATTAATTGCTTTAAGTTTTCAGCTTTTAGGCGCAGCAGTGGCTTTTCCAGCCGCTCTTCCGGTAGAAAATGCTATCTGCAGATTATAACCGCCTGTATAGGCATCGACATCTATAACTTCACCGCAGAAATACAGTCCCGACACAGTCTTTGCTTCCATTGTACGTGGGTTAAGACACCTAACATCGACGCCACCTGATGTGATAACGGCTTCCTCAATCGGTCTTTTGCGTAAAATAGGTATTTTAAAACCTTTTAACGTCATAATAAGCGCGCGCCGCTCTTCTTTTGTAACTATATTGCACTTTTTACGTTCGTCAATGCCCGCTCTCTTAAGCACAACGGGCACAAGAGCCGAAGGAAGCAAATCGGAGCATGCGTTAATCAAATCACGGTTTATATATTTAGCAAAATCTGACAGTATTCGTTTATCAAGCTGCGCTTCATTAAGCCCGGGCTTTAAATCTATCGACGCTGTGTATTTCCCGGGTAAAAGATCACCCATACGCGCGGATGCCGACAGCACAAGCGGCCCGCTTATGCCGAAATGAGTGAAAAGCATCTCACCAATTTCAGAAAAAATAGCACATGAGCTTTTCTCTGTTTCAAACATAGTCAGCCTGACATTCTTAAGCGTAAGCCCGGCAAGTGTTTTACATGGCTCGCCTGCCTCAAGCGGTACGAGCGACGGCGATGTGTCGGTCACTACAAGCCCAGCTTCACGTGCGAAGCGGTATCCGTCACCATCAGAGCCTGTCGCAGGATATGAAAGCCCGCCGCATGCAACGATAACACAGTCGTACGGAATAAACTTCCCGCACACTTCAATGCCTCGCACGGCGCCATCTTCTGTCACGACGCGAGTGACGCGCTCATTTATAATGCTTACGCCGTTTGTGCGGCAATATCGAATAAGAGCATCAGCAATGTCACGTGAGCGATCGGATACTGGGAAAACACGGCGTCCGTGTTCTGTCTTCAGCGGGACACCGAGCGATTCAAAAAAAGATATTGTGTCAGTTGGCGTAAAACTGGAAAGCGAAGCGTACAAAAACTTAGGATTTCGAGGCACATGAAGTAAAAATTCGCTGACATCACAGTTATTTGTCACATTACAGCGACCCTTCCCTGTGATTGCCAGCTTTCGCCCGCATCGGTGGCCACGCTCATACAGCGTCACGCGCGCGCCCGCTGCTGCGGCCGTACCTGCCGCCATCATACCGGAAGCGCCTCCGCCTATGACGGCGACAGTGGGTCGTGTGGTGTGTGTACCGTCAGATTCAGTCATTATCGGTATCCTTTTCGTAAAGGTGGTATTCGTCCCAAATTCGCTCAAGTTTTAATAATGTATCAGAAAGCTCGTCCTGCTTTTTGCGCCCAATCGCAACAATAATTGCGTTTATCAGCGAGAGCGGTGCGACAAGTGAGTCCATATATGACGCCATATCGCTCTTTGCAAAAAGGAGCCTGTCCGACCGAGAAGCGATGGGCGAAGATACACCGTCTGTTACGCCGATGACTTTTGCCCCCTGCGCTGATGCGAATGATACAGCTTTTATAATGCGGCGGGAATATCGCGGAAACGTTATCGCAATTAAAATATCGCCTTCCCCGATACGCAGCATCTGCTCGTAAATGCTGTCCTCACTCTCGGTATTTACACATTTTACATTATCAAAAACAAGGCTTAGATTATACGCAAGCATTTGTGCTATAAATGATGACAGCCGTACACCTGCAATATATATGTTTTTCGCCTCTATTATTTCATCAATGGCGGCTGCAAAATCATCAGGATTATTTTCTTCTATTGTCGCGCGAATATTCGCTATATCTGATAGCAATGTTTTTTCCAAGGGGCTTGAATCTCCAAGACGTTCGTTTGTCACTTCAATGCGCTGAACTGATGTCAGCTTTGAGCGCACAGTATCCTTAACAGCCCTCATAAGCTCAGGATAGCCATCAAAACCAAGCTCAATGGCAAAGCGCACCACGGTAGATTCGGAAACTCCAGCCTGACGTCCAAGCTTTGCTGCGGTCATAAAAGCAGCCCTATCATAATGGTTTAAAATATACTCGGCTATCCGGCGCTGTCCTTTTGACATCTCCGGCATCCGAGACTTTATTTCGTTTAAAATATTCGTATTCATTTATACTCCGACCGCCCGTATATGTAAAAACGGCGCAACATTTATTTTTGGTATTTGTTTTAATTATATTTTAATAATTAATGTGTGTCAATAGATGCAAGTCTTGCATGATGAAATTGCATAAATAAACACATGCAAAAAATCCCGCCCGAAAAAACGGGCGGGATTCGCATTTTTCCCCGCGCTCCGACGATTCAGCAATGGCGGCAGCCGGAGCCGTCTCCATCCCCTTGCGGTAAAAATGATGGCGGGTAAAATTCGTTTACTGGGAAAGCCATGCTGCGGAAAAGCTTGCAAGGATCGTCGTCAGAGGGACTGACGCATTCCTTATCAGGAACGGTATATTCCGTTGCGGTGATTAGATACTGTGCCGGGCGCTCAATGCGGACGACTGAGAAGAAACCAAGTGATACTACAAGGAATCTGTCTTCGTCACCGCCGATAAGGCTTCCGCTTACCGATTTTGTAACCGATTCAGGTATCTCGTCAACGGAGCAGCAGCAACAGCAGCAAGTGTGCGGCTCAACGATTTTAGCGTTCAGAATAATCGGGTCGACCGTTTCCAATACGGCTACCGGCATATTTGTGCTAACGCGGTTTCCGGAAAGGTTCGGGCGGCGGCACGGATTATCCTCAAACGGATCGCTGCGGAATATGCTTACATTGCCCTCAGACGCAAAAAGGATAACGCGTTTTTCTACAACAGCGATACCTTCAAGCTCGTGCGGAACACCGTTGCAGCAAACTTCGCAGAAAACTTTTACGTAAATACGTATTGTAATTTGATAAAATCCGCGGTTAAATGGGACATTGTCCACATCAAGTGTCGCCCATACAATATGAGCGTGCTTTGTGCGAACTGACTGTGTACGCTCGATAAGCTCCTGTCCAAATGGAGTAAGATAAACTCTTACATCTTCAAAGCAATCTTTGTCGCGGCAGGAATCGAGCACTCTGTATGTGTCAATGCAGACTGTTTCGCGCTGTGAGCATGAACCAGCTGCGCCAAATGTTTTCTTTTCAGGCATAGATTGAGTTTGCCTCCTGTGATAATTGGGGACTCGCGTTGTTTTTACATACGCGTCCTACAATCATAGAATATGCCGAACACAAGTTATTTGTCACGGTATTAACTTATCATGCGTCATATATAGTCATATATATATATAAAATAAATCCTCCGATGGCGGTTCCTCGGAGGATTTATTTTATTTTTGTTTTATTCTCATTAGATAAACCTTTTCATGGTTTCAGTCGCTTCAGATGGGTCAATAGTTGATGTCATGACACATCTGAATCCATGCTTTTTCTCAAGCTGCTCAATCTCAAGAAGGAACTTATCAAAGGCTTCTAAATCGCCACGGCATATTTTTAAGGCAGAGTCGATAAAAAGGTCGGTGATGTCGTGATTGCTTGCTATTATTCCACTTACGAAGCCGAAAAGCGACTGCGCGTCGGATATCATGTAATCGTCCGCTTCTATCAAACGGCACTGATATTTTACCTGGTAACGTAGCTTATTGCTCTTTTCGATACATACAACAGAACCATTTGTTGTTTCAACAGCATCATTCACCATCTTAGTCAGAGCTTTTGTTTTACCTGTTCCGCTTTGCCCGATGATTAATTTCAAAATCGTTACCCCCTAATTATAATCCGACACCCAACGTGCCACCTTTTTTTTTATTATACCATGACTTGCCCGAAGGTTTCAACTTGTTATACTACATAAATCTGTATGAATACTCTTGTTTATCGTATTGATGCTGCATATGTTAATATTTATTAAAAATCATAGTCTTTTTTGAAGGGCGTTTCGTAGCTCCTCATATCCCGGTTTTCCAAGAAGCGCAAACATATTTTTCTTATATGCTTCAACGCCAGGCTGGTCAAACGGGTTGACACCTAACATATATCCGGACACAGCACATGCAAGCTCAAAGAAGTAAACAAGCTCACCAAAGCTGCCCGCACTCATGTCATTTGCTTCTATGACAATGTTCGGAACACCTCCGTCAGCGTGAGCGATAAGTGTTCCCATCATAGCCGTACGGTTAATTTCGCCAAGTGTCCGACCAGAGAGGAAGTTCAGACCGTCGATATTATCCGGATCGTGCGGTACCGTGACTATTGCTGATGGTGTCTTTATATCAAGCACGGTTTCAAATATATTACGCTGCCCGTCTTGAATATACTGTCCGAGAGAATGAAGGTCTGTCGAGAACATAACAGACGATGGGTATATGCCCTTGCCATCCTTGCCCTCGCTCTCACCGTAAAGCTGCTTCCACCACTCAGCAAAAAGAGCAAGCGACGGCTCATAACCGACAAGTATTTCGGTTGTTTTGCCCTTTCTGTAAAGTATGTTGCGAAGTGATGCGTAACGAAGGCAATCATTGTCAGCTCCTTCACGCAGGAAAGTGTCGCGTGAAGCAGCAGCACCAGCCATCATCGCGTCTATGTCAATGCCAGCGACTGCAATCGGCAAAAGCCCGACGGATGTCAGGACGGAATATCTGCCGCCAATATAGTCCGGCACTACAAACGTTTCGTATCCGGCGCGGTCGGCAAACGCCTTCAGCGTACCATGCTCACGATCCGTTGTGACGAATATGCGTTTTTTTGCTCCGTCAGTACCGTATTTCTCCTCAAGAATACTACGGAATATGCGGAACGCGACAGCAGGTTCCGTCGTTGTTCCCGATTTTGAAATGACGTTTACACATACATCCTCATCGCGGCAAATTTCAAGAATGTCTGCCAAAGCGGACGGACTTATCGTATTACCGGCAAAATATATTTTTGGTGTATTCTTTGCGAGCGCGTTATAATTATGCGATTTTACAAACTCTATCGCAGCGCGTGCACCAAGATAAGACCCGCCTATACCAATGACAACAAAGACACCGCACATTGAACGTACGCGATGTGCAACATCTTTTATACGGGCATATTCATCACGGTCATAAGAAACCGGAAGGTCAAGCCAGCCAATAAAATCGGATCCAGGCCCTTTTTTTGACTTCAGAAGAGAAAGAGCAACTTCAGCCTGTGGCGCGATATATTCAAGCTCACTTTCTTTTACAAATTCGCGTGTGAAACTGTCATTTAGTTTAACGCTCATTTTTGCTTGTTTTTACTTCCTTTCATTTAATGGGGTTTTTCGGTAACACACCATAAGTTATTTTATTATAATATATGCGTTGCTATTTTTCAATTATTTGCTGCCAGAAACGCTATTAATTGAGCAAAAAGCTCCTAATCAGCCTTAAAAGTAAGCCTCCATACCCAATTTTTGCAACAGAACCTACTGCCTTTATCGGAACGGTGCCAATTTCTTCTCCGTCAAGCGTATATGTAACAACACCAAGCTCGTCACCCTCATTGACAGGCGCCGCAACGCTTTCGTTGAGCTTTATTTCCTCAACTACGTTTTTATCCTTCCCTTTCGGTAAAACAGCAGAGAACTTGCCATAATAAGCTTCCGCTGTCGGCGCTACGCCGCCTGTGACGGGAATAAGACCAGCTGAGCCTCCTTCTGTTGAGTAAACGCAAAAATTTGCAAAACCATAATCAAGGAGCGTTTTTGCCGCTTCATTTCTTATATCGCGTGTCGGCGATGCCATAACCACAGCGATGAGCGACATTCCATCGCGCTCAGCAGTTGCGCTTATGCAAAATCCTGCTTTTGATGTCGATCCTGTCTTAAGCCCGGTTGCGCCGCGATAAAAGCGAATGAGCCTGTTCGTATTTGTCAGTCCAAAAGCACCGTTTCGTATTGAATCCATCCATACTGTTGAGTACTTAAAAACCTCGGTGTGGTTATTTACAATCTCACGCGACATAATAGCAACATCGCGAGCGCTTGTCAGATGCTTATCTGATTCAGGCAAGTCATCAAGACCGCTTGTATTGACAAAATTCGTATTTATCATTCCAAGCTGCTCGGCTCTTTCGTTCATCCGCTGTATGAAAGCTTCCTCGCTTCCAGCAACATGCTCCGCAAGCGCCACGGACGCGTCATTTGCAGAGGAAATAATCACACATTTGAGGAGTTCTTCGACGCTCATTTGCTCACCAGGCGCAAGATAAACTTGAGAGCCTCCCATTGAGGCCGCGTTTTCACTGACTGATATTATGTCATCAGCGGATATAGTACCTGACTTGATAGCTTCCATGACAAGAAGTATCGTCATTATTTTCGTCACAGACGCAGGACGGAGTTTTTCGTCAGCATTAGATTCATAAAGCACACGCCCCGTCGATGCTTCCATTAAAATTATGCTTTTTGCGTTAAGCGAAAGCGCCGTCGCTTGAACAGCATCAGCTTCAGATGTTAAGACTTCGGCACCTGTTAAGACGTTAGCACTGACCTCCACTTCATCATCGTCGGGCTCCATCCCATCCGATGCTACTACAATCATCCATGACACAAATATCAGCGCCATCGCAGACACGACGGCAACAAGACGTTTTATCGCCGTTTTCATTATAATCAACAGTCCTCCCTAGCCTTTCCCTCAAAAATCAATACCATTACGTTTGAATTATACGGGGACAGGCGAGAAATTATGATGGAATGGGAGGCATAATAAAATGAAATAAGGCGATATGAGCTCATATACTATGAAATATAAAAAAAGAGGTACCCAAAAGGCACCTCTTAATATGCGTGATATATGCAATTATAATTGAAAGTCTTTCTTATGGCAGTTCCCTCGTATCCTCTTTGTATTCACTCTCAGATGCAGATGTAAGCATGAATACAACTTTATCTCCGTCCTTTACGTAATTCGTACCGGCACGGCCTTCTTTCGGTTCAATTCCGTTTATTGTATAAGACCAGAAAAACGTTACAGCTTCGCCATCGATCGTTGCGTATTCCTTTTTGTAATTCTTAATGCTTTCTATTGAAAGCTCATCCTCCGTTAATTGATAAGTATCAATACCATAGTTAGCGGCAGCTTCACGGAAGACACGAATGACACTTATTTTTTCACCCTCTTTGTGTTTTATCGGTATGTCTACATCGTTAAGAATCACTCTATCTTCCTGAGGGATTATAAACTCCTCATTGTCGGCGTTCTTGTCATACATGTAATTAATATACTTCTCGTCAAGCTTTATGGTTACCTTTACAGTCATAGTATTACCGCATGCTGCAAGCATTGTACCCAGCATTGCAGTTAATACCATAAGAGCTATAAACTTAACTTTTTTCATATATACGGTCGATCCCTCCCATAATTTTTATTATACTTGTACAAAATAAGTATAATTTATATACAGCTTTGTGTCAAGATATTTTACCTTATTTCATATAATTACTTATGGTTGTTAAGACATTATGATATAACTTTTAACCATCATGAGAAGCGTTATAATAAGAGCAGCTATTGTCGCAATGCGTGATTTCATACCGACGACTGACGATTTGCTCACAGCGCAAACGATAAGCATCGAAGAAACAGCGGCACACGCAAACGCAAGTGGTGGAATCACAGAGTATGTAAGCAGAGGATACCAAGGGAAAGCCATAGCAGCAGCGCTGTTAAGAAAAAGCATGTACTTTATTTTCTCCGGCCTATTTTTTGCATCGACATCCACTACAAGCCCGGCAGCAAATCCAAAGGCTATATACCCTAAAATACATATCACACAATCAAGGACATTGTTGCTTGGGGCGCCGCCGCATATAAGCGAAAGAACCGATGCTATCAAGTAAACAACTGTCCATTTTGCAACAGTGCGCACCATTCGGTTAAGCGCATGATGGCGCTGCCCGTCGTCCTTGCCATTTATCTGATTCATAAAAAACCACCCCATATGATTTATATGAGGTGGTTTTTATAATATGCTTTTTTAAAGCATTATTACATACTGCGGTCATTCATTTCGGTCTGGGGAGTCGGATGGGTTTGGTGTCTCATCTGGCGGACTGTCCGCATTATCACCGCCATCGCCATCAGTAGTTGTCGTATCAGACGTTTTCGACTCTGCCGTCGTTGTTGTTTCGGCTGTTGTTGTCTCGGCCCTCGTCGTTTCTGTTTCTCTGCCATCGTCGGAAAATTTCGAAGTATCAATGCCTGTCGAATGGTTAAAATCGTAATGCTGATAACAGAATCTATTGAACGGCTTATTTACATTCGACATCCCGCAATACTCCCCATCCTTCAGAATATTTTGGAAGAAGGGCACGCCCCACCACCCGGCAGGTGCAACATTTGACGGCAGGTCACGGTAAACATACTGCGCGTCGGTAACTACTATTTGCTTCGGGAAGTTTCTGTCTTCTACCCTAATCAGCGAATGCTTTTCGATATTTTTCTTGTTGCAGTACTGGCTTGCAACACCGCCCGTTGTTTTATCAAAATTGACTATGACATGAACGTCGCATTCTTCTGTCGGTGCTGTGTCTACCGTAAAATAACCCGTCTGCGAGCGATCCCCGCGCGGATCAAGCTTGCACGCTTCAGATATCAGTTTGCCTGAATCTTTACAGTATGTGCATTTTATTAAACCTGTCGCGTCGGTGAACTTCTTCATCTTCTCTTTACCGGCTTTAGCGTTGGCAATGATATCTTCATGAATTATCGTCATAATGTTGTCCCATATCGTCATTGCCGGGTTTACGGAGAAGTTCGTCAAAGTCTGGTTTAAATCGTAGCCAAACCATACACCGCAAAGGTGATATGGAGTATAGCCAATAAACCAGCGGTCATAATCTGCGTTCGTAGTACCAGTCTTACCCGCGACATCTATTGATTTCTTAAGCGTAATCTTTCGTGCAGTACCGTCATCAACGACTGCCTCAAGGAGCTTTGTCATAATCGACGCCGTCTGCTCACTTATAACAACCTCGCTTGATTGATTGTTTGTGAGTATTACTTCTCCTTGTGAATCTGTCACTTCAATAAACGTTCGCGAGTAGTTATACACACCTTTGTTAGCAAATATCTGGAATGCCGTCGTTACATCGCGTACGGTAAGACCGTAGGTGAGCTGTCCGAGTGCCAGCGGAGCAAGCGATTTATCTGAATATACAATTCCTGCTTCGCTTGTATAGCTGTCGATTATATCAAGATGGAGTTTTTCAGTCAAAAACGAGAACGAATTTTCAATGCCAAGCGCTTGTAGTACACGAACAGCTATTGTGTTCGTTGACTTACGGAGCCCGTCGTATACGGTAGTAAGGCCTTCATAAGTTAACGTAGAGTTTTTCGGCCATGGAACAGCTTCAGATGGATCGGTATAATTACCGAAGCTTACAGGAACATCGTCGAATACACTGCCCCAAGTTACAACTCCATACTCAATTGCAGGCGCATAGACAGAAAGCGGCTTTATCGCCGAACCGACAGGGCGCTTCGACTGTGTTGCGCGGTTTAGTATTCGGCTGCCTTCTTTTTCACCGCGGCCGCCAACAAGGCCAAGAATGTCGCCTGTTGCCGGATCAATAACAACAGCAGCTGACTGCGGTTGTATTCCGGTGTCGTTTTTGGGGAAAAAGCTGTCATCTAAATACGCAGTCTCAAGTATATGCTGTATTTTCGGATCCATGACGGTATAAATATTAAGACCGCCGGTGTATACCATAAGCTCTGCTATTTTTCTTGATATGTTATACTTTTCGACATATGCGTCGATAACATCCGAGATTACAGCATCCGTATACCACGATGTTGGCGATGTTTCTGCGGAAGAACGCTGGACATTGAGCTGTAAGTCTGCGTAAAAAACTTCGTCATATTGCGCTCTTGTTATTTTGCCAAGTTCAAGCATCTTGTTGAGGACGTACTGACGGCGCTCTTTGTTTGCCTCCGGATGGCGTATCGGATCATACTGATATGGTGACTTGGGGATGGCGGCGAGCGCCGCGCATTCAATCAGCGACAGCTCGCTTACATCTTTGCCAAAATATGTCCATGCTGCGCTCTGCACACCATAACAGTTTTGGGATAGAGATATAACATTCAGGTACATTGTTAATATCTCTTCCTTACTGTGTGTGCTTTCAAGATTCATCGCGCGCAGTATTTCCTGTATCTTGCGCTGAATCGTAAAATCATTGTCGCCTGTTGCGTTTTTGACAAGCTGCTGAGTTATAGTAGAGCCGCCGAAGGTATCTTTGATGTGCAAAACCTGGTTTGCAGCGGCGGCAAGGGTGCGGAACCAGTCAACACCGTTATGACTCCAAAAACGCTCGTCCTCAATGGCTATAAATGCGTTTATAAGATCTTGAGGCAGGCTTGAATAATCAGCCCAAACGCTGTATTGCGCGCCAATAAGCTGCTGATCCTCGATTAAGACAGGCTCCCCTATCCTGTTTTCGCGATCAACATAATCCATATAGTAAAGCTGGGATGTTTTATCTATGGATGTTATGATAAGCGAATCATCAAAGGTCGGATCGATATTGTTTTTGATGTAAATTGCAAATGCTGTTGCAACAATAATGCCTGTGACAGCGCAAACAAGAAGCACCGTCACAAGAACATCGAGAATAATTGTAATTGCGACGTACAAAACATTCGCTGCTATTCGTCCGGCTGTACGGAATTCCGCTCGCCAGTCGACTTGACGTATCTTTTGAGATACGCTGCGCATCCATGACGAAACTCCACTACTCGGCTCTTTTATACGGGAATCGTCCATCGCTCATCACCCACTCTCGGTTTATATAAAGAATGATACGCTAAATTAAACAGAGTTATTTTATACAAATTGTAACTTTTATATTTGAATACTTTTTTAACAACCGTAAATAATAGTATTACACGGAAAAATTTTATGTTTTACGGAGAAATTATGTTAAAAGCGCTAAAAACACTAATTAAGTTTATAACGATATCGCTTCCGTATATCTGTGTAGGCGCATTTTTAGCTGTGAGCTTCTCGCTTGCGTCAATCTTTTTCGGTGCCGGTAATGCTATTATAGCAAAAGACGCATATAAAAGCGTTTTTGTTCCACATAATTCCGATGTCAACAGCTCATCTTCGGACGTCAATGCTTCGGGCGACAGCAAAACACAAGACGGTGTTATTCCCGTGATTTCACCGGGCGAAGAAACAGATGTCAGCAGCAAAAAAGATAAAAAAGATACCGATATTATAAGCGATAACTCAAAATACGAAAACGATGAATATATACGCGGTTATATCGTGAAGCGATATGGCGATATAATCGGTGTTTTTGATGCTGGTGATGAAATTCCGTTTTTGACGATAGATGTTTTTGTATTCACACTTCCGGATTATGAGCAGGAGCAGCTTAAGAGTGGCATTATTGTCCCTGCAAATGAGCTGGAAGAGCTAATAGAGGCATACACAAGCTGACGCATTATAACACAAATTACCTTAATACACCATTAAATACCGCTGATAGCATAAATAATATATAATTATCATTGTAATTAATTATTGCTTATTTCCATACAACATTTTTATCTCCTAAAAGAGATCGAAGCTCGCGCTCAAGAACCGGTGCCGTATCAGCACCTATAGATAACATTTCATATTTACCGGATGATGCGTCGTAGATATAAACCGGTACCGTCCCGCAGAATATTTCAATGAGAGCTACCGCGCGTCGGCAAAGTGTGTCATCTTTTGCAGGCACACGCAAAAAGAGGCGCCGCGGTAGTTTTTTTTCGTTTTCATATTTAGCCGAAGTGTCGCTGTATTCGCCAGAGTTAGTTTCAACATGCAACGGTGATACTTCAGCTTTAGTCTGACGCTTGGCGTCTTCTGTTGCGTCGACAAGAGTTTTAATTGAACGCATAAGGAGCTTTGGCGCTTCGTCCTCACGTATGGATACTTGACCTACAACGACAACAGGATCTTCGGTGTTGAGTGTGGAGCTGTATCGCAATAAAATCTTTGGGAAAATAACAAGCTCAATCTCACCTGTTTTATCTTCAAGTGAGGCGAACATCATGCTCTCTCCCGCCCTTGTCTCTTTATGCGTGCGGCGTGTTATCACACCTGCTACCGTCACGGTGTCTCCGTCGTTATATTCTGCTGTAGCGACGGGAGCGCCATTTTTTATTATTTCTATATTATTACCTACATCTTGATCCTCTTGAAAATCACCGCTATCAGTATCTACGTCAGCGTTTTTAACATCAGCACGTCCGCCGGTCACATCAATGATAGGTGTAGGACGTAAAAGAGCCAGCTCATCTGTGTAATCATCAAGAATATGTCCTGAAAAATACATACCCGACACTTGCTTTTCCATCGCAAGGAGCTGTGCGCGCGTAAACTCCTGTAAATTCGGATAAACAAACTCCGGCAGAGCGACATCTTCATTTTCAGAAGATATGGCGCTAAACATATCAAGCTGCCCTTTTATACCTATACGCTTCTTATCGTGCAGATAGTCAAGGATTCGCTCATATGAAGCTATAAGGCGGCTGCGAGGTTCGCCACAACTATCAAAAGCCCCGCTTTTAATAAGCACTTCCGCTTGACGGCGGTTAAGCCCTCCATCGGATGAAATACTCATGCGGCGGGCAAAGTCGTAAAACGAGCGGAAACGCCCGCCTTCCTCACGCTCCGCAACAACGGAATCAATAAAAGCGCGGCCAAGCCCCTTAAGCACAAGAAGACCAAAACGTATGCCATCATCACTAACCGTATAGTCAGCGTAGCTTTCGTTTATGTCGGGCGGTAAGACCTTAATGCCATAACGCGTACATTCGGCAATATATTCGGCTGTTTTACCTTCCACGCCAATCACAGAATCAAGAAGCGACGCCATGTATTCCATCGTTTTATGGCGTTTTAGGTATGCAGTCTGATATGAAATCACAGCATAGCAAGCTGCGTGGCTTTTATTGAAAGCATAGCTTGCAAACGACGCCATTTCGTCAAACAGTGCGGTCGCATCGGCGGCGTTCATGCCGCGCTCTGTCGCGCCACGCACGAAATCATCTCTCTCGGCTTCAAGCACATCAGCTTTTTTCTTTGCCATTGCTCGGCGCACAACATCAGCACGCGCATATGAATAACCGGCAACCTCACGGAATATCTGCATTACCTGCTCCTGATAAACGATACAACCGTATGTCTCAGAGAGAATATTTTGGAGCTCCGGATGCTTATAATTGATTTTCCTCTTTCCATGGCGCCCCTCGATGTATAAAGGTATGCTTTCCATCGGTCCCGGACGGAAAAGTGCAATAACCGCGATAATATCGTTTAGCGACGATGGTTTTAACTGCATTAAAAGTTGCCGCATCCCGGCGCTTTCAAGCTGGAAAACGCCATCCGTATGCCCTGAGCTTATCATATCAAGCGTCGCCTGATCATTTTGCGGGATGAGAGCAATATCAAATGTAGGGTCTGTTTCGCGAATGCGTTTTACGGTATTTGATATTATGGTTATATACCGAAGCGCAAGAAAATCAAACTTGACAAGTCCAAGCTGAGCGACGGTATCCATGTCAAACTGTGTAACAACCGTTCCGCTGTTGACTGCAAGCGGCACTATCTCCGTCAGCGGTACATCCGATATAACGACGCCCGCCGCATGTGTCGACGCGTGGCGCGGCGTACCCTCAAGCGCCTGTGCCGTATCTATAAGCCGTTTTACTTCTGTAGATGAATTGTATAAATCCTTTAGCTCAGGCTGCTTGAGCGCATCTTTTAATGTAATATTCAGCGTCCGCGGAATCAGCTTTGCTATCGAATCAACCCTTGCATAGCTCATGCCGAGTGCGCGTCCAACGTCTCGCACGGCAGCTCTCGCAGCCATAGTCCCAAACGTTATTATTTGAGCGACATAGTCGGCGCCATACTTTTCTCTTACATATTCGATAACTTCGTCGCGTCTGTCATAGCAAAAGTCAACATCAAAGTCCGGCAGGCTTATTCGCTCAGGATTGAGGAATCGCTCGAAAAGTAAGCCATATTTTAAAGGGTCAAGGTCTGTTATGCCAAGCAGGTATGCCACAAGACTTCCGGCTCCACTTCCACGCCCGGGCCCAACGGGAATGCCATGCTCCTTCGCCCATGCTATAAAATCAGCTACTATGAGATAGTATTCGCCATAGCCCATACCGTTTATGACAGAAAGCTCGTGTTCAATGCGCGTATTGTACTCCTCCTCCGGGTGCTCACCTGTAAAGACAATATGACCACGCTCAATCCGGCGACGAAAACCCTCCTCCGTTTCATGGCGGAGGTATTCTTCCGGGGTGAGCTTGCCCGTGAACGGGAAGCGCGGCATGTGTATCGTATCAAAATCAAGCTCAAGAGAGCACATGTCAGCAATTTTTACTGTGTTTTCAAGCGGCGAACCGTTATCTATTCCGCCGAAAAGGAGCGCCATCTCCTCGGTTGATTTGTAATAAAACTCGTCCGTTTCAAAACCAATGGGGCGGCCGTCTGTTATAACGCTGTTCGTTTGAATACAAAGAAGGATAGCATGCGTGTCGGCATCAGTTCGTGAGATGTAATGAACGTCGTTTGTTGCGACAAGCGGGATTCCGCATTCGTGCGATAAACGAATGAGTGATGCGTTTACAGTTCTCTGCTCCTCAATTCCATGATCTTGAAGCTCAAGGTAAAAGCCGTCCTCGCCAAACATTTCTTTCATCTTCAGCGCAAACTCACGCGCACCGGTGAAATTGCCCGCCGAAATTGCGCGCGGAATGTACCCTGCAAGGCATGCTGACAGCGCTACCAGCCCTTCACAATGTGATGAAAGGAGCTCCATATCGATACGCGGACGATTGTAGAAACCATCGATGAAGCCCCGCGAGACAAGGTACATTAAGTTTTTATAACCGGTTTTATTCTTGCAAAGTAAAACAAGGTGATAAGCTGACGTGGAGTCGCGCAGCGCTTGTTTTTCAAATCGGGTGTTCGGGGCAACGTAAACCTCGCATCCGATGATAGGTTTTATGCCTTGCTCGACGCACGCACGGTAAAATTCGATAACACCATACATAACACCGTGATCTGTAAGCGCAACGGCTGTATGACCCATTCGCTTCGCCACGACCGGAATATCACGAACACGGCAGGCTCCGTCAAGAAGACTGTATTCGCTATGGAGATGAAGATGTACAAATCCCGCCATGTTGACACATATACCCCCTTACCGATTATTAACGATTAATATTTGTGCGCTTGCGGCGTATCATGAGTTGCCGCTATCTTTTTTGTATCCGTATTTTTCTGCTGTCTCTGTTATCTTTTTTAGCCTTGTTGCAATACCGGACTTCGTCATGTGCGAAGGCGACACCGCGGCAAGCTGGAAAAGCGACATATAAGGGTATTCTTCCCGCAAGAGAGCCGTTTCATATAAATCGGGCGGCAGAAGATTAAGCCTGTCCGTTTCGCGTAGAAAGCGCACAGCGTCGCGCACTCGCTCCGATGCCGCCATTGATTTTTCAATATTGTAGACGTCCGTATTGCGCACACGGTTTGCGTCGTTTTTAACGCCACCTGCAATTTTTGTGTTAATTATATCAAATGTTGCCCGAGGTGCACCGATAAGTGCAAAAAAATCACTTATATTATCGCTTGATTTAATGTATGCAATATAGTATTCACGCCTTGGCTTTACCTTTGCAGAGATTCCGTTTTCGGCAAGAATTTCAGCAGCAGCATCCGCCGCACTTTTTTCACGGAAGGTAAAGTCAAGATTATACTCGCGCGCCGACGGATCTGTCACGCTTCCGTATGCGAGGAAAAGCCCGCGTAAAAAAGCTCTCTGACAACCGGAACACCGATATTCTCTTGTATCTCCCACCACACCAAGCTCCGACACATCCGGTGTCTCTCCCCGTATGGATGACGGATAAATCTCGCTTAGCAAAGTAAGAAAATACTCACGTATGTCTTGGCGCCGCATAACAGGCAGCGTGGCACGTCCGTCTGGTGCGGGTGGTGAAAAAAGAAGCGCCGCGCGCAGAATATTCCTGCGGCAGCACTTATTTTTTACGCGCGAAGCGCAGATTTCGCGCTTGAGTTCGTACGAGTAAGACAAAAGCGCACCCCCCAGTCTATATGTCAGTTGTCAGTTGCTCCATTATAAATAAATCAGCTCACGCTCAAGCTCAATACCGCGGTCAGCACGTATCTTTTCAGTAATTATAGCAATCAGCGCACGTACATCGGCAGCAGTCGCATCACCTGTATTGATGATAAATCCGGCATGTTTTTCTGATACTTGTGCGCCGCCCACGCGAACACCCTTGAGTCCGGCTTCTTCAATCAGCTTTGCTGTAAAATAGCCAGGATAACGCTTAAAAACGCTACCGGCGCTTGGATATTCAAGCGGCTGCTTCTCCCAGCGCTGTTTCTTGAGCTCATTCATATAAGCGCTGATAGTATCCCTATCTCCACGAGACAGCGAAAATGATGCTGATAAAACTACACGCCGTGGAGCCATACGATAAACACTCATGCGATAACCGAAATTATGCTCAGGGAGAGAGAGCTTTTCAATCTCGCCTGTCTCACAGTTGTAGGCTTCGCTTGAGATGAGAACACAAGACACCTCACTACTATAAGCTCCCGCATTCATCGTAACGGCGCCGCCTATGGTTCCAGGTATGCCGTAGAAAAACTCAAGACCCGAAAGTGCAGCATCACGCGCAGCTATTGCCGCATACTCGACTGGCAGGCCGCACTCCGCTGTAAAAATTGTGCCATTTATGCTACAGCCGCGCATTTTTGATGTAACTATAAGTAAGCCGTCGTAGCCACTGTCGTCAATTAAAAGATTCGTGCACGCACCGACGACATCACAGCGCTCGCCGCATACAAGAGCGGCGCGAAGAAGAGATATCAGTGCCACGCGGCTCTTTGGCCATGCGACAAGGGCTACAGGACCACCTATTTTAAATGATGTTAAGGACTTACCAAGTACACCTTCAGCGTAATCAAAATCGGCTGCAACCGAGGTGGTAAGCGAAAGCAAGGCTTTAGTATTCAAGTTTCGGTACCCCGCATATATCGTACAGCTCATCGAGCCTTTTTATAGTGTATGTTGGAATTACATCCCCTGACTCCTGACCGTCCGGATTATACCAGCACGTGTCAATACCGGCACCATTGCCACCGGCAATATCGCTTGTGAGCGAATCGCCTACTACGAGCACACGGCGTCGCTCATCCTCTGATTTTATGCCGGCTCTTTCGAGTGCTATATCGAAATACACTCGCTCTGGCTTAGTTGCGCCCATGCTCTCAGAAATAAATGCGTCTTTGAAGTATTTTGAAATAGGTGAGCGCGAAAAACGGCTTGTTTGTACTCGTGTTAAGCCATTTGTAATGATATAAAGCGACGCATATTTTGATAAATTGCGGCAGACATCTTCCGCACCCGGTATAAGTATGCACTTCTCCGATAGCCGCTCAACATAGTATTCGCACAGAGTTAGGGGGTCGGCATTTGACGGCATACCTTGACGTGTCATCTCATCAAGCAAAATGCGAAAACGGTCAACGCGGAGCTTTTCGCGTGTAGTCTCGCCGCGCTCAAGCGCTTTCCATTGAGCTAAGTTTATATCGTGGTATAAAGCTATAATAGCAGGCGTCGGTTTAATTCCCGCATTTATGAGTGTTTCAGATAACGCCTCTGCCTCGGATACGTCAAAGTCATATAGAGTGCCGTCAGCGTCAAAAAATATTGTATTATATCTCATTATTTAAGTTTAAACCTGTGATATGATTTTTTGCCCTTGCGTATGATAATCGATTCCGCGAAATTTTCCTTATCAAAGAATGTGTTTGGTTCGCTTATTTTACCATCGCCATAAAATACGCCGCCCTGAACAATAAGCGTTCTTGCCTCGCGGCGAGATGAGGCAAGCTTAGACTTTACGAGCATGTCAATTATGCTGATTTTACCATCAACAAAATCGTCAAAAGAGAGCTCAGTTGTCGGCATGTCTTCTGTTGCGCCGGCGCCACCAAAGAGGCTGCGCGCAGCTTGAAGCGCACTGTCGGCTTCATCTTTTCCGTGGACAACAGATGTCAGCTCGTACGCTAACCTTTCTTTTACCTTGTTAAGCTCCGCTCCCTGTAGCTTTTCATATTCGGCTATTTCATCGAGCGGTATAAAAGTGAGCATTTTCATACATTTTATAACGTCAGCATCAGCAACATTGCGCCAATACTGGAAAAAGTCATATGGCGGTGTCTTTTCAGGATCAAGCCATATGGCGCCTTTTTCTGTTTTGCCCATTTTTTTGCCGTCGCTTGTCAGTAGCAGACGGAAAGTAAGCCCGATGGCTTCACGGCCGGTTTTACGGCGGATAAGCTCAACACCGGCTATGATATTAGACCACTGGTCGTCTCCGCCAAGCTGCATTTTGCAGTCATATTCTTCGTTTAAGCGGTAGAAATCATAGGCCTGCATTATCATATAGTTAAATTCAAGGAAGGTAAGCCCCGTCTCCATACGCTGCTTGTAGCATTCGGCTGCAAGCATACGGTTGACAGAAAAATGCGGACCGATATCACGGAGGAAATCTATATAGTTAAGGTTCCAGAGCCAATCGGCGTTATTAATAAATAATGCTTTGCCGTCTGATATGTCGATAAAACGGGACATCTGATACTTAAAACGCTCAATGTTTGAATTTATCTGCTCCTTCGACAGCATTTTGCGCATATCAGTTTTACCGGACGGATCTCCAACCATAGCTGTGCCGCCACCGAATATAGCAATTGGCCTGTGTCCGGCCTTTTGCAGACGCGCCATTATCATCATTTGAAGAAAATGACCAACGTGGAGACTGTCAGCCGTGGGATCAAAGCCTATATAAAACGTGACAGGCCCGCCATCAAGAAGGCGTTGCGCTTCCTCTTCATTTGTGCACTGTGCTATAAGATCTCTATCCTTTAGTTCTTTATAAATGCTCATTTTATTTGCAGACCTTTCGTTGCGTTTTTTATGTATTAATTATCGTTTGTTATATTTATAACTTATATTATTTTGTAATCCTCGCACCTTCTGCTAAAAGATCAACTGCTGCCTTTCGCTGTGTTTCCGTTACATTTATGCCACCTATTATGCGCGCTACCTCATTTACGCGAGCTTCACCAGATAGTGGGGTGACTTTTGTTTCTGCTCTTCCATCGCGCTCTATTTTTGAGACGAGCAGATGCGTATCAGCCATCGCCGCTATCTGCGCTGAGTGCGTAACACATATCGTTTGGCCGCCCTGTGCTGTTTTACGCAGCTGCAGGCCAATCTTACCCGATGTCGCACCTGACACGCCTGCATCAATTTCATCGTAAATGACAGTTATACCAGAATCGTCGTCAGAGACAACACTTTTTACGGCAAGCATTACACGCGACAGCTCACCACCTGATGCGACAAGCGAAAGCGGACGAATATCCTCTCCCGCATTTGCGGATATGCGGAATTCTACGTCCTCCGCGCCGTGTGGTGAAAGTTCGCGCGGCATAAGAGCTATGTGAAACGACACCTTTGGCATGTCAAGTGATGCAAGAATTTCCGTGATTCTATCCGCCATACTCCGCGCGGCATCCGTGCGAAGCGCTGTGAGCGAAGCTGCAAGAGATTTTGCTTTTTCTTTTGCTGTTTTAATCTCAGCTTCAATTTGCGCTACAAGCTCCTCGTTGTTCTCGATTGCATTTAGGTGCTCGGCGGCAGAAGCTCTATGTGCAAGGACGGACTCTATGTCACCGCCGTACTTGCGCCTCAGGCGGGAGATAAGGTCAAGACGCCCCTCTATTCTATCGAGGCGCTCGGTCGGGTCCTCGTCATCAGCCCCGTCAAGGTCAAAGTTTGCGTAAGTTCTCCTTGCTATTTCCTCAAGCTCGACGGCTATTGCCGAAACTCTTTCAGCGTCCGCCGCCGCTTCGTCAGAATATTTAGCAAGCTGTGAGAGCGCCGTCGCTATGCGCTCTGCAAGAACTGACGCAGACACACCCTTATCATTCATATAAGCGGCCCGATAGACAAAGTTTGCAAGCTTCACTGTCTTTTCCCTGTCGCGCAGGCGAGCGCGTTCCTTTAAAAGCTCTTCTTCCTCGCCAACACGCAGATTTGCCGCGTCAATTTCATTTATCTGATACTTTAAAAGATCAGCTGCAAGAGCACCTTCTTTTACCGCCCGGCGCAGTTCTTCAGCCCTTGAACGAAGTGAAATAAGCTTTGAATATGCGTCGCCATAAGCTGTGGCAACCTCACCTGTACCAGCATACACATCAAGCAATGCAAGCTGCGCTTCATGAGATCGCAATAGCATACATTCGTTTTGCCCGTTTATCGTTATAAGAAGCTCGGCTACACGACGCAAAAGCGATGCTGAAACAGAACGCCCGTTTACCTTTGCCTTGCTTTTTCCGCCGTTCGTAATTATCCGCTCAATGTAAACTTCGCCGTCCTCAAGCCCAACACCACATTCGGCAAGACGCCGGGCGGCGGTATCACTAATTTCAGTGAATAGAGCCGCCACATATGCTTCAGTCTCGCCTGTACGAATGAGCTGTGGGTTTGGTTTTGCGCCCATTATAAGCCCAATCGAATCGACGATTATTGATTTACCCGCGCCCGTTTCCCCTGTCAATACAGTAAGCCCGCCGCCAAATTCGACGTCGAGCTTGCGTACAACCGCTATATTCTCAATGTGCAATGATGACAACAAGGCGACAGGCACTCCCCTTCATATATTTCTGAATAGAGATATCTTCAATAATGTCATTCTATTTTGGCATTTAGTGGACATCAGATTGTCAACGTCAGACTGTTATTATAAGCTCCCTGATTCTTTCGCTGACCTCGGCAGCAGATTCCTCGTCACGCGTAACGACGATGATAGTATCATCACCCGCGACGCATCCTAAGATTTCAAAGCCAGATATTGCGTCAATACCTGTTGCCACAGCTTGCGCCATACCTGGGAATGTTCTGATTACAACATTATTCGAGGCAAAATCAACGCTCGTTATTGAATCGGCAAGCGCGGCGTTGAATTTTGTCATATTAATGTTGTTGTGGTGAGAAGCAGGCACATATTTATATTTACCTTTGTCGGACATTGCTTTTGAGAGCTTCAGCTCACGTATGTCACGCGACACTGTCGCCTGAGTTACACTAAGATTCTCTTCTCTGAGCTTTGATATAAGTTCTTCTTGTGTTTCAATATCATATTTTTTGATAAGTTCAAGTATTTTACTCTGTCGCCTGCTTTTCATTCCGACCTACCTCACTTGATGTTGAGTAATAATTGTAAATGTACATATGGTCATTTGTAAAATATTATGGGCGGGCAAGCTTTTTTCTGAAAACACTTCTGAAACCGCCGTTTTTGACTCGGACGAGCTTTGTACGCACGTCACTTTTCTTTATTCTGACGATACCTGTTTTCAAAAGCTGTATATTTTCAGAACCGTCCACTGTTATGAACAGCTCAGAACGGCAGTCTTCGGCAGCACGGCACGAAATGATGTTTTCCGCAGAAAATATCATCGGCCGTGTGAGAAGCGAATGAGGACAAATAGGGGTAACGCATATACAGTCAATCGACGGGTCGACTATTGGGCCGCCTGCCGACATTGAATATGCTGTTGAACCTGTAGGCGTCGCAAAAATAATGCCGTCGGCGTAATATCTCTCCGGCTCATCCTCCCCGCAAGACAATTCAATCGTCGCCATGCGTGACAGGGTTCCGTGTGAAACGACAATATCGTTAAGAGCCGCACCTGACTGCCAGATTAATTCCCCGTCGCGCTCTATTTGTGCCATAAGCATCATGCGCTCTTCAATGCGATAATCTCCTAAAAGGGCGCGTTCGATAAGTTCAAGCTCGTCTGCTTCTATTTCAGCAATATACCCGATACGCCCTAAATTTACGCCCAAAAGCGGTATGCCGCAAAATGTGTGCGATGCGCGCAGCATACAGCCGTCGCCGCCAAGCACAATAGCAAACTCAATATTGGCAGGCGGCATGTCATCGAAATACAATACACTCGCGCCGCGCGCAGCAGTTTTGAGGGCTTCGTCTGTCACAGCACGGGCAGAGCTCGGAAGACAAATGCACACATCATATTCCGCTCTTGTAAGGAGAGCAAACAGCCGGTGCAGCGTTACACCATTTTTATCTTTTTCTTTATCTTCCGCGGGCAACAGCGCAATCTTTCTCACTTTTTATCAGCTCCATTATATCTGCCTGCGTAATAGCGGGAGATGCTTCTTTATCGGTCGTTTTTTCAAAGAGGGCAATATATTCAACGTTGCCGCGACGACGCTCACGCTCATTTTCAACGGCTCCGCCAGTCACAGGCGACACCATAAGCGCAAGGGCACACAGGCCATGTGCCGCAGCCGCAGATATGACGCGGCAAACAGCATCAGCGCGTGCGCGCGGCAATGTTACAACACCACTACTTCCTATACTATCTCGATCAAGCTCAAACTGCGGCTTTATCAGCGCAACAAAATGTCCGCCGGGTGCGATTATTTCATTCACAGCGGGAATTATAAGCGTAAGTGATATGAAACTGACGTCGCACACCACAACGGAGCACATCTCAGGAAGAGTGTCCGCCGTCATCTCGCGGGCATTTTTCCCTTCCATCACAACAACGCGGCTGTCAGCGCGCAGCGAAGGATGAAGCTGTAATGTACCGGAGTCAATAGCATATACGCGCGCAGCACCGTGACGCAAAAGACAATCGGTAAAACCACCGGTTGAAGCGCCAATATCAGCACAAACAGCCCCCGCCACATCAAGGCCAAAGCGCTCAAGCGCCGCCTGTAGCTTTAAACCTCCAATGCTGACATATTGCAGAGAGCGCACGTTTATTTCGTGATTTGCGTTCTCATCCACCTCATATGACGGCTTTGTTATTACATTGCCGTCGATTGTAACACGCCCCTCCGTTATTAAAAAACGGGCACGAGAACGGCTCTCAACGTACCCCATTTTATACAAGTAAACATCAAGCCTCATGAATTATTCACATTATATCAAAAATAATGAATACTATCAATAGAAATATGAATATATACACACAATATTCATTACCTGTCACGTGTGAGCAGCCATTTTGCAAAGTCTGTTAGCATCTCGGAGCGAGGATATGACGACACCGCATTTATAGCGTCATTTGTTAGCATTTCAGCGAATTTTCTTGCTTCATCAACGCTCATAAATGAAAGTATCGTCGTTTTTCCGCGGCTTTCGTCTCTGCCGACAGGCTTACCAAGCTTCACCTCGTCACCTGTTGCCCCTAAAATATCGTCAATCACTTGAAAAGCAAGCCCGATATTGTAAGCATATTTGCGAGCTGCGGCATAGTCATCTTCTGTCAGACCGCGGCGCTTACCGGCTTTCTCATCATCTGCACCGCCCAAATTACAGTCAGCCGCAATACACCCCAGTGTACAAGCCGCGTTAATGATAGCACCCGTTTTCATGCGGTGAGTGTCGAGAAGCATTTCAAATGTAACGTCAGATGGCGAGTTTTCATTTTGTAAATCGCAAATCTGACCGCCTATCATACCATCATGCCCTGCTGCGGCAGCTAACGTAGAAATTGCGCGGATGTTTTGAGCGGGAGTGGTATAAGGGTTGTCCGCGCAAGCGGCAAAGGCGTAGGTCAGAAGCGCATCGCCGGCAAGGAGTGCAAAAGCCTCGCCATAAACTTTATGGCACGTAGGACGGCCGCGCCGCATATCGTCATCATCCATGCACGGGAGGTCGTCGTGTATAAGTGAATACGAATGCACCATTTCAACGGCGCACGCATACGGTAAAGCCGCCGTTGTCTCCCCGCCAAAAAGTCCACAAAAAGCAAGCGTTAGAAATGGCCGGATGCGCTTCCCGCCTCCGAGAGTAGCATAGCGCATAGCGTCGTACACGACGCTATGTGCAACATCCCCCCGGGGCAGAAGCTCGTCAAGCGCGGCTTCCGTCAGCGCAGCACAGGAGGTTAGTTTTTCTTCAATGCTGCTCATTTATCTGCGCCCCCGAAGTCCTCTTCGCTTGTAGTGCCATCCGGGCCTGTCGTGAGGAGCTTAACTTTTTGCTCCGCTGCATCAAGCTTTTCGTTGCATAACTTTACAAGCGAAACTCCTTCTTCAAAAAGCGAAAGTGACTCGTCAAGCGGCGCACCGCCGCTCTCAAGCGCCCGTACAATCTCCTCAAGGCGTGCTATTGCCGCTTCAAATGTAGTGTTTGTGTTGTTGCCTTCTGGCTTATTATCTTTATTTTCGACCATATGAAGTGTTTCCTCCCGCTTTTTATATACGCCCCGTACGGTGCGGATTTTTTGTTCAGTTTATTTTAAATCAACCAAATCTGATGATAATCCATCAAAACCTTTGTCTTTTTGCTCGACTCCTGTGACATTAGCTCTTATAATACCATCAGCAGCACGCAGTTTTAGCCTATCTCCCACCTTTACGCGGGATACTCTTGTGATAACGTCTCCGTCCTCGCCAAAAACAGCAAAATAACCGCGTGATAAAACAGACAGCGGATTCATCGCCTCAAGTTTCCCTGCCACACGCGATAACGCAAGCCGTCCTGCAGTGCAGCGTGTCTTAGCCGCGACTGTAAGCTTGTCGGCAAGGGAAACCGTAAGCATACGGCGATCATCTATGATAAATCTCGGATCACGAATTACCTTGCGGGACGCTATAGCTTCAAGCCTGCGGCGCATCTCGGACGTCTTGCGGGTAAGCGACATCGCCATATGCGTAATGACGTTGCCGAACCGCCACTTCAGCTCTGAGACTTCAGGCAGTGCAAGCTCCGCCGCGGCAGACGGTGTCGGAGCCCGTAAATCGGCGACAAAATCGCAAATCGTAAAGTCAGTTTCATGGCCAACAGCGGATATTACAGGAACGGAGCACGCAGCAACAGCTCTTGCAACACCTTCGTCGTTGAACGCCCATAAATCTTCGATTGAGCCGCCACCGCGCCCAATTATAACGACGTCAACAGATTTCGTTTCGCTGAAATGGCGAAGCCCTGCGATAAGTGTCGGCGGGGCATCCGGTCCCTGAACAAGCGCCGGATAGAGTATAAGCTCAGCAATCGGAAACCGCCTTTTTGCTATGTTAATCATGTCGCGAATGGCGGCGCCTGTTGGCGATGTTATAATTCCTACGCGCGTTGGAATTTTTGGCAACGGACGCTTTCTTTCTTGTGCGAAAAGCCCCTCTGCTTCAAGTTTTCGCTTTAGCTGCTCAAACGCGATGTAAAGCGAACCGATGCCTTCAGGCTCCATAGAATCGACGTATAGCTGGTACTGCCCGTCACGCACAAAAACAGTTACACGGCCGTGAGCTATGACCTTCATGCCGTTTTCGGGCATGAAGGCAAGGCGGGATGAATAGGAGCGAAACATAACGGCACGAAGGTTTCCGCCCTCATCCTTTAACGTGAAATAAAAATGCCCCGTTTTATAGTGATTTGTAAAATTTGAGATTTCGCCCTTTACATATATGTCGCCGAGTACCGGATTCGACTCGAGCGACATTTTTAAATATTCATTCAGCTCCGTGACAGTCATTGTCACCGGAATTACACTGAAGTCAGCAGTACCGCTTGAATTCATGCTCATAGTTGTCCTGCCTTACTTTTTTTCATCTCCGCTTCATGACGCAGCTTACATAAGACAGCCGTGCCAACAGCGTTATCGGAAGAATATCCGTGACCGGCAAAATATACATTTTCGTGTTTCTTAAGCGTATCTCTTATGCGGGCGCATGACATAACACCTCCCGCATAAATAATTGTGATAGAACCGTACTCACAACGCAGGTTTTTTGTTATTTCATCAAGAGAGGCGCCGATAAAGTCAAGCACAAAAGCCGCGACGAGCGCAGCGTCGCCTGTCTTGCGCCAAAGCACCTCAGCTATATTTTCAGCACCCGATAAGTTAACAGACAGCCCGTTTACATTAGGTTTACGGCTGTATTCACCGATGCGGCGCGACGATGCAATCTTCTCAAGCTCCGGCCCGCACGGAAAATGCAGTCCTATCATAACGCCGACACGGTCAACAAGCTGTCCTGCGTTTAAGTCAAGCGTTCCGCCTATCCGTTCAATTTCAAAATTAGCACCGCCCATCGGTGTCACCAGCAATACATCAGTCGTTCCGCCTGACACATGGAAAGCGGCAAACTTTTCTTCTGAATCAAGAAGCGACAGCTTCCCTGCCGAATAAAGAGCTGCAGCTATATGCCCGGCCTGATGCGAAAACTCATAAGCCGGCACACCTGCCGCGGCAGCTGCCGCATGCGCAGCGGCAACACCCGGTAAAAAGCACGGCATATATGAGCCTTCTGTTCCGCGCGGCGCCGACGAGTAGCCAACAGCAGCGATATCGCTGCCGTTGATAACACCACCGGCAATATTACCGTCATCCATACCCGATATAGCGGCGGCGATTTTATCCATGACACCGGGGAGGTTTTTTACATGCGCGAAAACGGCGTCGCTCTGGCGAAGGCCGCGTGCACCATCTGCCACCTCAAGCATAACGCGTTCGTCGCACACGACTCCTCCGTCAGAGGATAGAAGCGCGGCGGATGTTGTATAATTGCTCGTATCTATACCAAGATATATAGATTTTCTTTTATTCATATTTATTTATGACTTCTTTTTTTGCGGGTATAGAATCTTGACAATCTCCGGATCTTTCGATATTCGGTTTAGTACGCCATTTACAAAGGCCGGTGCTTCATCGGTATCGTATTTTTTTGCAAGCTCAACTGCTTCGTTAAGCGAAACGTTTATGGGTATCGTTTTTTCATAGAAAAGCTCGTATACACACAGCCGCATTATAGAAATCGTGACACGCGACATGCGCTCGACATGCCACCCTTCCGACGCACCCGCTATTTTCGCGTCAATCTCTGCAATTTTTTCGGAAACACCAAAAAAAGCGTTGCGCACATATACGTTGTTCTCAAGTTCACGTATCTTGAGCGCATCTTCATATATTTTCTCTGGAGTATCGTCTTTCCTGAATTCGCGCTCGTATATAAGCGCGAAGGCGGCTTCCCTCGCTTCGCGTCTTGTCATGATCAATGCTTACCTCAAATTAAAAGTGAAAAAACGCTAATTAAGCTATTTTTTTATAAACTACGTCTTCAATTATATTATTTGAGAGGTAAAAAGTCAATCAAAAGCGGAAACTATTGCGTGCCGCGTGATAATTTACCCGGCATAAGTGCTCGCCTTTGCGTCAATATATAATAATGGATCGTTTTATGATTGCGGAGGCAATTTTGAAAAGCAGGATTTTAGCGGCGAGTGCTGCTATAAGCATTTTATCAGCTATTGTTTTATTTAATATCAAAACATATAACTATCGGGCGAGCGCTGCAGCAGGCGGCGTTTCTTTAAAAGTATTTGAATGTGTTAACGACAGCTCATCAGATGAAACAACAGAGCTTAAGCCCATTCAAAATGCGAGCGCTGATAAGAATGACGAAAACTCTGATAACGCTGAAAAAAATGACGGAACAGAAAAAAACGAGAAAAAAACATACATTAAGTGGGTCGATTTTAACATTCCTGTCTCTGTCCTGCGCGCTGCAGCCAAAATTGATATAGACACTCACACAAACAGCAGCGTCACACCTGTTGGATGGATAGACCTTCTCTCTCTTCTTGCCGCAAAGTATGGCGGTAATTTTTCTCTTTATAAGCAATCAGACCTAAAGCATTTCGCAGATAATTTGGCATCGGGCAAAAAAGGTGAAGAACTGTCTGCTAATCTAAAGCTTTATAAATATTACTCCGAAGCATACGGCGCCGTGCTTGGCGGTATGCTCGGTAAGTATATAAAAACCGAGCGTGCGGAGGATGGTACGATAACTGTGTCAGAAGGTTACGGCTTACGCGTTTACTCACCATTTGCACGCGGATACTACTATTCTCACTCCGACGATTTCGGAAAATCGCGTTCCTTTGGGTATAAACGCCAGCATCTTGGTCACGACATGATGGGGTCTGTCGGCACGCCGATAATATGCGTCGAGAGCGGTTATGTTGAAGCTCTTGGCTGGAACATGTATGGCGGATGGCGCGTTGGCATACGGAGTTTTGACGGCAAACGATATTATTATTATGCTCATATGCGCCGCAATCACCCCTACAACAACCTTTATGAGGGCAAAATTGTCAACGCCGGCGAAGTTATCGGTTATCTTGGTATGACTGGGTACAGCCGCCGTGAAAACGTCAACAATATTAAGACGCCGCACCTGCACATCGGTCTTCAAGTAATATTTGACCCTTCACAAAAAGACGGATGGAACCAAATCTGGATTGACGTTTACGAACTAACGAAGTTATGGGAAACTCAAAGAGCTCCCGTTTATCTCGATAAAGAGGCAAATGAAAGATTCAGCCGCTCATATATGACATATCCCGAAGCTCCGGACTAATTCGTAAAAGCAGTAATATTTATGACATGTAAATAATGCCTCAGCTCACTTGATATTTTTGCACGGCGGTGTTATTATATTTTATAGATATTTATAAATGAAATGGCGTTTTGCGCTATATTAGGCAAAATGAAACAAAAATTAAAGTCATTTATCATAAAGTACGTCACACCCGCGTGCGTTTACTTTACGATACTCACCGTTTTTTTCTACTTTTTAGGTGAGGTTATCAGCGAAGACAACAGACATCTGATTCCCAACTTTCGCATGATACTTCTTTTTCTGCTCTTCGGTTTTGCATTCAATGCGGCAAATAAAGTATTTAAAAATAATAAACTGAGCGTCGCTTTGCGTGTAATTATACACTATGCAATCTGTACTGCATATCTCATAATATTTATGTTGTCATCGCTGGCTGACATCAGCCCAAGTACATCGTTTACCATGTTTGCTGTTTTTACCGTGATATATTTTATTATAGTTGGCACAATACTTGCGGTTCGCACGAACATTAACCGCCGCCGCAACAGTAAAAGCGAATATAAAGCAATTTACGATAAAACAATTTAATGCCGGTGCCAATGCTTTTGATGTGAGGCATAAACTTAATCTGTTTAAAATTCAACATAGTTTAATTATTGATAAATTCTCCGGAAAGGAGAGATCGACCGCTTGAGGTTAAAAATAAAAAACAGTAACAGCAGCAAAAACATACCAACACAGACAGGTGACGTTTGGCTGCCGATAATTACTGCTGCAATCATAATTTTTATTATCCTGCTAATTATCTTCGTGCCTCGTTCATGCTCATCGGATGAAAATGACAGCACAAAGCAAAACACCATCACATCCGAGTCAAATAATGATAATAGCAGCGACAAAGTCGATTCATCTCCTAATAGCACAAGCAGCTCAGAAGACAAAGATAACGAAGGCGGGTACGGCAATAATAACACGCACACAACCGATAGCAACTCCGATATCGATAAAAATGCGCATTTATACCCCGCCACAACAACGCTTTCACCTGCATTGCTTGACGCTGCAATCCTTAAAAAAACGCAGGATCTTGGCACCGATTACACATCAAAGATTGTATTTCTCTGCGATTCTGTGACATACGGCTTAAAATCTCTTTCAATGCTTGTGGAAGGACGCGAAACAGCCCGCGTATGGAGTGGCCCCGCCGGCTCATATTATATCGGTAAAGCAAGTGATACCGACAATTTGTTCTACATACCCGGCACTGACCAGCTCCTTACACTCCCCGAAGCGGTAGGAAGAATTAAACCGGAGATTATTTTGATTGCAGCAGGAGCCGACAGCGTTTTTTCCCTGACACCTGCTGAGTTTAAGGAATGTTATGCCTCTATCATAAATTCTATTAAAACCAATTCACCAAACACAAAGATAATATGTATGTCTCTTCTCCCCGGCTCAAAGAGCAGCGGATTTTCAATCGGAGATGCTAAGTATTATAATGACGCTATCCTATATGCAGCAGCGGAGGCAGGAGCCCGCTACCTTGACGCTGCTTCCGCTTTTGCCGCAAGCAACGGATACTTAAGAGGTGACTACGACGCAGGCTCATCACGTCTTAGTACAACAGGTCTTAAGACACTGCTTGATATTATCCGCACTCACGGAATAAACGGTGATACTTTTTCCGAATCAAACGACACAAGCGAATCATAAATAAGCGGTTGATAATTAATGACAAAAAAAGACTGCAGCAGTTTTAGCTGCAGTCTTTTTTAATTTCTATATCATACAATTATTCTCGGCGAAGTACATATCATTTACGGATGTTGCTATAAAAAACGATTTCCTCCGGCAGGCGCATGTTCAGCTTTGCTTTTGCAACTTTGATGATATATTCGTCGTCAAGCGGCTGTGCTAAATCGTTTTTGAGCTCCAATATTTCATTTTCATAATAAGATATTTGTGAATTAAGTTCATCAAGGTATGCACGCAAATGCTTTTCTTCGTTTTTTAGGTTTACTATTGAAACAATAGCAAAAGCAACAAAGATAAACATCGCCAACTTAACAAATATATTGCCTTGATTTTTGTACTTCATTCCGAGAAACCTCTTTATACGTTCATTGACTTCATTTCTTCGTTGAAATTTCTGTATTCAGTTATGCTCACGCGCCAAGAGCATCGTCACCTGCCACCGCAAGCGCGCGCTTTATGGCTTGTGGCACTACACGACGCATAAGACGTACAGCTTTTGCACGGCGTATAGAGCGGATAATCTTCCCTGCTGTCGAGCGTACAATAAAGAGCATCGCCGCACAGGTAAACCTTGTCACATAAACAACAGGATACGCCACCGCGCGTACAAATATAGCTACAATCGCTCGTATGATAAATAAAATTACTTCGGATGCTCCTGCTACAAGCCTGCCAACAGTTTTATAGTAGATGTAAAACCCAAGGGCACAAGCAGCTCCCATAAACCATCTTGCACGCCCGTGATTTGTGTGATAGATGAAAATAACGTATATAACCGTTATAAGGATGGAGTAAATAATGTCCGTCGCAAATATGAAAAGCCACGCAGATACACCAACAAGCTTTTTTGAGCCCGGTGATGCTTTGTTTTCGCCTTTTACGGTATCTTTGCCGCTATTTTCGCGATTTTCACTTCTGTTTTCGCTGACGCTATCACCGGTTTCGTCGATACTATTACTGTCTATACGGTCAATACTATCTGTTCCGCTGCCAACGTTTACACTTGCGCTACACTTGCTTTGTTTTTTACTTTTACCTTTATCTTTTTTCTTGGGAGTACTGTCTGCCTTTGTGCTTCTCTTTGGGATTATGGGGTTTTTCTTTCTAAGTGTACCGACGAGCGGCAGCTTTTTATTATAAAGAGAATGTGATATTTTTGATCGTACGCCGCAACCGAAGGCGATACGCGTCACACGGAAAACATCATAAAGCGCACCAAGCGAGGCGCCGAGGAACAGCGAATAGACAAGAAGCCATATATGCTCTTCTATGTAGACAAGCATTATTCATCCTCGCTTGCCGCCGAAAAGCGTCTTTTTACCGCTTTTTCTCACCTCAAAATATACAATCGCATCAACAGTTCCCGATATCGTCATATCTCCTGTTACACTGTCGAAACGATCAATATGTAAACCGCTTCCCTGTATTGTCAGCCCGCCGTTACATGTCCGCATTACTATGTTGTTCTCGTCGAATCCATCTATGCTAAGTATGCCGGATAATGCTGCTTTAGACCTGTCCTTAAGTGATATAGAATGCTCTTTTATGTTTTCTGTGTTCATTTTTCACCCCGACGACACTCTTTTGAGTTATATCGTATCGGTGAATTTATATGCAAGAGCACATCATTCTATGACTTCATACATTGAATCAGCGTCTGATTTCGTTGCGTTTTCACGTACATCGACGACACGGACGCGCAGCTTTTTTCCTTGCCCGAACTTTATTTCAATAATATCGCCCGGTTTAACGTTGTAAGACGCTTTCGCAGGACGCCCGTTTACACTGACATTATCCCCGTCACAGGCATTGTTTGCGACCGTTCTGCGTTTTATGATTCTTGAAACTTTAAGGTATTTATCGAGCCTCATATTTTTTATAGCCCCTTACTTGTGCGTATATTGTCGTAACTTCAACTGCCCACCGACACACGGTGCAATAATCCGATTTTATCAGTGCGTAATCGCAGTCGGATTATGGGGTATTTTCCCCTAAAACGAGCCGAGGGCGACATCTCGTTATAAACGAGATGCCGCCTTCGTCTTATTCGTGCTATATGATATTCAAATGTGTTTACGTTTTATTCTTTTTATCCGTGGTAAAACCGATACTTGCTTAAAATTCTTTTTCTTAATATTTTTACTTAACGCTCTCTTTGAGTGACTTGCCGGGAACAAATATGGGATTCTTAGACGCAGCTATTCTAATCTTTTCACCAGTTTTGGGGTTGCGTCCATCGCGCTCTTCTTTTATTTTAATCTTAAATGTGCCGAAACCGACTATCTGGACTTTTTCGCCTTTAGCAAGGTTTTCCTCGATTATGTTGAATACGGAAGAAACGGCTGCTTCCGCATCTGTTTTCTTAAGCCCCGTCTCTTTTGAAACCGCGTTAATAAGCTGTACTTTATTCATCCATAAAATCCTTTCGATTGCATGTTATCTCGGCGGTATTCCGCCGTTTAATTTCGTTTTATATTATAGCATTCGTTTAATTATATTGCAATACTTTTTTTAATTATTTCAATGTTTTTTATGCATTTTGTCGACATTATAAGTACACTTTTTCTTCGCTTCATTCCACTCAGCGTCAAGTTCATCCTGAGAAAGCTCTTCAGGTGTGACTCCCTTTTTGGCAAGCTCGCTCTCAAGCGCTTCAAAGCGCTGAATATATTTTTCACATGCAATATTAAGCGCCCTCTCAGAATCCACTCCAGCGAGGCGTGCTGTATTGACTACAGCAAGCAAAAGATCGCCTATCTCATTTGTAATCGCTGCCACATCCCCTGACGAAAGAGCCTCTTGAACCTCAGCCGCTTCTTCGCCTATCTTTAAAAATGCGTCCTCAGCTGATGTAAAATCAAAGCCTGCTTTACGCGATATGCGCCCGAGCTTGTCCGCACGCATGAGCGCCGGCAGCGGCGCCGGCACGCTCCGAAGCTTATCGGAGATAGTATTACGCTCCTTTTCCTCCGCTTTTATGGCGTCCCAGTTTGACAGCACTTCTTCACTTGTATCAGCGACAACATCGCCGAAAATGTGCGGGTGGCGAAGCACAAGCTTTTTGCAGATATCATCAATAACATCGTTTATGTCAAAAACTCCACGCTCACGCTCCATTTCAGCATGAAAAACAATCTGAAGCATCACATCTCCAAGCTCCTCGCGAAGCAGCTTCATATCGTTTTTATCAATAGCTTCAACAGCTTCATACGTTTCTTCAATTAAGTTTGAACGTATTGATGCGTGAGTCTGTTCCTTATCCCACGGACAGCCATCATCGCTCCGCAGTAGCGTTATAATATCGCAAAGATCAGAAAACTTATAATGTTTTTTATTTTTTAGTGCTTTTGCTTTTTCGTTCATTTTAAAATTCCCTTTCGTCAGATGAGACGGACACGCTCAAGAATACGTATTATTTTACTACTGCTGGGTAATAGTTCAAGCTCCTCACGTGAAATGGTGCCAAGCTTGAAAATCGCAATAACATATATAATGACAGCGATACCAATGCCAAGCAGCGTAGCTGCATATAACGGAATAAAGCGAATTGTAAAATAATATGTTCCGTAAGCGGCGGCGGAACATAAAACTGCCGCCAGAAGCGGACGCATAAACATCTGGCTGAAGGAAAGCTTTACGCCGACATGTTTAATCAAATAATACATATTGATTGCTGATATTGCCATATAGCATAAAAACGTGCCAATGGGCGTTCCATATATGCCGAGGTAAACACTTTTGCCCGCGCTATCCACCCCGATTTTTAATCCGACAAGCAGATATGTAGCGAGAAGTTTTACAACGGCACCCGCAGCCATTGATATTATAGGTTTGCGTTCATGTCCGCTTGCCTGAAGAAGCGCGTTCGATATCGAAAGCATCGACACAAAGAAAATTGACGGTGATAATATCATCAGAAGCGGCGCTCCCATTGTAGCGCCCTCTTTTGAAAATATAAGCGACAGAATTGGCTTTGCCATGACAGACATACCGAGCGCGCATGGCAACGAAAGAATCGCACAGATGCGTATTGATGTGTGCATATAAATTGATGTGCGTTCAACTTCCCCGCGCGTGATCGTCGCGCGTATCATCGGCACAAGCGAATACGATATCGGATAAATTAAAACAAGGGGCATGTTGAACATCGGCACAACGCATGTCTTCCAGTTACCATAAAGGGCGTTTGCCGCTGCCTCTGTCAAGCCGATACCCTGAAGGCGGCGCATCAGCACGGCAAGATCTATGAATTCTGTCATGCTCATCATCGACGCGCTTATAGTTATTGGTACGGCGATGATGATTAGACGTTTTAGAATAGTGCTAACGGGCTTTGGTGTGATGATGGCATTATCAGGAAGAAGATATTCCTCGTTGTATTTACTCTCATTGAAAAACCACTTTGAGAGAAGAAGATAAAAAGCACCAAGCCCGGCGCCGATTGTAATACCAAGGATTGCGTAGGCGGCAATTTTGGGCGTTGAATAACCCTGCGATATTGCGTATTTTGCAAATATAACGCCTATGACAAGTTTGCACAGCGACTCAATAAATTGAGATACGGCTGTGGGTACCATTTGCTGATACCCTTGAAAATACCCGCGCAGAGCGCTTGCAATACATATAAAGAACAGCGTAGGGCCGATATAGATGATTGACAGCTTTGCGTTCGGAGACTTGGTCAGAACCGAGAATAAACCCGCGCCCCCCATCATAACAATGGTGCCTATGGCACCAATTATAATGAAAAGCACTATCGTCACGCGGAATACGCGTTTTGCGCCGCGTATGTCCCCGAGCGCACGCGACTCCGATATCAACATCGACACCGCTGTCGGCAGTCCCGTCGTCGACACCATATAAAGCCATGTGTATATTGTGTACGCCTGGTTAAAATAGCCCATGCCCTCACGGCTGACGATGCGCTCAAGCGGTATCTTGAAGCAGAGACCAAGTATTTTATTTACTATGTTGGCCACTGTCAGCACAAGAACGCCGGAAATGAAAAGCTTCGTACTGCGTTTTACCGTTGTTTTTTCATTTTTAGCTTGTGATGATTGGCCGGTTGATTTGCCCGTCATAACTTATCCTTTTATACTAATTTTATCGACGCACAGCGTCAGTGAACAAACTCCCGATAAACAGAGTTTTCGGGAATTAGCCCTGAGGGGATTGGTATGATGTCCGAAAGCCGCTCTATTATCTCATTAGCTTTGCTTGCGTATGGGCTGTCTGATGTAACCTCACCAAGAACACCGAATAAATAAGGCTTTAAAACACCAACCTCATATTCAAGCAGCGAATTAATCTTCACGTCGCCATTTGCGGCGTTTGGTTCAATGTTTTCAATTTCATTGCGGCGCACATCACCCCAGAGATAAAATGTCATCTCCGCCAACGTACCGCGGTAATTATAATCGCGTACGAGTCGACGCATGAGCCGTATATCCTCGGGTAAAAAGATCTCGCCGCCTACTTCCAGCGTATCAGCTACGCTTATAAATATCGAGCGCATTGTAAACTCCGAAAAAAGCGCTCTTACTTCTGGATATATAGCCTGTATGCCTTCAAAAATTATAATGTCGCCTTTGCTGTATTCTATTTTTCGCACATCGGTCGCACAGCCGGCGGCAAAATTAAAAACAGGCGAATAAAGTTCGCTGCCCGCCCTCATCGAACGCACGAATTTTTCAACTGCAACAAGGTCTATCGAGTCTACGGATTCGTAATCCGGCTTCATCGTGCCATCAGATGAAACTTTCCAAACGATTTCTGAACGGTCGCGATAAAAATCATCAATACTGACAACGTGAGCGCGACGCCCCGCAGCTTCAACACCGCAAATGAGCTTTTTTGCCGTTGTAGTTTTACCTGAACAGGACGGCCCGGACAGAGTTACAATCTCAAGACCATCCGTTTCGGTAATCAAGCGTATTGCCCTGTCAACCTCTGCGTCAAAACGCCGCTCACATTCTTCGATATAAAGTCTTTTCTCTTTGTTCGTCCTGTAGTTTTGCGGATTCTTTGCCATTTAAACAGTCTTTTTACCGCTATACAGCGGTGTGAGGCTTTCGTGTCAGCGCCAATAGCGAGCATAAAACGCTTCAGCCTTAGCGTTTTTTTCTGCTCGCAGCCGCGCAGCAGAGGCCTCATCCTTCTCCTTTAGATATTCATATGGATATTTTGGGTTAAATATTCGCTCAATGTAAACGTCTTGCGTGCCAAAGTCGCTGCCGCGGCGTGACACAAGCTTTGTCACAGCGCCAGCGCCGGCTGCAAAAATCGTATGTATTTCCTCCATCATAAAAACATTGTAAAAACCCTCGTAGCCATCAAGGGTAAAACCTACATTTTCATAGTTTCCGACGGTGTTTTTTTGCTTGTAAATATAATATGGCTTGTATCCTGATTGTTTTGTCTTAATCTGTGAATAATCAACGCTTTTTCTCGCATCTTTGTGTATGCGAGCGTAAACCTGCTCACCATGACGCAAAAATTCTGATGATTTTTTAACGCAGAAGGTGTGAACAGTCAAGTTTTCAGGATGCATATCTATTACTTTGTCAAGAGATTTTGAAAAACTAATAAAGTCCTCTCCCGGCAACCCTGCAATAAGGTCTGTATTTATACAGTCAATGCCTGAGTTAACTGCTATCTCATATGCGCGGTAAAAATCCCTCGATGTATGGCTACGTCCGATAGCACGGAGAACATCGTCGTTTATCGTCTGGGTATTGACGCTGACGCGAGTAACGCCCATGCGCTTAGCAATACGAAGTTTTTCCGATGTTATAGTATCAGGGCGCCCTGCCTCAAGCGTATATTCGGACAGTAGCGAAACGTCAAGACCGCGCTCTATATGAGATAAAACGCGCTTAAGCTGCTCCTCACTGAGCACGGTGGGAGTGCCCCCTCCGATATATACAGTGGCGACACGAAGGCCAAGCGAACGTATTAGCGCAAGCTTTTCGTCAATTTCTTTACATAGCGCATCTATATACGAAGGTAAAAGCGAGAGCAGCTTCCCTGATGCATATGATACAAACGAGCAGTAAGCACAACGTGACGGGCAAAACGGTATTGAAATATAAAAACTGCAAAAACCGTCGTAAAACCCACGCGCCAGTTTCATATCAAGTGCTGCTATCTCTGTTACGAGCGCAGCTTTTTTCGGATAAACAAAGTATTCGTTGCGCAAAACACTTCTTGTTTTAGCGGGCGAAAAACTTGCACGCAGATAATCAGCGGCAACTTTAGCCGGGCGCACGCCTGTAAGTATGCCCCAAGACGGCGTATATCCTGTAAAATGCATTCCTGCTGCAAGCAAAGCAGCACCGGCAGCCATCTTTGCCGCACGTTCGGGTGTGCGCGCCTCTGCAGGATCAAAGGCAACAGAACGCTCGATTGAAACAAGCGCCTTGCCGTCTGTTATTGTTGCGCGGGCGCGTATGACGCCACCCTCCTCTGCTGTAATATCGACCTTTATTGAAGGTTCCAAAGACTCATTTGCAGCTTTATTGCTGAATCTAACACCAGGCCATAAAGTCATGCAAAGTGACTGTATATAGTATAAATTGACGGCAGTGCCGCCGTTATTAAGGGTTACTTTCATACCCTATCCCGTATCCCGTTTCAGTTTCGTCTTTTTCTTTTTGTATTAGTATTGCGTCAATATATTATACCCGAATGGGAAATATTACTTTCGAGGAAGCTCGTGAGAATTAAGAGTAATGATGACAGGGCCGTCCGCTATCATTTCGATTGTCATACGCTCGCCAAACACACCATGCTGTGTTGGTATTCCGGATGAGTTCATCTCAGCTATAAACATTTCATAAAGCGGTTCGGCTACTTCTCTTGGCGCCGCGTGAGAATAATCGGGGCGCGTTCCACGCCGACAGTTAGCCTGAAGTGTGAAGTTTGATATTACAAGAGCTTCACCGCCGACATCACGAACAGAAAGGTTAAGCTTACCCGCATCATCACGGAATATGCGAAGCTTGCGAATTTTATCAACAAGCGTGCGGACGTCAGCGTCTGTGTCATCAACTGCTATGCCAACTGCTATCATCAGCCCAGTACCGCACCGACCGACTACTTGTCCACCGACAGACACCTCAGCACGATGAACACGTTGCAAAACAGCCTTCATCTTTATTACTACCTCTGTTTTGTTACAAACTATTATTTCACAAAATTAAATAAATCCACGCGTTATCTTTGTTATGTCGGATATACTCTTAAGACGCGATACTATCGACTTATAATGATTCATGTCCTTACAAGCAATTTTCAACATTATGATAATGTCGTCTTTTGTTTGCTTTTTTGTGTTTATGGCAAGAATCGACACTTTCATATCTGCAAGTATCGCCGTTATATCCGCAATAAGAGTTATGCTGTTGATTGCATATATTTGTAAAAGAGCTTCATAAAGCTCTCTTTCAGATGCGTCGGCGGATATATCCCAGTGAGCCGTTACCCACCTCGTTGGGTCTGCCACCGGATCACTCATAGCCGTCACGACATTCGGGCAATCACGCTTGTGAATTGAAATACCGTACCCTTTCGTAATATACCCGATGACAGGATCGCCCGGCAGAGGGTTACAGCATTTTGCGAACTTGACGGCACAACCTGTCTCACCATCGACGACAATACCGCCGGATGAACTCACCTTGCGCTGCGTTGTTTGAACGCGGTCGGTGGTCAAAACCTCCTGTGGCTGCTCAGCTTTAATTATACGTTCAAGCTCTTCCTTCAGCTTGCCCGTAACTTTCGACATTGATATGCCGCCGTACCCTAACGTGTTTAAAAGGTCATCTATGGACTGTATGCCAAGCCTGTGGGCAACGGCAAGAAGCGCTTCATTCTTTTGCGCTTCAGTGAATTCATATGGTAGTTTATCTAACTCGCGCTTGATTTCAGCGCGTCCGACAAGAATGTTCTCAGCGCGGCGTTCACGTTTAAACCATTGTCTAATTTTGCCACGGGCTTCGCTTGTTGTGACAATTTTCAGCCAGTCGCGGCTCGGTCCCTTTGCGCTTGGCGATGTCAGTATCTCAACAATCTCACCGTTTTTCGGAACGGAGTCAATCGGAGCGATCATTCCATTGATTTTCGCACCAATCATCCGGTTTCCAACCTCGGAATGTATCGCATATGCAAAATCGATGACTGTTGCGCCCTGCGGCAGGGCTATTACATCGCCTTTCGGCGTGAAAACGAATGTTTCATCGTGATAAACATCAATTTTGAGCGCATTCATAAACTCGTCCGGGTCACGAGTTGCGTCTTCCGTTTCAATGAGCTTTGAAATCCAGCTGAGCTTTTGATCTATTTCTTCTTTGCTTTGCTCGCCGGTCTTATATTTCCAGTGTGCGGCAATACCGTATTCAGCGATCTGATGCATTACCTGCGTGCGTATCTGCACCTCAAACGGTATACCATCTCGTCCGATAACAGTCGTATGAAGCGACTGATACATATTGGGCTTCGGAGTTGAAATATAATCCTTAAAACGTCCGGGAATAGATTTATACAGCTCATGGATGATGCCGAGAACGGTATAACACTCAAGCTCCGTATCAATGATTATTCGTATTGCGTAGAAGTCATATATCTCGTCGAAGCTCTTCTTTTGGTTATACATCTTATGGTAAATGCTAAAAACAGTCTTAACACGCCCTTCAAGCGTAAATGACAAATCGTACTGGCGGAGCTTCTCGCTGATATCCTGCTGGATGTTTTGTATAAAGTCTTTGTTCTGACCGTATTTCTTTTCTATATGCTCGTTTATCTCACGGTAACCAATCGGGTCAAGATAAGAAAGCGCAAGATTCTCAAGCTCTTGCTTGATACGCTGTATACCAAGCCTGTGCGCAAGCGGAGCGTAGACATACATCGTCTCAAGGGCTGTAGCACGGCGCTTGCTTTCCTCAAGCGCGCCAAGAGTCCGCATATTATGCAACCGGTCGCAGAGCTTAATAAAGATAACTCGGATATCCTTCGACATGGCAAGAAGCATCTTTCTGATGTTCTCGATGTGGATTTCCTCTTTATCCTCGACTTGAATATGAACCATCTTCGTCAAGCCATCAACAAGCTCGGCGACGTTTTCTCCGAACATCGCTGAAATCTGCACAATGTTCGTCCTGTCGCCGCAGTCCTCTACGGTGTCATGAAGCAGAGCAGCAACAATTGAATCCGTGTCAAGGCCGAGCCATACGACAATTTGCGCGACAGCGACAGGATGGATGATATACGGCTCGCCGCTCTGCCTTAATTGAGAAGCGTGCAACCGCTTTGCATATTCATATGCCCTTTGTATTTTGCCGTAGTCATAGTTTTTGCCGGTACTTTTGAGCGACGCGAAAAACTCGTCGCGCAAAAGATCCTCCTCATTTGCCATAACCGCGGCATTAACCTCTTCATTTGTTATTGAGATTGTCCGACATTCGCCGGATATTTCCTTCTTTTGTGTGTTTTTTTCCATAATTCAATTCTGCTCGCCAGAAGATTTCTCTTTTACTCTACGGAGAAAGGTTGATTTTTCAATTGCCACCTTTGTCATAAGAGTATTATCTTCAATCTTGATTACATCAGGCTCAATCTCTATTTTACTTATTACCTTCAGCTCGGCAAGCACATCAAGAACAAGCCTGAGCTTTATGTATCCCATCGGTCTTATTGGCGAAAGAAGCGACCTAAGACGCCCGATGGGCATAATATTTCTGCCCATAGAAACTTCATGGCGTATAATTCTATAAACTGCTGAAAAATCCGCCCTCACCGGTATGTCATCTATAGAAGCAGGTTCGACCCCGTCGTGTATTTTATCATACAAATTCCGTGCCGCTGCCTCGAGTGCAAATTGCTTTTCGTTTTTCCGCAGAGCGCGCACGGTAAGTTGTGGGGACGCTTCGCCACGGAACACATTAACGTCAAGTGTATACATAACATCGATAAGCTCGCCGCCATAAACGCCGAGCATGTCAGGCGGACATCCAAAACACATTGCTGTCACACATGCGCCGCCGGGTGTTTGTAGCATCATTCTTGTGTGGCGGTCACCGCTAACGCCAGAAACGGCGGAAACAAAGAAGCCGCACGTCATAAACACTGGGGATGGATTACCGACACCGCATGGCTCAAACAGTGAAAGTCCCTCGGCAAGAGATAAAGTGCATTCATCAGGCTCAATCTCGATATCGGCAGTCAAAGTAGGTTCAGCGATGATACTTTCACCATCAAATTCACAGCGGACTACATCATTTATCGCACAGCGGAAAGCCGGCAGCATTGATCGTGTCACCGTTAAGCCTGCCGCAAGCTCGTGACCGCCATATTTGACTAAATACTCCGAGCAGCGCCCAAGCACCTCGACAAGGTTCAATCCTGCAACGCTGCGTCCGGAACCCTTTCCCTCATCGCTGGCATTCTTTTCACTGCCAGAGCCTTCAAATGTTATAAGTATTGAGGGCCGCCCGTACTTTTCAGTCACGCGGGACGCCACAATACCGATTATACCTGCGTTCCAATTCTCGTCGTCAAGAACTATGACAGTATCATTTTCAAATTCAGATGTGGATTCGATTTTTGCGTATGCTTCTTTGGCGATTTCGTTTTCAAGAAGCTGGCGCTCGCGGTTTATCTCACATAAGCGACGCGCAAGTTCGCCCGCACGCTTTGCATCATCTGTTAGAAAAAGCTCAACAGCAACTGCTGCATCGCCTATCCGTCCTGCCGCATTTATACGCGGTGCGAGCGTGTAGCTGACATACGAAGATGTAATTTTGCGCTTGCGTTCGCTGCGCCGGACACCATTCGATATGCCGTCGCTTGCTTTAATGAGCGCGCGCAAGCCGACCAGGCGCGTGTTTTCAATGCGAGCTAAACCAAGCCCGACAATCAAACGGTTTTCATCGCGAAGCGGCATAACATCGGCAATTGTGCCGATTGCAATAAGATCAATATAGTCGTTTTTAATATTAGTCGCCGCTGCAACCATATCTCCGCCTGTACGGAGCTCTGCATCAAGCGCACATAAAAGTTTGAATACTACGCCGACACCCGCAAGATCACAAAATGGATATTTGCTATCCGCACGCCGCGGATTTATAACAGCAACGGCCTCTGGGAGTGCTTCTCTACATTCGTGATGATCCGTTACTATGACGTCACATCCAAGCTGCCTGGCGGCTTCTATCTCCTCGATTGCCGTTATGCCGGTATCAACCGTCACGATAAGCTTGCCGCCGTCTGCCGCTATGCTTTGCACGGCGTCAGTTGACATTCCATAGCCCTCGCGGCTGCGGCAAGGAATGTAATACGAAACATCGGCGCCGAGCTTGCGGAGATATAAATATAATATGCTGACCGACGTTACGCCATCGACGTCATAGTCGCCATATATGACTATTTTCTCACCTTCATCTATTGCACGGGCAATACGCTCGATGGCAGCATCCATATCAGGAAGAAGGCGTGGGTCATGAAGCACTTCTCTGTGAGAAATGAAAATAGACGCAAGCTCCGGTGAACTGTAGCCGCGAAGGCAAAGAAGCTCCGCCGTTACCGATTGCACACCAAGTGCTGATTTTATAATATTAACCGATACAGGATCCGGTTTTGGAAGTGTTTCCCACTTTTTATTTGATATATATTTCCTTGCACCCGATAAAATATCTTCTGTCATCTTATTGCCGTCCCCGCCCGAATCCGGGCGGGGCGCCTTTCATCGTTTTTTATATTAAATTATATTAAACCCCCGCACTATTGTTTATGTCTGTTATGATTTTTTTAATAAATCTTAACTTGAACGTTATATTCGCCAATTTCGTATACGACTCCGCTCGAACGTATGTTAATCTCAAGCGGAATTGTTACTACACCTGTAAATGACGATGTGTATGAGCTGAGGTCAATTGTTACCTTAACGTTCATAGGAGAAAGAGCGAAAAGATCCGTTGCTTTGCCACGAAATGTCACATTCACTGTGTCTGACAATAGCTCATACTCGACACCGTTTGAATTGATGATATCGTCTTTATCTATGACAAGAGCCATTGTTCTGGTAGTAGTACCCACTTGACTTATGGTAACTGTTGCCGACTGAACATTATCGACATTTTCAACTCCTTCCGGCATTGAAAGCGTGACAGTTGACACATCGACATCCTTAGTTACCTTTTTTTCGTTGATTGCCATTATCACAATGGAGTCAAGCGCCGTTATAACCGATGCGTCACCCTTTACTTTAATTGTTTCAGGTGAAATTTTTATATCAACATTATCATCGTTAAAATAACCGTATTTGTATTCGACAGTCAGCGGAACATCCTTTTCGGCGTAAACAGGGATTTCAACTTTTGCTGTCGACGGGTTCTTGCTGACATAGGGGTTTGTCACGGTGTCGCCGTCACTATCGACAAGAGTTATATCGCAGTAAACGGTCATTGAGCTTGATACACGCTCAAGCACTGAAATTTTAGCAACGGCTCTCGATATATCCGCAAGATAGCGGGACGGTCCGGTAACAGTGACGGTATCGACGGATATAACCGGTTCCCCTAAAGAAAAGCCGGAGCCTGTTTCTAATATGAAGTTCGTAAACTCGTATCCAAGCTCAACATCAATTGATTCTTTTTTATCGATGAACACCGTAATAGTATCACTTGACATTGAAACCAGTTTCACACCGTCAGGTATAACAGCCTTTATGTCAAGTGTATATTTTCCGGCTTCCGTTATACCGCTGACGTCTGCCATCAGTTTTATGTCGTCAGCTGTTATGTTGGAGACAAGATTCTTTCGCCCCTGAACTGTAGCGTTAATTTTTACATCATAACCGCTGTATATTGTAAGCGAATTGTCAATTTCAATCTCCTCAGAATTAATTATCGTCACAGGTACAGATTCGATTGTTTGTTCATAATCGGGATTTTCCACGTTCATAACATAAAGCCATATAACAACAGCCGCAAGAAGGCATAAAACCTTTGCCAGATGCGCATGACGCGTGTCTGATGATGAACTGGATTTTCCAACACCCACCCGTTCTTTTTTAATTTTAGTGCGCATACTGGTTACCTCCTCGCAGCACCGCGGCTATTTTTTTCGTTATGGCCAGCTGTGACACGAAGCTTTCTAATACCACGCTTGCCCATGCCCGAATGCTCGTCAATTAAACAAGATTCAAGCTCGTTTATCAGTGTGCTGCTCGTGTGATTACGTGTAAGGCGCCCTTCAAATGCGGTAGAGATAATACCGGTTTCTTCTGATACAACGATAACTATCGCGTCGCTGTTTTCTGAAAGCCCAATGGCAGCCCTGTGACGCGTGCCAAGGTCCTTTATTATATCCGTGTTCATTGAAAGTGGCAAAAGACAGCCAGCAGCATATAGCCGCGTACCACGTATTATAAGAGCGCCATCATGCAACGGAGCCTTATTGAAAAAGATATTTTTAATAAGATGAGTTGAAACCTCGGCATCTATTACAGTTCCGGTAATAATTTGGTCACCCAGCTTTGTCGTTCGCTCAATAGCAATCAAAGCGCCGGCTTTCATATCCGCCATATCGGTCACGGCTTCCGTGACCTTACGTATCATAACGGCAATTTCAGTCGCGCCGCGCTGCTCGCCTATTGATTTGATGCTGCGAAGTGATTCTCCACCGAGCATCTCAAGCGCTGAGCGAAGTTCCGGCTGAAACACGACGATGACGGTGATAAGACCGATCTGGTATACGTTTGTCAGTATAAAGCGCAGAGCATGCATATTTAAAACGACGCTCAACACGAGTATAAATATATATATCAAAATGCCAAGTGCCAGCTTGCCAGCACGCCGAGCACGGATGAATTTATACACATAATAGAGCATCAGTGCGACAACAAGAACATCAAGAATGTCGGAAATCCTAACAGAGGTCAATGTCGACCAAATATCCGACGCCAGATCCGATATCCAGTTTTCTATGGTTTTCACCTGTCAATCACCATCCTCGTCACGTGTCACGGCATATAAGAACAGCTATAAAATTCGACCTTGGCGGCTCGACCTCCTCACAGTCAGCAAAACACGTGCCGAATAATACATTATATTATAGCATGACAACAATTGTTTTTCAAACTATTTGTTTATGTTTAATATATGTATTGTCTATAAAAACTTATAATTTATGACGGTTGTGGTTTAAAAAATAGCTTAAAATAATCTAAATAGTTAAAATAAGGCTGTTGCCGGCATCCTCATCTTATGGAAGGGTTTAATATTTCAACTTCCCGTGCCCGGTCATTAAGTATGATCATATTATCATGTATGTTCATATTATTATGCAAAATCATTGACAAAAAGTCTGCGTTCAGGTACAATGATTTTGGCGATATGCTTCAAATGGAGGTTGAAATGAAGAAATTATCTGTACCGGATATCAAAAAAGTATCGATTGATGCAAATGGCTTTTTCGGCCGAATAATTGATCTCGTCAGAGA
>JAAYLD010000048.1 GCA_012522015.1 Clostridiales bacterium
AATAATGCCTTTAGCTTTACCCTCACTCCAACAAGCACATATGACACAAGCAGCACATCAACAATGAGCACTCTTGCTGCCGATTTGACAGATGCTCTTAAGCTTTCTGCTACAGGCGGTGTTGATGCTCAGGCTGCCACATATGGCGTTTATGCACACCTTACCGGTGCTGAGAGTGTCAAACTTGAAGCCGGCATGAGCTCTGTTACATTCTCAAACGGCATTAAGATCAACTTCAACGAACTGACAACAAGTGATGTCAGCGTCATTACATCTACTACCACTGCACCAGACCCGATAAATATAGCTGAGCATCAGGTTACTGTAACGGGCAGTGTGGGCGGAACCGCATCAGCTACTATTGATTTGAGCGATCTCTTCCCTGGCGGTGAGACCCTGGGTGAAGGCACTGAATACACCCTTAATATTGGCGGTGTATCTGTAAGCTACACACAAACAAGTGGTGATACAGCAGCGACTATCGTTGAGAAACTTGCAGATCAAATTTCGGGTATTACTGTACAGGACGAGGCCTCGGAACCTAATGATGTTTCACTCACATTTACCGCGAATGGCACGAGTATTGATATTGGATCATCAGGTACACTTGAAGCCAGTTTAAGTGCACAACTCACAGTTTCAGCTTCTGCCGCAAATAATACTCCTCCCTCTACCTCCATTACCGGAAACTATGTCAATACTTTCGGCGATGTACCCTCGACGTTTGACGTTGTCAATAAGGCTGGCGCAGGCCTTACATTCCAGGTTGGCGCAAATGAGGGCGATGAGCTGACAATCAACATCGATAAGATGGACTCCAACTATCTCGGTGTTGCGTCTGCAAAGGTTACAACGCAGGAAGCAGCTTCCGCCTCTATCACTGCCGTTGACAAAGCCATCAACATACTTTCGAGCCAGCGCGCTTACCTCGGTGCTATCCAGAACCGTCTTGAGTACAAGATAAACAACCTCGAGATCTCGACAGAGAACCTGACGAGCGCAGAGAGCCAGATTCGCGACGTAGACATGGCGAAGGAAATGACGAACTTCACGAACGCCAACATCCTTCAGCAGGCTGCTACAGCAATGCTGGCACAGGCAAACGCTCTTCCGCAGAACGTTCTCTCGCTCATCGGAGGTTAATTTACAAATCACATCTTGCAAAAAGAAGGTCGGGTTTACCCCGGCCTTCTTTGCATTTCCGCCAAAAAGATAAACCCCCGATAGTGTTATCAATCGGGGGTTTTATTTATGCTGTGTGATTGTAATGCTTTGCGCCGCTTCTCTTCTTTTTGATTATTGATTATCCGTCGTGCGCTGCAATGACAAGACTGTATATATATCAAGAATTTGATATATTTTCCCTCCGCCATGCGCTATTTTCTCTATCATACCGCCTGATTTCATTCCATGCCCCAAAGCAGCGCCCGGCGCGTTGGCAATTTCGTCCGGCGTCAATCGTGCGACCTCAATTACGCTGTCAACTATCATACCGATTCTATCTGTGTCAACTCTTATGATTACAATACATGTGTTTTCATCATATGAAGCCGCCTCGTAACCCAACTTCATACGTGTGTCGATAACCGGCACAATCATTCCTCTCATGTTAATTATGCCTTTACAGTGCGGTAAAGAGTTTGGTATGGGATATATCGTCTGCATTTTTATTATTTCCTGAACCATGCTGATATCCACACCAAAACTTATTGAATTAACTGTAAAAATGAGATATTCTGCAACTTCAATCTCTGTATCTGTGTCTTCATGCTGCTCTGATGGAGCATACGCGCCACCGGCGCTACTATTGCCTGCTATTTTATATATATCACTTTGAAAGTTCATCTGCATCTCCCCTCCCCTTTGCATTGTCTTTTTGAATTACACCCGGTCATATGCTGTTCACGTCAAGTATAAAGCTTATCGAACCGTCGCCTAATATTGCGCAGCCGCCAATTCCACCTAAGTTTGTCGAACACTGTGAAAGATAATGGGGTAAAGTCTTAACGACAACTTGGCATTGACCATCTATTTCATCAAAGAAAATGCAGATATCCTTTTCTTCGGACGAAAGATGCATTACCATGCTCTGACTAATGTCATCCGTTCCTTCACTGAGACCAAAATACTTTTTCATTCGGAGAAGCGGATAGAATGCGCCTTGAATCATGAAAATTTCATTGCCATCAGCATCGACAAACACATCTTTCGGTTCGGGTTTGACAATTGTTCTAACTGAAGTTGTCGGGACAATGAAATTCATTCTACCTACAGCGAATTTCATTCCATCAATTATCGTCAACGTTTGAGGTATGCGTATTATAGTTTTTGTTCCGAATCCATCTTTACTTTCAACAGTAATGGAACCGCCGACTTGACTTATATTCTTTTTGACAACATCCAGCCCGACGCCACGACCGGAGTATTCGCTGACGTTTTCATTTGTCGAAAACCCGGGCATAAATATCATAGCGAATACGTCTTTATCCGGAATATCGTCGTCAATCTCACTGATTATACCCTTTTCTATTGCTTTTTTAAGAATACCATCGCGCTGCAATCCGCGGCCATCGTCCAATATAGTAACAATGATGTCGCTGCCTGTTGTTTTAGCCTCAAGCGTGATTTTACCTTTTGCAGGCTTACCAGCTGCCAATCTTGTTGCTATATCCTCAATGCCATGATCAACGGAGTTTCTTATAATATGCAAAATCGGATCGGAAAGCGCATCAATAACGTTCTTATCGACTTCGGTTCCCTCGCCAATTATCTCAAGCTCAATCTCCTTGCCCACTTTTCTGCTCATATCGCGGACAAGACGACGCATCTTATAAAAGATTGTTGATATGGGCACCATTCGGATGCTCATAACAATATCTTGAAGCTCCTTGATAAGCGAATTCATATGTTCCGTCGAAGCTTCAAATTTCTCATTCTGTTGTGATTTTAAGTCAACGCTATTTACGACAATCGACTGAGCCGTAACTATTTCACCGACTATATTAAGAAGCGTATCAAGTTTATTTACATTTACGCTGATGAAGCTCTGTTTTGCTATCCCTTCGATTGAACTGCCATCTGTCAGCGCAGTTCCCTCTATAACTTTTTTCGAACTTATCGTATCCGTCGTTTGCTTATCTTTTTCACCTGTTCTGTCTGTTTCATTTCGTATATAAGCAGGCTTTTCCTTATAACTTTCCTCAATCGGTAAAATGCTATAGCTTTTTACA
>JAAYLD010000049.1 GCA_012522015.1 Clostridiales bacterium
GAAACTCATCTGCTGTGAGAGATGTTACACTGAGGATTTTAGCGTCAAGCTTCGGCAGTAAAATGACGTTTTCTTCCCAGTCCCAGATATGTACGTAAAGCGTGCGGTCACGGTAAGTCATGCCGCCAGTGTTGCTGTTTTTAAAAGGTCCGCCACGAGTTGAATAAATTGATTCGCCATATTTCTCAAGCCACCGACCTATCTCAAGCAGGCGCTCAACCTGCACAGGCTCGATTGTGCCGTCTGCGCGGGGCCCTACGTTTAATAAAAAGTTACCATCGCCAGTTACATTCTTTGCAAGAAGGCGGATGCACTCACGCAGTGTACGCGGGGGATTTGGTGTCCATCCCCAGATGCCGTTGATAGTCATATTGCTTTCCCATGGCTCATTTATATTGAACTCGCCTGTGCGTTCCTCCGGTGTCAGGAAATCACCGAACTCTCGGCTGCCATAACGATTATTTATAATGATGCCGGGTTGCAGCTCGCGTATCATGCGGTCAAGCTCTTCCGCCCCCCAGAAATCGGGGCACTGCGGATTTGTGATATCCCTTTGTTTAATGCCACCATGTAGGTCAAGAGCATGCGCAAGCCAGAAATCTTCGCCGCCATCGAACCACATTATGTCTATCTTCCCGTACTGCGTCATAAGCTCGCGGATTTGTTCATGACACTGCTTACGCATCTCGAGTGCGCTTTTACGATACAACCTCGGCATAAAAAAGCCCGGGAAGCGCCAGTCCATCGGCGAATAATAAAAACCCACCATCAGCCCTTCCGCACGGCAAGCGTCAGCGAATTCGCGGACAAAGTCCCTGTGCGCGGCGCTGTTCATTGATGTAAACTGCTCATAACTTGCTTTGCTGTCCCAGAGCGAAAAACCGTCGTGATGGCGTGTCGTCATAACCATATAGCGCATACCGGCTTTTTTTGCTACGCGTGCCCACTCCCGGGCGTCAAATTTTTCCGCCGTGAAAGAATCCATCAGCTTGCGGTACTCATCCTTGTCAATGGGTTCGTTAAACATAACCCACTCACCCCTGCCAAGGAGCGCATACAAGCCCCAGTGAATGAACATTCCAAACCGTTGATCTTTCCAGTGATTAATTTCAGCGCGCATTTGTTCCTTTCCTTTTATATTAATAATTTATATAGCTGCAGTGGAGCGTTTTAATAATATTTGACAGATTGTTATTTCATTATCATTTTATATAAATCTTATCATATTATCCATCACAAGTCAACAGTGCTTATCTGATTATCACTCGTCGTCAGGAACACAATTCTGCAGAATATCGATAATATCTGACTTATAAATGTTGCCATCTAAAACATCACCGTTTGGTTCTACAGAGATAGCTACAATGTCACTGTTTTTTTCGGTATATTCGTTTTCGTATTCTTCATTTGAATTAAAGTATTCGCTCAAATATTTCAGTGCATTCCCTGCCGCGAAAATGACATTTCCATCTGATGATGGTATGCCCATCTCATTGAAAACTGATAAGATTTCATGTGTTTTCCTGTTGTATGGATTATCAGCATCACGCCCTCCAAGCCACGCCGGGTGAACGCGAAAACTTGGGATTTGCATCTCCAAAGCAGCCTTTGCAAAAATAACAACAGGTTCGAGGGGGATAAATTCCTGATGAAAAGCGTCAACAGATAAAAGCAGATCATTGACGCCGCTTTCTGCAAGGTCGCTTACGACTTTTTTTATCTTCGCTTCGTCACGGCTGAAAAAGCCGTTTGTTATCAGTTGCCGCACAGCGATACCAGCGTCACGCGCAGCTGAATGAATCATGCAAACGTCATCCGGATATAAAAGCGGCTCCCCGCCAAAAGTCATAACCGATTTTATTGCATGTTTGCTTGCCACTTTGCGAACCATATCAGCCGCCAAAGCACGTTTATATGCTCATCCGTGCCCTTGTTCCCGCCTTCAGAGCAGTGTTTGCACCTTCCTGTGCAAGCAGAAGTTATTACAAACTCAATCCGATTTAATTTGCTTATGTAGGGGTTCTTTTTTTATTCATATTATCTTCTTTTAATCTACTACTTGATAAAGCTTTTTAATATTGTAATAATTTCGATTAAGCATAACAAAAATATATCTATAAAACAATATACCATTCAAGAGTATTATTTTATTAGCACAAATTTGCAGCATCGGGGCAAGTTATAATTTCAGTGCAAATATTATAAGAATATTGATTAAACGTATCTTATATAAACGTATTTAATATGTAGTTGTAAATCAGGGTAATTCTTTAAAGCTGCTGGTTTTACGGGACAAAATTATCGGCTGTATCGCTTTTCAGCGATTACAGCCGATATAACTTTTTAATTTAAGGTTTAATTTTTGTTTCAATTATGCTTCGGAGTCGCCATTTATGTAGAGAAATGTATGAATCATATATTGCTGCTTATACATGATATGTATTGTTAGAATCCCGTTAAATGGCATTCTCTTGTCAGCATTCGGTTTAATAGTATCCTGCCATGTCTCTTAACAGCTCAAGAATTACATTTACAATAGCAGCTCCGAAAATGATGGATATGACTACTCCGACAATAGCAAGAATCAAAGCTGCCCGAGCATAGTTTCTCCTGTTCAGATTTCCCGTGCTGCTGAAGGCCTACACAAAAAGCATAATAATTCCCACAAGCGGGATGCATTGAAGCAGGAACATAGCAATATACTGTCCCACACTCAGCGGTTCGCTTCTCTTTTGCTGCGAATAGCAAGCAGGCGGTGTGTAGGTGTTCTGGGGCGGGATCTGTTCAGGGTTTGTGTAAACAGGAGGCGGAGGAGTATTCACCGCAGGGCGTTCCGCTTCAGCGTTTACAGGCTGTACAGGTTCGACTTTTGTTCTGTAGCTATTGCAGAATTTAGCTTCATCCGGGAGTTTTTTACCGCAATTCTTACAAAACATTTTTATCCTCCTATTGTTAATTCTACTCTTGTTCCACATTCGCTGTAAAACGCTGAATCACCGCTCAGAGAAGCGCCGCAGGAAGAACAGAACTTGACCGGTGTCTGTTTTGGCGGAGTATTCCTCGGGGCAGCAGGCTAAGGCGGAATGTCTGCCGCATGGACTGATTTAGGTTTAATCTTTTGCGAAAAAGCTGCCGTTAAGTCACACCAGACATTTTGGAAAGGAAAGGCAGATCGGCATCCTTGCCACGCAGAACACGCAGGATGGCAAAAATATTGAGAACTATAAACGCTATATAAATGATATCGCCGACGGTCGAGTTCACTCTATTCAACGCACCGCTCGCTTTGTAAAGCTCCAACCAGTTAAAAAACCTCGCCAATCCTCCGAAACAACCAGTCCGTAACTAAAATGACCAGATAATAAATGATGGTCGCTAAAAGCGCCTGCATCGTTTGTTTGTTAAGCCATTCATCCTTTTCCGCCAGTAGCGCAAAGCCGCAAATCAGCAGAACTACCGTTGGTTGCCGCAGTGCTGCAAATGCAAACGCAATCACTGCTATAGCCGATAAACTTAATCCGAATTTACCCTTTGTCATAATACATACAACCTTTCTTTACTTCTTGTATTCGTAATAAAAGTCATAGCGACAGGAAACGTACGTACTTACCAGATTGAACTGCTTATTAGTTTTTATGTTTTTTGTTAAGTACGTTTTACAGTTTGTTTTCCGTTAGGTTTTTTCTTTATCTTATTAATCACTAAAATCAAAATCCCTATTCTCAGCATCACAAGGCCGGCAAGCGCCAACCTTCCGCTATCCTCCGAATTTAAATAAGGCCAGTAAAAATAGCGAAAGTATTTTTTCTTTTCACATATGTTTCCAAATATATCTCTCCTTTTCTTTTACGGCAAGCGATTCACCATATCGTACAGTATAGCAAGCTGTAAATTAAAAAACACCATCCGAGGAGGTGAGTTTGCGCGAAAAAAGCCCCTACCTTTTCGGGTAGGGGCAGACATTTTATTGCTTTTAATTGTGCTATTTGGACAGGAACTCATTTTTCCCTTTCAATATGCTGCAAATCAGCTCCGTTCGACTTTGAACATTAAATTTATAATAGATATTTTTTATATAATACTTGACCGTGTTTTCACTAATATGAAGTTCCGCCGCAATCATCCTACCTGTTTTTCCCTCAAACAGCAGCTTAGTAACTTGATTTTCCCGTTTTGACAGCTTCCCGAATTTTGCCACGTATTCTATCTGAGCGATCTGCTCCCTTTCGGTCATTTTAGAGACTACATTCAGATATGCGTGGTCTTTCAGTAAGCAAGAAAGATGCTTATGTAAAGGAGGCAGAAGAGCAAGCGTCACACAGACTACAGTAAGCGCCAGCAGCGTGGGGGTTCGGGCTGTTCATATCAGCTGACAGAATAGCCTTACCAATCATCCCACCCACCAGAATACCTAACACATTTGCGGAAAGACCGAAACCGAAAACCTGGGCGGGATTTTTGTGAAAATCCAGCATTTCGCCAAGAATGCTCCACCAAAACAAGTCATACACGCCGAAGGCTCCAAGCATCAGTGTATTAACCGTTATATAACTGGCGACTGAGCGGCCAAGAATCATAAAACCAATAAACGAAAGTCCGATCATCGCAATTGCTGCGTAGAGTATGTATGTTCTGCTGACTGTTCCGGGCAGATTCCTCATAATATAAATAGCTATTATATAGGGCAGCGCCCAGTACCAGCTTGTCAAGCTTTCAAGATGTGCGAAAGCTGGGCTGACTACTTGATACATCAGTCCTGAATTTATTGTTATGACAACAATAAAAAGGCATAAAAACATGATTGTCCACTTGATGCTAATGTAATTCTTCTCCGGCTCAGCCGAATCGGAGGACTCCACGTTATTATCAGCGGGAAGTTTCAGCGCCAGTAAGAACGCACCTAAAAGCATCAGCATAGATAAAACTAGCCCGACAAGCGGTGATATATGTATAGCAACTATGTTGCAGAGTATCATGAGGAAATTTGACAGGATCAGCAAATCTGCAACTGTTTTGATGCGTTCGTTTTCCGGTGTGCTGCTTTTCAGGAAAAAGCCCCAGCCCGCTACACAGCCTCCTGCTAAAAACGAACCCGCAATGAGTCCCAAAGTCCAAAGCAAAGACGGAGGAAAGAAAAAGACAATGGAAACAGCCATGAATATAAATACACGAGCACAGAAACAAACGACGTGCCATTCTCTTTGTTTTTATAAACAGCCCGCACAGCAACAACCCGACAAAAACAGCCGCGACTCCGCAGAAGACCATACCGGCAGGATCAAACATATATGCGTCGGCAAGTGAATAGAATATCCGACCTTCAAAGAGGAAGGACAGCATCCACGATGAAAATAAAGAATGGACAACGACGGACAGTTTCCTTTCGTCCATTTTATAAATACTCTTGCGATTGTCTGACCTGCCATGTCTTCTCCTGCTCCACGACTTATTCTTAGTTCCAAAATCTATTCGGTTATTCCTGCGCGTAATAGAACATAGAGTTCGCTATTCCCCCAGGTCTTGTTTTATCGTGCAAAGTATCTTTTCTCCATTATGAAGTCTACATATGTATGGTTACAATAGATTTTTGCAATTAGGGTAAAAATAACTGTCGGCTACCTAACATTAATTTTACATAGAACTAAAATATTTCGTTTCTAAAACCTCTTGAAGAAATCTCCCTTGACCAAACGTTTGCCTGCATCCTCGATTACTAAAAGAGTATTTGAGCGATTGAAACGAGTTATGCCGATTCGCTCCTGCGGTATCGCAAAAACGTGCCTACACCAGTTTTCAAGCTCGACCAGCGTTGTTGCTGTCCCATTGCCGGAACCTCCGGCAGCGGCGACAAGGTTTATATTTTTACCTTTTGCCCAGCTTCCACCTTTTCGGAACGCCTCACAGCGGCGAAAACGGTCACAGAAGTACTTCATTCGCTCGGAGGGTTGTCCAAAGTAAACAGGTGTGACAAGAAACAGACCCTCACAATATCTGATTTTCTCTTGAATGCTCGCAAGACAATCATCAATAACGCACATCGCCTTACTTATACATGTACCCCAACCATCGCCGCAAATTCTGCAGGGCTGGAGTTTCAGCTCGCTGATGTCAATAATTTCTGCCTTGCCACCCGCTGATTCTATCCCATTGTAAGCCGCTTTGCCGCAAGCAGCTGTGAGCCCGTCTTTGTTCGGGCTTGACGTAATTATCAAATACATACCCCACTCCTCAACTTTATGTTTATTATGTTTATTGTAAATATATCATACACAATAATCTGACGGTAATGTCCGAAAAGAAACAAAATTTTCATAATTTTCATAATGTAATTTATAATTCTTCTTCAAGCATCCTCTGCGGCCTTTTCGAGGGCATAACTCTTATTAATTAAATCAACATCCAAAAAATACAAGGACACTAATATCGATACACATCTTATCAATATTAGCGTCCTTATTTCGTGCGGGTAACAGGATTTGAACCTGCACGGATTACCACCGGTTCCTAAGACCGGCGCGTCTACCAATTCCGCCATACCCGCATTTTGAACAATATATCGTTTTAAGTCCCCTTCAACGCAAGTAGAATATCATAAGTATATCTATTCTGTCAAGCATAAACAGACCCACAAACACATGAAAAACGGAGCCGCAAGGCTCCGTAACCATATGGAAACAACTGGACTTGAACCAGTGACCCCTTGCATGTCAAGCAAGTGCTCTAACCAACTGAGCTATGCTTCCTTGGGAGTTCATTATAACATAAACATCTTTTGATTGCAATACTTGCGCGCTATTTCCCCGCCGAAAATTTATGTTTTATATTTTTCGGTATTCGGCGGGAAAACAGCAGATATTGTCTTTATACTTTTCTTTTTTTTACGCTTGCGGCTTGTAGCTATCTTTTAGGCTGACGATGCGGTTATATGTGTTTTCATTCTTTGTATCTTTTATAAAATAACCGTTTCGCACAAACTGATAGCGAACACCGCCACGATCTTCAGAAAGAGAGGGCTCAAGCATACAGCCGGTATATTTCTTCATTGAATCAGGATTAAGATACGCATCATATTCCGACGGGTCAACTTCATTTATGTTTGGAATTGTGAAAAGATGATCGTAATAAATGACATTAGCTGTTACCGCGTGTTTTACCGATACCCAGTGTATTGTGCCCTTAATTTTTCTTCCGTCTTTGGGCATGCCGCATCCTGTGGCAAGGTCTGCTTCACAGCGAAGCTCGACAATCTCGCCCTTTTCGTTTTTTATGACATCATTACATCTGATGATATAAGCACCCATCAAGCGTACTTCCCCGCCCGGCTTTAAGCGGAAGAACTTCGGCGGCGGCACTTCGGCAAAATCGCTTTTCTCAATCCATAGCTCCCGCGTAAACGGCACGCTGCGAACTCCGGCATCAGGGTTCGTCGGGTTGTTCGGCAATTCGAAATATTCAGTTTTATTCTCAGGATAATTCGTTATAACTACCTTAAGTGGTTCGATAACAGCGATACGGCGCTCTGCTGTTGCGCCAAGCTCCTCACGAATGCAGTATTCAAGGAGATTGATATCGATTGTAGCGCGGTTGCGGTCAATTCCCGCACGTCGTATAAACTCAAATATTGCCGATGGCGTATAACCGCGGCGGCGAAGTGCGCATATCGTCGGTAAACGCGGGTCATCCCAGCCATCAACGCGTCCTTCCTCAACTAAACGTCGCAGATAACGCTTACTCATGACTGTATATGTCACGTCCATACGGCCGAACTCATACTGATATGGTCTCGGATCAAAACCGATGTTTTCACACACCCAGTCATAGAGCGGGCGATGCACTATAAACTCATCAGAGCAGCACGAATGTGTAATGCCCTCAAGGGCATCCTGTATCGGATGCGCATAATCGTAGAGCGGGTATATACACCATTTATTGCCCTGACGATGGTGGCTTGCGTGGCGTATGCGGAACAAAGCCGGGTCGCGCATAAGTATATTTGGTGAGTTAACGTCGATTTTTGCGCGAAGAGTCTTTGACCCGTCCGGAAATTCTCCGTTTTTCATTCGCTCAAAAAGGTCAAGGTTTTCCTCGACGCTCCTGTCGCGGTAGGGGCTCGGACGACCTTCAGTGTTGTAGTCGCCGCGGTATTCCCTAAGCTCTTCTCCGCTCAGGTCACATACATATGCCTTGCCATCCTTTATCAGTTTTTTGGCGAACTCATAGCAAGCATCAAAATAATCGGAACCGAAGAAGATACCGCCATCCGGTTCTGCTTCAAGCCAGCGCAAATCCTCTTCTATTGCGCGAACGAACTCGTCACTTTCCTTTGTCGGGTTTGTGTCATCATAGCGGAGGTTGAATTTACCACCATATCTGCGCGCTATTGACCAGTTTATATATATTGCCTTCGCGTTGCCTATGTGCAGATAACCGTTCGGTTCGGGTGGAAAACGCGTGTGTATCTGCTCCGGTGTATATTTACCCTCGGCAATATGTCGATTTATTATTTCATATAAAAAATTTGCATTATCACCCATTTTAGTGAGTTCCCTTTCATTTTCATTGATAATAAAATTATGAGAGGCTTTCTATCATGCTGTTTATGCGACGGCGAACGCTCTCCTCACCGATTGCCTCCATAACAGCATATAAATCAGGAGAGTTTTTCCGTCCTGTAACAGCAATGCGTATCATTTCAGCAACATCAGCAACATTGCCGGCGTAAGCCGACGGGTTTTGCTTATACAGCTTCATCTCTGGCGCGTAACCGATACTGGCAGCGATATCCTTAATTTTAGAAAACCACGTGTCCTGTGGGTCCGTGTAATCATAAGTGTCAAGGAATGCTGTGAGCACCTTTATAATTGTTGTTTTATCAGTTTCTTCCAGATAATTGTCCTCAATTTTAAAGTATTCGTCAAAAGCGAACCCAATATAGCCCTTGACATCACTCCAGACAGTAATGTCCTTACGAGGCTTCGGCACGCCTCTGCCGATAGAAAGCATATCAAGCGCTATTTTTTCGTTTTGTCTTAGCACACGGGCGAAATCAGGGTCATTTTCATCCGCCCAAGCGAGTGTTTCGTCGTAAACTTGACGTGCGCTCAGTGTTGCGACGACGTTTTTCGAGATATCGCAAAGCTTTGCAGCATCAAACAGCGACCCTGCGGGGTTCATCTTTTTATATGATAACTTAAATTCCGTATAATCAGCAGCTGGATTCGCACGCCGCCAATCCTCGTAGTTGCTGTTGAGAATTGTCATTATATATTCTCTCACAGCTTCTTTTGTAAAACCCTCGCGGGCATAATACGAAATTGCAAGCTCCGGATCCTTGCGCTTTGAAAGCTTGCGCTTCGATTCACCTTCCATTTTCATCAGCGGGCCGATGTGAAGGTATTTTGGCGGTTTCCAGCCAAGCGCCGAGAAAAGCTGCAGATGGAACGGAAGCGACGGCAGCCATTCATCACCGCGAACAACGTGAGTCGTACGCATTAGGTGATCGTCAACAACGTGCGCGAAATGATACGTCGGTATCCCGTCAGACTTCAGCAGGATGTGGTCGATATCGTTTTCTGTGACATCGATTGTGCCTTTTATCAAATCGTTAAACTTAAATTTGTTTTGGATGCTTCCCTCAGAGCGGAATCTCAGCACCCACGGCACACCGGCATCAAGTTTTTCCTTTATTTCATCAATCGAACGGTCACGCCACTTTGCGTAGGGACCGTAGTAACCTAAGTTAGCCTTTACTTTCGTTTGCTCGGCGCGAATTGCCGCAAGCTCCTCCTCTGTTGCAAAGCACGGATATGCCTTGCCCTCGCTAACAAGCTTTTTCGCTAACACAGCGTAAATGTCCTTGCGTTGTCGTTGCCTATACGGCCCATAGTTACCGATATCGCCATCAGATGTGGCGCCCTCGTCAAACGATATGCCATAATACAAAAGCCCTTTAATTAGAGCATCGACCGCTCCCTTTACCTCGCGCTTTGCGTCTGTATCCTCAATGCGCAGAAATAAGACACCACCTGACTGGTGGCAGAGCCGCTCAGACGTCATACCTTGTACGAGGTTTCCAAGATGAACAAATCCCGTAGGGCTCGGCGCAAGCCGTGAAACGACAGCCCCTTCCGGCAAATTGCGGGGAGGGTATCTTTCTTCAAGATCAGCCTCCGTTTCTGTTACATCAGGAAACAAAAGCTCCGCAAGATATGCGTAATCTATATTAGCATTACTTTTCATCGGTGCGGCTCCTTCCGTGTTATTTTTCATGATATATGAGATAATATTAAGCATTAAACAAAGTTATCGTATTGTGAAATTATAGCACGCAGTGTGTTTTTTTTCAATAACAATTCGCTCAATACAGCTCATTACATTGATATGAGTATTAATATATTGATTTATTGAGCATCGTATGATAATATGTAAATACAATTTACTATTATTTGCATGCATCCATATAACGGGGGAGGATATTACATGCCGGGTAACAGCACAGTCGTTTTCAGGGGAGCTATCAACGGATACAATAAAAATGACGTAATTAATTATATCTCACAAATAACAAAATCCCATGCGAAAACAAAAGCCGAATATGAGAAAAAGATAGAAATACTTGAAAACCGGCTTGAAAAGGCTAATGCGGAGAACGTGGAGCTGTCGGCAAAGCTGTCCGAGGCAGAAGCGGAGGTTGCCATTCTTCGCGAACGCCTCAGTGCGGCGGAAGAGTCACTTAAAACTATGCAGGAAGTGAAAAGCGACGCGTCAGCCGTCACTGTTCCTGATGTGGAAGATAAAGCTTTATCGGGCTCACCGACCAGTGTGCCAAGCGATGTTGATGTCAACGAAAAATTGCGTCTTTATGATGAAATAAGCGGGCGTATTGGCGAGATAATACTGCGTGCAAACGCAGTAGCGGAAGATATTGTCAACGAGGCGCGCAACCGTTCGCGTGCGCTTCTTGAAAAGACTGCGGACGATATCAGCGAAACATGCAAGATGCTTATGTCAATTCTTGACGACGCGAAAAATCAACTGCGTAACAAATCCATTCTTGATATAAAAGAAGTTGCTGACACAAAAGCAACTTCATCTAAAAAAGACGACATTATGCGCACACTTAACAATATTGCCGAGGATAACAAGGACGGCGATACTAAGTGATGATCGGCGAGAAAATACGCTCACTGCGCATACGCCGCGGCTTAACACAAAAGCAGCTTGCTGGTGATAAAATCACACGTAATATGCTCAGCCGGATAGAAAACGGAGCTGCGCTTCCATCGCTCAGTTCCCTTTTATATATAGCTGAGCGGCTTGACGTTTCACCTGCATATTTTTTCGAAGACAACGGTGGAGCGCCAAAAGAAATTGAAAATATGCTTTTATCGCTCTACAATAACGGCGAGTATGAGCGATGTATATCTGTCGGTTCGTCATATCCGACAAGTGATATTGGCAACATAATTGCACAGTGCTACCTAAACATTGCTGTCCGCAACTTTTTAGATATGAAATTTAAAAAAGCAAAAGAAGCGCTGTTGCGTGCAAAGGAGCTTTACGAGTTGGCACCCAGCATCACTGATACAGGTTATAATATTGTAACCTGCCTTCTGGAGCTTGCGGACGTTAAATCTGACGCTGACACCAAGGTTCCCTCCCCTGATATTTCGCCATCAAATAAAGCACTTATATCAAACTTTTATCTTTTTTTACTATCTTGTGCCGCCTGCTGCACAACCATCTCCGAGCTGAGCAAACAAGCAGCCTACGGACTGCACATAGCTGCACGAGCTAAATTATCAAAAGGAGAATACAGTAAAGCAGCGGAAATTTTACGTCTTGCAGCAGACGAATTTGATGATGATACACCGCGCGGCTTACGATATATGGTTTATGACGACCTTGAGCTATGCAGCCTAAAAATCGAAGATTACCGTGAAGCATACGAAATGTCGAGACTTAAGCATGAGCTTACAGATCATATTGACGAAACCTGATGTGTTGTTCTGATAAAATTTGACGTCCCACAGCCAACATTGGCAAGGGGGCGTCATTTTTATTTATATTTTTATATTACACTGTCGTAAGGCCTAAAAGAGCTTCCGCATTTTTATAAAAGATACGCTCCTCCATGTCGCGCCCGAGCCCCAGCGACCGTATATAATCGGCCGCCTTCGCAGGGCACGACCACGGCCCATCACTTCCGAAAACGATTTTATCTTTCGGATGCGCATCAATTATCGCGCAAATGAGGGTGGGAGCAAGCCCATACTCGTATACTATGGAGATGTCGAACCATACATCTTTACCCGCAAGATGGCGCAGCACATCCTCCCATTGAAGTGTTCCGCCCATGTGTGCTGCTACAAGGCGTAACCCGGGATATTCCCTTATTACTTTTGCTATTTTATCAGGCGTTGCGTGTATAAGCGTTGACGACACGGGATCCCATCCCGCATGAATTGCAATTGGCAAACCGAATTCACAGCACGCGGCGAAAATTGGTTTCAGTTCGTCTGAGTCTACCATGTTGCCGGTGTAATCAGGGTGAATTTTTATGCCCTTAATACCGCCGTCAATTAATGTTTTTATGGTTTCGCGTATATTGGGATTATCGGGATGGACTGAGCCAAATGGGATAAGACGCCCACCATACTCCTCCCCAAAAAGTGACATAGCAAATGCGTTTACTTTCGATTCTTGACGGTAGTTTGTCGCGATATTAAGGACGACTGATTTATCTATGCCACACGCATCCATTTTCTTAATAAGTCCTTCTGCCGTACCGTCGTATTCAGGCTTTATATGAATATTCTCGGAGAGCTTTGAGAGTGCCTTCGGTGCAAGGTGAGGCGGGAAACAATGTGTGTGAAAATCAATTATTCTCATATTTTTTTACCCTTTTCATATGTATTTTGTATTCAGTATTCTCACCTTATTACGATATATAGATAAAAGACCTATGCCTGTGTATAAGTGTTTGTCTGACATTATACATAATTTTGTGAAGTATGTAAACACTTTCTTGTTGCTTATTATTAATTAAATAATTTTATATAAATAATCACGATGTTTCTTAAAAAAGTTCGTATAGCTTAACATTAGTCAATATATTATGTAGGTATTGCAATAATTATCGATAATGATATAATAGGTATAATGGGGTAAAATGGTGTTTTTATCTCAGCATTTTGGCGAAGCACTTTCCTTTTGGATACTTAACTTGGAGGTAAATGTATGCAGAAAAAAGACTTCGATGCGGTTGTCGGAGCAATAAAACGCGCAAAAACTAGGACAACCGCAGCGATACGTGAGCTGCTCCGCGACCGTGACACCAAGGCTGAAGCTGCTGCCCTTGCCGGTAAGCGCTTGACAGCAAGAGGCCGCGTCAGTGCTCTTTTCGACGAAGGAACCTTTGTCGAAATAGGCGCGCTTGTAAAGCGACGCGCTACTGAATTCGATTCAGGTGCTGCTGTCGACTCTGACGATTTTGAAGGTGTCATATGCGGATACGGAGCCGTCGGCGGAAGGCTTGTTTATGCTTTCGCTCAGGATTACTTCCGCAGCAAGGGCGCCATTGGCGAGGCTCATGCACGGAAAATTTGTTCCCTTTACGACATGGCTATAAAAAATGGCGCGCCAATCGTCGGCATTTTTGACAGCTCCGGAGCTTTTGTGTTTGAAGGCGTGTCAGCTCTCGCTGGCTATGGCAAAATAATGAAGGCCGTATCGCAGGCTTCCGGCGTAATACCGCAGATAGCAATTATAGCCGGTACGTGCGCTGGCAGTTGCGCCGCCATCGCCTCCATGTTTGACATTGTGATTTTATCCGAACAAAACGGTAAAATATATACAAATGTAACATCAGATAAAACCGACTTGTCGGTCGTATCTATTTCTGTAAAAGATGAAATTAGCGCAATTATTGAAGCTAAAGCTCTGCTCACTATCCTTCCTGATAATAACGCAGCGGGAACCGTACGTATAGACGGCGCTCGTGACGCATCTGTTCTTGTTGATGTTTCCGTCATCGAGGAAGAAGGTTATGATGCCCACGCCGTTTTATCAGCTATATCAAATAATACTTACCATGAACTTTACGCAAATATAGCTCCTGAAATCATATGCGCCCTCGCACCTGTTGGCAGCATTGTCTCGGGCGTAGTAGCAACAAACCCCGCTGTCAAGGATGGCGCGCTAACAAACGAAGCAGCTATTAAAGCCGCTCGTTTCGTTACCTTCTGCGACGCTTTCAATATACCTGTTGTCACATTAGTTGACAGCGCAGGACTTGACTTAGAAAATAACAGCACTTATCCACATGCCGCCGCTCTTGCGCGTCTTGCTTCTGCTTATGCCGAAGCAGAGTGCCCGCTCGTCACTGTCGTGACCGGCCGTGCCTATGGCGCTGTATATACTGTTCTCGGCAGCAAAGCTATTGGTGCAGACGTGGCATTCGCGCTTGATTCTGCAAAGATTGGAGCAATGAGCGCGCAGTCTGCTGTAGCTTTCCTCTGGGACGATAAATTTGCTGGCGCTAAAGACCCCGCCGTACGCCGCAAAGAGCTTGAGGCTGAGTGGGATGAGAGATTCGGAAACGCCACCGAGGCTGCTATGAAGGGCGAGATCGACGATGTTATCCCATCAGACGAGCTGCTTGCGCATATCGCTTCATCGCTTGAGATGTTATCGATGAAGGACGCCGGTATTCCCACAAAGCGCCGCTCCAACCTCCCACTTTAAGGAGGTCTAATGCACAGATGAACCGTATTTATTACGCAGCACTTACGACTAAGGATGTTTTCGAGAAAACAATGAGTAACGACGCCCCGCTTGGCGATAGAATGCTTGAGGGTTTAAAAGTTACCATCCTTGGTCTTGCAACAATCTTTTTAGTACTGGCCATTCTTTGGCTTATACTTTATGTTTTTAAACTCATTTTTTATAGACCCGGCAAAGATATAGGCGACGAAACGCCTGTTTCGATGGCCGGTGCGAAATACGAACCGCCGGCATTCCCGCCTAAGGCAGCAAATCAAGCTACTGCTGCGCCTTCCGCGCCATCAAACGACGGTGAGCTTATTGCTGTGATTACCGCTGCCATTGAGACATATGCTGAAGCTGACGGGTTGCCTCGCGGAAGCTTAAAGGTCGTTTCATTCAAGCGCTCCGGAAACGCATCACCCTGGGGCGGTAAATAATATAAAAATCGTTAACACACTTCATTTTAAATTAATGTTCGGAGGAACTATAAATGAAAAAGTATAACGTCACAGTGAATGGCGTGACATATGAAGTAATAGTCGAAGAAGCAGGGGCCGCTTCTACCGCTGCCCCAGTATCAACTCCTGCAGCAGCCGCACAAGCTCCAGCCCAAGCTGCTCCTGCACCCGCTCCGGAACCCACCCCTGCACCTGCAGCTAAACCCACTGCTAATGTTGCAGCTCCTGCAGCCACAGGTTCCGTCATAGTCAAAGCCCCGATGCCCGGCAGCATTCTCAAAGTCAATGTCTCCGTTGGCGACGAGGTTAAAAAGGGTGATGTTCTCTGCATTCTTGAGGCTATGAAGATGGAGAATGAGATTGTTTCACCACAGGACGGTAAAGTTGCATCTATCAATGTTTCTTCTGGCACATCTGTTTCAACAAGTCAGATTCTCGTTACACTTGAGTAAACAGACTTTATTATGTAATAAATAGTAGATAAATAGCAGGAAAGGAAGTATCCTGTCTTGGAATTCATACGACAGTTTATATCAACGACCGGTTTTGCAGATTTTCTATCGAATAACACCGAAGCTATAAAAACCGTCATAATGTACATTGTCATAGGTGTACTTATTTATCTCGGTATCGTTAAAAAATTCGAGCCGCTTCTTCTCATACCGATTGCATTTGGTATGCTGCTCGCTAACCTGCCCGGCGCGGAACTTTTCCACGCAGACTTGTTCATCAAAGAAGACGGCAGTGATTTCATTCTCCAGGATGTTATTGAAAACGGTAATCTCATAGATTTCTTGTATCTGGGCGTCAAGCTCGGCATATATCCGTCGCTTATTTTCATGGGCGTCGGTGCAATGACGGACTTCTCTTCCCTTATTGCGAACCCGGTTTCGCTGATGATGGGCGCTGCCTCTCAGTTTGGTGTTTTTGTGGCTTTTGCAGGCGCTCTTTTGATCGGCTTTACCCCAGAAGCAGCCGCTTCAATCGGCATAATAGGTGGCGCTGACGGCCCGACAGCTATTCTTGTAACAAAGACACTTGCGCCTGTTCTTCTTAGTGCGATAGCAATCGCTGCTTACAGCTATATGGCGCTTATACCAATTATTCAACCTCCCTTCATGAAGCTTTTGACGACAAAAAAAGAGCGCTCCGTCGTTATGAAAACGCTGCGCCACGTATCAAAGCTTGAGCTTGTCGCATTTCCGGTTGTAGTCACACTCGTTGTAACGTTTGTCGTTCCGGGCGCCGCACCCCTTATAGGCTTTTTAATGCTTGGCAACCTTTTCAATGTAACAGGCGTTACCGAACGTCTTTCAAAAACGGCTGCAAACGAGCTTATCAATATATGTACCATCTTCCTCGGTGTTTCCGTCGGGGCTACAGCAAGCGCCGAAACTTTCTTGACAAAGGAAACACTTTCTATTGTGTTCCTTGGTCTCGTCGCTTTCTGCTTCTCGACAATCGGCGGTATTCTTTCCGGTAAGCTCTTATACTTAATCACACGCGGCAAGATCAATCCTCTCATTGGTTCAGCCGGCGTATCCGCCGTTCCAATGGCTGCCCGCGTATCGCAGGTCGTTGGCCAGAAGGAAAATCCGGGCAACTTCCTGCTCATGCACGCCATGGGCCCGAACGTAGCCGGAGTTATCGGCTCCGCCGTCGCCGCGGGCGTGTTCCTGTCACTATATGCATAAATAATAATGTCTTACATATTTCAAAGAAAGGACAGCACCAGCTGCCAAGGTAATAATACATGGCAAAAGTAGGCATAACCGATACAGTGCTGCGCGACTCGCATCAGTCTTTAATCGCTACGCGTATGCGCACTGAAGAGATGATTCCCATACTCAGTGAGATGGACAAAGTTGGTTATCATTCTCTTGAAGCATGGGGCGGTGCTACGTTTGACTCCTGTCTGCGCTTTTTAAATGAAGACCCATGGGATCGTCTGCGTAAGATTCGCGCGCACGTTAAAAACACAAAACTTCAAATGCTTTTCCGAGGACAAAACATACTCGGCTATCGTCACTATGCTGATGACGTTGTTGAATACTTTGTCAAGAAATCAATAGCAAACGGCATTGACATAATACGTATTTTTGACGCCCTTAACGACAGCCGAAACCTTGAAACTGCCATTAAGGCAACGAAAAAGGAAGGCGGTCACGTTCAGGCCGCAATTAGTTACACAATAAGCCCCGTTGATAGCAACGATAAGTTTGCAGAGTATGCAAAACATCTTGAGGAGATGGGCGCAGACTCGATCTGCATTAAAGACATGGCAGGTCTGCTCACCCCATACAATGCATACGACCTTGTGAAAGCAATAAAAGCTAAGACTTCCCTTCCTGTTCAGGTTCATACGCACTACACATCCGGTCTTGCCTCTATGACTTTGCTCAAGGCAATAGAAGCTGGCGCCGATGTTGTTGACTGCGCTATATCTCCGATGGCAATGGGTACTTCTCAGCCGCCGACAGAGTCAATTGTTGCGACTCTTACCGGTACGCCTTATGATACAGGCATTGATCTCAATCAACTTGACAAGGTTACGCAATATTTTGCGCCGATACGCGAAAAGTATATCAAATCCGGTCTCCTTGACCCGAAGGTTCTCAGCGTAAATATAAAAACGCTTATATACCAGATTCCGGGCGGAATGTACTCGAACCTCATCTCCCAGCTTAAGAATGCCGACAAATCTGATCTTCTTGCAGAAGTTCTTGACGAGGTTCCGCGAGTGCGCGCTGAGGCCGGTTATCCGCCACTTGTTACACCGACATCTCAAATCGTCGGCACTCAGGCTGTCATGAATATTATTACCGGCGAGCGCTATAAGCTTGTCACAAACGAATTTAAGGCGCTTTTAAAGGGCGAATACGGCCGCACACCGGTACCAATCGATCCTGAGTTCCGCCGCAGTATAATAGGCGATGTTGAGCCTATAACATACCGTCCCGCGGATGACCTAAAACCGGAGCTTGATACGCTGCGCGCAAAGATTCCACAGTTTATCGAGCAGGATGAGGATGTACTGACTTACGCTCTCTTCGATCAGGTGGCACTTAAATTCTTTGAAGCACGCAAGGCAGCAAAGTACAATCTTGATGCAAATGCAGCGGACTCTGACTTAAAGGTACATCCAGTCTAATAATGATATTGCCCCTGTGAAACAGTAGTCGTTTCACAGGGGCTTTTTTTATTACAGAAAAAGCGTACAGCCCTGTTTGCGGAACAGCTCAATTCTTGCGCGAAGGTTCTCTTCGCTAACATTAAGCTCGAGCGCTAAGCATTTTATGCAGAGAAAACTCTTTGAGGCGCGGTTTATGAGCTTTTTATAAAGTCCTATCTCATCATAAGAGAGCGGCGATGCGCACCTCATACATACGCCGCTTTCTTTTTCAGACTCCCAGATACTCACATTTTGACAAGCTTTGCCTTGTAGACCTTGATTTCGTGCGGCTGCATACGAGGTACGAAGAAATAATCGTTATATGGCCCTCTGACCTCACCCGTAAATATATCTCTCAGCTCAAAACCGTAGCCGGAATCAACAGTAAGACCAAGATCGTAAAGCTGGCAAACCATGCCGCCCTCGCGGTCATCGTAGTTGACAAAAGCAAACGCGTATTCGCCGTTTGAAAGGTGACGGAACATACCAACGCGACCGGATTCGGAGTTTCCGATGAAGAACATCGGCGGACGCGCTTCTTCATCCTGATTTATCGCAATAAGATCGCGGTTCAGAAGAAGTTTGCGTGTTTCCTCGGACACATTGCGGACATCGCAGCCTATCATAAGCGGTGATGAATACATACACCAGAGGGCAAAGTGTGTGCGGTACTCAAGGTCAGAGCAGCCACCGGCATGACCACCGACATTGCCCTTTCCATACATACCGCAAACCAGCATATCAATGTCGTTATAACATCCAGGTCCGCTGTACGCTAACTTATCCATCTGGCTGCGTGCAATGCGGCGAATGCTATCAAAATTGTCCCAAATATCGCCTGTCGAACGGTACATATGCGCACCAGATGAACGTATCCAGCGCTCTACATTGTCACTGCCCCAGTTGCAGGCGGAGAATAGAATTTCGCGGCCAGTCGCCTTGAGCGCCATTGCCATCCTGTTATAGAGAATCGGGCCGTTTGCAAGTTTCGGCTTGTGGCAGAAGTCGTATTTTAGGAAATCAACGCCCCATGAAGCAAAAGTCTCTGCATCAAGGAATTCATGGCCGAAGCTTCCGGGGAATCCGGCGCATGTCATTGTTCCGGCGCAGGAATACATACCTAATTTAAGTCCCTTAGAATGGACATAATCTGCAAGATCCTTCATACCATACGGGAATTTCTCAGGGTCAGGAACGATTCGCCCGTCAGGACCGCGGCGGCGCAGTGACCAGCAGTCGTCTATGACAACATATTTGTAGCCCGCGTCGCGGAGTCCTGTTTCAACCATCGCGTCAGCAGTCTCGCGTATGAGCTTATCGTTTATGTTCCAACCGAAAGTGTTCCAGGAATTCCACCCCATCGGCGGTTTTCTAGCCAGCATTTGATATGTCCTCCATAATTAATAATTATTATAAGTATAATAATTTCATTTTCAGTATAACAGATGACACTGGTAATATTCAAGTAATACTCAGTATTATTTTGGATGAAAATTGTGATTTTTGCTTAACACATTATATCCGTATTTAATTATGACTCTGCTGTCCTTCAGTAAATGGTGTAATTAATCAGTTAGTATTGTTCTAATATCATGTATGGATGCTATGAAGTATTATTAATACTAATACATTATATTATTTTTTTATTTTATATATTGACAAATAGCATTATGTATGATGCCATTATATTGATTGATAGGAGAATTAAAATGAAAGCTTGTGTAAAAAATAGTTGGATTATCAATTGCATTACTAATGATTTTACTAGCTCTTTTGATCTCACCCATTAGTGCTGCGAAAGGATCTCTAACATTTGTACATGGTGTTAATAAATCAAAGCTGTTAACATACGCAAGCATAAACTCAACTGCTATCGAGAGACCTTTGGGAATTGAAGGTCTTGTATATATTTATGATGGCGAATTAGATGGCGGATTCTATTATGTACCATATGTATACAAAACAAATGTTAACAACTTTAAGGTTGAAGCTTATGTTGGGCGCTCAGAAGGAGAATCGTATTTTTTCTACTACTGTGATCACATTCTTAGACATGAATCTACAAAGTGGTGGTGTTTTGATTTCAGATAATAATTAAGGAGCACAAGACATGGAACTATTATCTGCCGCTCATATAAGAAAAGCGTTTCGTTCTGGTGGTGTCAAGGTACACGCAGTTCGAGATGCTTCCTTTTCCGTATCGGAGGGTGAAATAGCTGTTGTCATAGGCAAAAGCGGTGCTGGTAAAAGCACGCTGTTAAATATACTCGGCGGGCTGTTGGCGCCGGATGAAGGTGAAGTTAAACTTTGTGGCGTAATATATACGGCGTAGGAGAAGCTCAGCGCGCAAAAATACGCAACACTGATATCGGATTCACATTTCAAAGCTATAACCTGATAAACGAGCTTACAGTAATTAACAATATTCGCCTGCCGCTCGATATAGCAGGCAGACCATATGACCATGCGCGGGAGGAAGAGATCCTTGATATGCTTGGCATTTCCGAACGCCGTTCTTTTTATCCGCCACAGCTTTCCGGCGGCGAGCGTCAAAGGACGGCAATAGCTCGTGCTCTTTACATGAAGCCTTCCGTTATACTTGCCGACGAACCAACGGGAAACCTTGACTCAGAATCCGGACGCGCTTTCATGGATTTTGTGAAACTTTCAAACGAGAAAATCGGGCAGACTTATGTCATTGTAACAAATGACATGGAGTGGTTGAACATTGCCCATTCTGTTTACCGAATGAAAGATGGTGTTCTGACGGTGGAGGCAGTTTCATGAAATGCTTTTTCAAAACAGCGAAAATAGTACATAAAAATCTGTTTAAAAGAAATAACGGCAATAAATTTTTACTCTTATGCATATGCCTACTCGTTTTAATACCTACGTTTTTATACAACACAACAGCGAGTACGGCGGAAATTGTTAAAAATCAAAGGAGCTTAGTTTTCGGTGATTTCACGCATATTTACTACAAGGATGCTGTTTTTAGCCCTGATGCACTTGAGTTTACTGAAAACGACTTAGAAGAGCTCCTTCCAGACTTTTACTTTGCAGCTTTTGGAGCCTTTTATACTGTTTACAGCGAGGATCTTGACACATCCACCCGTTTAAACCTTGGTTATGCGGATAGTGTGGCAATAAAACTTGCTTGCATTTCAATTATATCCGGCAAATTTCCTGTGTCTGATAATGAAATAGCACTATCTCTCAGTGTCATGGAAGCACTCGGCTGCAAGAATCTTGGCGATAATGTGACTATAAATGGTAATACATATGTATTATGCGGGTATTTCAGTGATGTAGGACATTTATGGACCAAGGGCGATAAGCAGCTAAAAGATAATATTGTCCCCGTTAATGCCTTTATCACGAAAGAAAAGGCAAAATCACTCTATAGTGACGAGTACGATGTTGTGCAGCAGATACTAATAACCGTTGATATTGGCTCAGATGAAATCATATTCCCCTCTTATAAAGACGATGGCAACATTTTTGAGAACAGCAATTATAACAAAATGGCCGTTTATAGCGTTCCGGACGGCTTTAGGGCTGTCATGTACGTCGTTTCGCTCTTGATAGTATTCACACTTTTATTTTTAATAAAGGACAGGCTCCTTTACAGGATGCGTGTATACAGCAGGCTCGGAATGACCGTCAGGTGAGGTGCGGACAGCTATACTTTATGAACTCTCCTTCATAACAGTTATGGAAATGATACTTGGGTTAATACTTGGCATCGCTCTTACAGCAGCTGTACTTTTTGCTTTTTATTCCGGAGCATCAAGCAGTATTATTTTCTCATTTGACTTTTATAAAAACGGAATGCTGTTGGCAGCAATGCTTATCGGATTTTTAGTTATATATCCTTTATGTCGATTTTATGATACATAAGCTGCCACTCGAAACCGAGGTGAGATATATAAGGTACAAGCTTGCCGTAGGGCGTATTAGTATATTTAAATTCGATGTATCGAAAAATATAAAGTTCCTTTTAGCAGCAGTCATGATAATTACAATATCAGTAGCTATTATCTCATACGGGGTTGTATATAGTGAGTGTTACACAGAAGACGCACGAATAACAAACGACAAATTTATACAACAAGATTCGGACTTTCAGTTTAAAACTAATATGCAGTCACTACCGATGTTTGAAGGTGAAATAGTTTTTTCTACAGACGTTTATGAAAAAAGTGGTGCGACAGATGATTTTATCGATATGCTTAAAAATATAAAAGGAGTCAACAGAGTTGTTGCTTATAAAGAAAATCGAAAAATGTGCATCTTGTTTAAAGAAGATAATATTGATGATTATACAGAGGGCGCTATTGACTGGTCAATTGACGGACGTATAAACAAAGGTGTCATTAATTTACCGGGTCTTCGATACAAGTCAAATAATCCAGATCTTTTTAACAAGACGTTTGGATATTCTGACGATGATTATCTTGTTGGCTGTGATGTAATTGGATTTTCAGATGAGGAATTGCTCGCACTTGAAGAATATGTTGTCGAGGGAAAGATAAACTTAGAAAAAATACACTCGGGGGATGAAATAATCCTACGCGTGCCTTCATACATATTAAAAGAAACAGATGAACTCGGATTTCCGACTATCCATATGGAAGAGGTCGATTATAGGGATAATAATGCAATTAACTTTACATCATATAAGGTTGGTGACGAAATAACTCTTACAGGATTATATACAAGTGCGTAGATACATGGCGGTGTCACAGAAGATCAACTTGGATCTTTCAAGCGTATAGATAAAACCGTTAGAATAGGCGCTATAATTAGAGCCGGTGTTTATCAGCTCATGGGACAGAAATCATTTGCCTTTGCCGCGCTGACGACAAATGACGCTTTTGATGCACTCGGTATTGAAGGTAACTACAGTCTCATTAAGATTTACGGCGAATACGGAGCCGACATGAACAAGCTGACACATGAATTGGAAAAGTTATCATCTGTTCCATACATGATGTTCACAAATTTTGTATCGAAGGTAGCAGAATATAAGGAGTTTAATAGACTTGTTGCTATTTTTTCGATTACGCTTTTAGGCATGATGGTATTTGCTGCAGTAACACTTTTGTCAAGCCAGCTTTATATAAAGACAAGACTTAGTTTACCAACATATGCTCTTTACCGCGTGAATGGGCTCAGCCTATGCTCTGTCGGGCTTACATATTTCCTTGAAATAATAGGAGCATACATTGTCGGCGCAGTCTTATCGCTTCCGTTTACGTACATTCTTCTGAGATATGCAATCGACTTAAGTGATGCCTTAATAAAAAAATTTTATCCCATCACCACGGCTCTTCATATTCTTTTCTTTGTATTGCTTCTGACGGCGCTGTCAGTCATCCCGTCCGCTATGTTGTTGTACCGTAGGCGTGACAACGTTGTTATGGATATACTCTGAACCATGAAATATTAAAAACGCATATTTTGAAAACAGTTACACAAAGTTTATGTTATAGGGCTATAGCAAACTAAAACCGCTATAGCCCTTATTTTATTATAGTGATTATTTTTACATATACATAAACATCGGTGTGTCGGCGAGCTTTTTCCTTTTGCTGATTTTTATGTCGGAGAGGTACGACGCCGAGTGAACGGCATGCGAGCCGAAGCGAAGGCGTATTTTATCGACTGCGCGCTCAAGGCGCATAAGGCGCCCTCGCTCGCCATCAAAAAGTGAAAGCTGCGCATTGGCGGCCTCCTCTGGAATAAGATTAATAGCTCGAACATATATTGAACGCAGTGGCTTTTCCCAGCGATGCTTTTCACGGAAAATCTCGTACGCGCGCTCAATTATATCACGCGTTAGCTGTGTCGGGCGTGCGAGCGTCCCCTGGTATTCCTTGACCTTAAGCTCACACGTTCGCACAGATACGGCGACAGCACATGCGGCAAGCTCCTCACGGCGCAGCTTTTCCCCGATAATCTGCGAAAGCTCAATTATTACGTCCTTCACCTCCCCCGATGTTGTGAGATCCCGCGTTGTCGTAATGCCGTGCCCCACCGATTTTATCGGCGGCGAATCACATGAGAGAAGTACCTCTGATGTGTCGTATCCGTTCGCGTATGCCCACATCTGCCTGCCTCCCTTGCCGAAAAGCAGCGCAAGGTATTCGGGATCGGAGCGTACAATATCGCCTATCGTCGCAATTCCACGGCGCAGAAGAACCGTCGCCGCGCGCGTTCCAACGCCCAAAAGATCGCCCGCGGGGAGCGACCATACCTTCTCGCGGAAGTCGTCCTCCCCTATCACCGTTACAGCATCCGGCTTTTTCATGTCGCTGCCGAGCTTTGCAAATACTTTATTAAACGAAACTCCAACGGATATGGTCAGTCCCGTCTCATCCCTGACGGCAGCACGTATTTCATTGGCAACAGCTTCCCCGTCCTTAAAGTCGATGCTGCCTGTCAGGTCAAGCCAGCATTCGTCGATGCCCATGCTCTCGATTCTGTCTGTATAACGGCTGTAAATTTTACGTACATACTTTGAATATGCCACATATTCATCATAATGCGGCGGTATAATAATAAGGTCGGGGCATGCAGCTTTCGCCTCCCATACGGCGACGCCTGTACGAACGCCCGCGCGCTTGGCCTCCATGTTTTTCGCAAGCACTATACCGTGACGCTCCTGCGTATTGCCGCACACGGCAACAGGACGCCCCCAAAGCTCCGGAGTCGCAAGACATTCGACCGAAGCGAAAAAGTTATTGAAGTCGCAGTGAAAAATAACGCGATCTTTCTTTATATTCATATATGTTTTGTGCCGCCCACCTCCGAACATATTTTCGTGTCGTCATTGACACTGCTGCGTAAGAGTGGTATAATATACGCAGTTCAATGCGTATATATTCTAATTATACGCAATTTATTGCGTTTTGTCAACTGATTATGCGCAGGTTGTTGCGTATTTTTTGTGCGTATCAGCTGATACAGTTTATACGCATACGCAGACGCATATTCATATAATGCAGAGCGTTTCAGTTTCATAATGCGCAAAGAGGAGGAGGTATCCGAATGAGCTTTGCAGAAAAGCTAAAGGAGCTGCGGCACGGGGCGTCGCTTACACAAGCGGAGCTTGCCAAAAGAATTGGTATACCGCTGCGCACGTACCAGACGTATGAAGCAGGTGTTTCATACCCAAAAAACATTGAAATATACTCACGGTTTGCCGCTTTTTATAATGTTAGTACCGATTATCTGCTTGGTTCCGAGGAACGGTACATAACTGACGCCGCGGAGCGTGGTGGGGCGCGTGCAGGACGTCAAGTTGCTGAGCTGCTTTCTCGTGCAAACGTGCTTTTCGCCGGTGGAGAGCTTTCCGACGAGGATAAAGAGCTTGTAATGAAAAGCCTTTATGATATTTACTGGGATGCCAAGCTTAAAAACTCAAAATACGCGAAAAATAACGCCGCAAATGCTTCTTTGAAGGCAGATGAAGCTGACACCGACGTTGATGAGAATATAGATAATGGCAATGAGAACAGCAATGTCTCAACCAACACCGAAAAGAGAAAGTGATATTGTTATGCTTCACGATAAGATTTACAACGCTGCAAAAGAGCTTATCCGCCGCATCGGCACACGCGACCCGTTTGTCATATGTCGTGCTGTGGGGGTAAACGTTGTTGAGACGGAGCTGGGAAGCCTTAAGGGCATGTACACGCGTGTGCTGCGCAACCGTTATGCTCTTATCAATTCTTCTCTTGACGAGAGAACAAGACGCGTCGTCTGCGCACACGAGCTGGGGCACGACAGACTTCACGGTGACCTTGCAGGCGATTTCCGGCTGCGCGAATTTGTTCTTTACCGAATGGATGAGCGCCCGGAATACGAGGCAAATATTTTCGCCGCCCACCTTTTGCTTGACGAGGAGGAAGTTTACTCCTATGTCAAAGAGGGCTACGATGTTGTTCAAATTGCCGCTTTTATGGACACGGATGTCAATCTAATGCTGCTTAAACTATGCGAAATGAATACGGAACGCGATCTTAAGATACGTCCTCCGGCACGCCCGCGTTCAAATTTCCTTCGTTACTGATTTAAACTGTATTTTGAATTCTGCTTTTTGCCATCCTGCTGTTATCTCACATTTGAGCAATCATACTTCATATATAATTGGACTGGAGGAATATATGTGTGGACGATATCAAACACCGATTGGTGACAACGAGCTTGACTTTCTGATTAGCATAGCACAAACAGGATCATTTACACCCTTCCAGCCTGGCACGGATGCATTTCCCTCAAATCTTCTGCCTGTGCTTATTCCTTCAAATGTCGAAATTACAGGCTTGAAGATGCTTCGTAAATGCGCTGTCGGATTTTACCGTTGGGGTTATCCCGCACCGAGCGGTAGCGGACTCATAATTAACGCGCGTGCAGAAACAGCGCACGAAAAACCGATTTTTTCAGCATCTCTGCGGCGTGCAAGATGTGTCATACCTGCATACGGATTTTATGAATGGACAAATACTGAACCAAAGCAAAAATACTATTTTATGTCTGTTAATACGCCTAAGGGTATAAAAGAGACAATTTTCCTTGCTGGACTTTACAATATATTTGACATTGAACGTCGTTTCGTAATACTGACAACAGAAGCAAACGACTCAGTGGCAGACATACATGACCGTATGCCAGTTATACTTGACCGCTCCGAAGTTGAACCGTGGCTCACTGACCTTGACTACTCTACCCTTGTACTGCGACGTGTACCTCCACTTCTTTCCCGAAATTTAGTTGGATGATAATTGTTAAATAACTCAGTAAAGTATGAACCCAAGCACTGTTTGCATTTTATTATGAGGCAAAGGATCGTCCCGCAATGAATATAATTAAACTTATGATACCGAAAATAAATGTTGCTTACGTAAATTCTAACGACACCGTTCGCCAGGGGCTTGAAAAGCTTCGTGCACATGGATTCACAGCCGTTCCGGTTATATCACAAGACGGCTCATACGCAGGAACCTTAACAGAGGGCGACTTACTATGGGCTATCGTAGAAAATGGTAAGGCTGATTTAAAGAGCCTTGAGGGTCGCCGCATAAATTCTGTCATAAAGCAGGGGCGAAACCCTGCCGTACGAATCGACGCAAAAGAAGATGAGCTGTTCGCACGGGCAGCCGAGCAAAATTTCGTCCCCGTATGTGATGATAGAGGTGTTTTCGTTGGCATTGTCACACGAAGCGCTATTCTCTATTATTTCAGAGATATTTACATAAAATCATATATATAAATACGAAAAAATGCAGGACACGGTTAAAACCATGTCCTGCATTTTTATTTTGAAATGTGTTATTTATTATACGAAACACCAATAATACTTGTCTTATTATCAAAAGATACCTTCGTCACATGGCACAGCGGGTATATTTTTAATAATCGGTGTATTTCAGTGTCTATTCACTAAGTGAAATTGAGGCTACAAGCCACCTTTCATTTACTTTAATTAAAATGACCGATATTTTGCCACTGAGATTGTTTTTTATGCCTTTCGTGTTTTGCGTGGCATCATATTCCGATTCACACACGACACATTCGTCTGAATATATCCTTGCAATTTTCGTTGTAAATGAGTTGTATGTTGTCTCAGCCGGCGTTACCCAGACAAGACTGTCTGACTTCAGCCGTCCCATTAGTTTATAGCTTGCAGTGCCTGATATCATCAACTCGACGACACTGTTATAGTTTTCGTCAAGGTTGTCAAATCCGCGCGACATGTAGTGTATATAACGTTTAACATACTCCTCCGCCGCCGCAATGCACTCCGACTTAATTTTTTCCGTCGGTATAACAGATGCGTCAAACGAAAGCAAATTGCCTTCTTCGGTAACTTCAATATCACAACCTTCTGCTGTTACCTGTGGCTTTTTATAAAAGCCATCGATTTCATACGTTACAACAGTCGGTGACAGCTTCAGGTATTTTGACAATTCCTCAAGCCCCGCATAAGCAGATTTCGTATCAACGATATAATCATCCGTCAGTTTTACTCCGTTTACAGTGGGAGTATAGCCCTTCGGCACATCTATAACTGCTTTATATTTCAGCTCCGACGGGTAGTCAAGAGTATAAGTTAAATCATCGCGAACCGGTACATACTTTTTATTCTCAATTTTTACGGTTATATCAGGCGGTGTAAACAGCCCTGTAAATGTATAAACTTTATATTCTTCACCTTTTGTTTCATAACCGTTTGTGTCATAGCTGCCACCTGACGTGAGGTATTCATCGCCAATACTGCGTCCGTTTACGGTAACGTCAGCCTTTTTGGGAACTGTCAGCGTATAATCGGCAATACCAGTACCGGGCTCGAAAAATACATACGTATCGTGGCTCTTTGCCCAATCGAGGTGCACGCCGTCAAGCTCAACATGATACTGCGGCTCAAAATAAAGGTTTTTTATTTTATATTTCGTCCACTCGCTGTAAACTTCGGGATTTTCAAGTGTTGAAAAATCATTTGATGTCATCTTCCCGACAGCGTACTTTTCGTCAACTGCTATGCCGTTTACATAAATTACAGCACCTTCGGGAATTGCCGCATTAATTGAAAACTCCGGCTTGAATAAAGTGTCCGAGTAAATATCAAAGCCCCCGGCTTTAAACGGGTAAAGACCAAAGCCAAGCGGCTCGCCTGACTTTACAAGCCATACCCGGAATAGCTTCCTGCTGCCGGACATTATGACATAAACGGGATTATCGGATGTATACTCGGTGCGGTCTTTAATACATATAAGTGAATCGTAATCAAGTGATGAAGCTATATTTCGAATAATTTCATCAGCATCCTCAAATGGCGTCACGTACGGCGCCGCTATTTCAGAAAGCATCGACTGTATAAAGTCAGCATCAATTCCCTCAATAAATTCTTCCACCGCCGTATCAGGCAGCGATTTTTCATAGGCAACAAGATACCGCCAGAGCACGAAAAGACCGGCAGCAAAAACAATAGTAAGTGCCGAGCAGTAAATGAGCAGTGCTATCGCGAAGCGGTGTTTTTTTACAGTGCTTTTTTTCTCCTCTCCTGGCACATCACTTGCATCATCTGTAAAAATATTATTTATTACTTCATTAGTATCTGTGTCCGTAGTTTTATCTATGTTTATGCCGCCGTCATCTATACAGTCTGGCTCATTCAAAGCTATATTTTCGTTATTAATATCTACCATCCGCTGCTTACCTCACAAGAAACGCTGTTGGCATATAACGATAACCGAATATATAGGCGCTTCTCGTCAGATGTTCGCCTTTATATGACATCAGCGACGAACTGCCACCGTCTAAATTCGTTGCGTTTACAGCACCAAATGCAACCATTATCTCGGTAAGGTCATCATATGTCGCGCCAAGCGAGCTTACGGAACGTCCGTCGATAACAAGCATAAGGATGGCGCCATCAGCGCGCTGGCCGATTGCTGTGCGCGGGTTGAGGCCACCGTAAAGCCGCGTGCGCGGCACACCATTGATTACAAGCGCCGGGCCATAGCTTGCGGCGTATTTTATACCAAGTGAAAGCGCTGTTTCCGGCGTCATTTTATTGACGTAAAGAAGCCCGTTTTCATCAAGGCCTGCTATCCAGTATTCGGTGCCGTAATCTCCCCAGAGAAGTTTACCCTCATATATGACGATACCTTCGGGAACTCCTCCCCTTCCCGTTCCGTTCGGATCATAAAATCCGCCGCCGTTTATACCGCCAACAGCTCCGTATTTTTCAATATAGCCGTCAAGCGTGAGTCCACGCTTGTTCTCACCATAACTGTCCGGTACCGCGACGAACACTCTTTTCGGGTCGGATATTATCATCATTTTCCCATTATACGTTTCGCCGCGCACATCGACTATTTCAATACCTTCATCAACGTCTGTAACACTTTTGTCAGCGTTGGTAGTATCATCACTTGGGGTGTTACCTGTTTTGTTATCTATTACGCTTTCCTCGCTGCTGTCCTCACCTGTTTTATCGCTGCTTTTATATTCGTCGCCTTCATCCCCCGTCGTGTCGTCGGGTAAATTAATGAGCGAATTATCTAAATATCCGCCGTCGCCGTCCGAGTCGCCGCGGCCGACAATTTCATCTATCTCCTCTTGGCTTCTATACATACGCGCAAGAAACTTTGCTGCGCTTGTTTCACTGACTGTTTCAATAAAAAGATTGCTTATCGTCCTCGACGGCCCGTTCACAAACATCCACATCGCAAAGTAAAGCGCCAAAACGATTATTAAAAGAGTCAATAAAACAAATGTAATGCACTTTAGTATTAACACTGCGGCTTTTTTCGTTTTCGTCATTACTTTCCCCTAAACCATATAAATAATTATACCCAACTATGTTTTTTAGACGTATAAAAATAAAAAAGTTGCGGGGTAATGAATATTTTTTACGACTATATGGCAATATTTCATCCGCGGCGCCGTCCTGTTACAACGACCTTCGCGCGAGCTGCGCTGATCTCCCTGACACGGTTCACAAAATGCTCAGTTACGTCCGTTTTAACACAAACATTCAGCGTCACAACGTCGGTAAAATTGCTATTATCGATGACGGCGCCGAATGTCGGAAGTTCGCGCGTTATTTTTTCATAATCGGCGTATGAAGCGACTATGGTCAGCTCGTCTTTATACTCTCTGACAGCGATTCCTGCCGCTTCAATCGCAAGGCGGGCGGTGTGCGAATATGCGCGGACAAGACCTCCCGCGCCAAGCAGCACCCCGCCGAAATACCGCGTTACAACAACACATAAATCAGTAGCGCCCGACATTTTTATAACGTTAAGTATCGGTATACCTGCCGTTCCCTGCGGTTCTCCATCATCGGAGCAACGTGCTGCAGCTCCACATCGGACAATATATGCAAAACAGTTATGCGTTGCGTCAGCATGCTCCCGACGCACTTTATCTATAAACGCGCGCGCTTCTTCTTCCGTTTCGGCGTGCGTCGCGCTGCCGATAAAAACTGATTTTTTAACCTCGTAGCGTGCTTCCGCTGTGCGGGCAAGCGTCACATAGGCACCGGGCTCAGCAGATGTAGTGGCTACTAAATCAGTTCCTTCAGCACTTTTCTTTTTCTTCGCCATAGCGGATTTCCCTTCTAATTTTAAATATCATTATAACATATAACCGCCTGGCGGTAAATCCGCTCGGGCGGTTAATAAACTACTTATTTGCAATAATTTTTCATTTTTTGTTGATATAATGCCTTTTTCTTCGCTGTTGTACGGTACGATAATAATCAATTTGTTGTTATATACTGTGAAAGCTTTCCTGCTGTCGCTTCATCGGCAACAGCCCTGACACGAACGGAGCCATCAGGCAGGTATTCTGTATTCAACACTTCGCCTATGCGGTACAGCTTTGATAGTGATGACGCTGCCGACAGCGGGAATACAAAGGTGTATTCGTGTTTCAATGTGCGGATTATATTTTCAAGTTCCGCTATCATATCGTCTACGCCTTCCCCTGTTTTTACCGAGATATAAACCGTTTTTTTATCGGACGGAAGGTATGGCAGCGTATCCGCGCGAAGGTCACATTTATTGAATGCATAAAGCGTCGGCTTATCCTTTGCCCCAAGATCAAGGAGTAGCTTTTCCGTAACCTCAAGGTGCTCGCTGTACTCAGGGTCAGATGCATCGATGATTATCAAGAGCACATCAGCCATTACAGCCTCTTCAAGCGTCGAACGGAAAGCCGATATCAGATGGTGAGGCAGACGGCGTATAAAGCCGACGGTATCTGTCAACAGTATCTCAGTACCGGAGGGAAGCTTATATTTACGAGTTGTCGGGTCAAGAGTTGCAAAGAGCTTGTCTTCCGCAAGGATTCCCGCTCCGGTGAGCAGATTTAGAATCGTCGATTTGCCGGCGTTTGTGTAGCCGACAATCGACACACGTGTTATACGGCTTTCATCGCGTGCACGGCGCATCGTGGCACGTACGCGTGCAAGATCATCTATCTCACGCTGTAGTGCCGTTATTCTTTCACGGATACGGCGGCGTTCAATTTCAAGCTTCGTCTCACCTGGGCCTCTCGTGCCAATCGGATTGCCGCCAGTCGCGGCCTGACGCGACAGCTCCTTATTTTTGCCGACAAGACGCGGCGCCGTATAACGCAGCTGCGCAAGCTCAACCTGAAGCCTTCCTTCGCTTGTCACTGCGCGGCACGCGAATATATCGAGTATCAGCATGCTGCGGTCTATAACGCTCGCCACATCAAGCTTATCCTCAAGATTGCGTATTTGCGAAGGTGACAGCTCGTCGTCAACTACGACAAGCTCTATGTCGTTATCCTTGCATATACGCGCAAGCTCCTCCGTCTTACCGGAACCTATGAACGTGCGCACATCAGGCGCGCTTCTTGCTTGCATTATTCTTGCGACGACAACACCGCCAGCCGTATCTACAAGGTTTTCAAGCTCATCAAGCGAGCGTATGCAATCGTCTTCCGTGACATTAATACCGTCATATATACCGACAATAGCGACTTTTCGAAGGTTTTCTTCTTTTGGTATGTTTATTGAATTACTAAACTCCATATATAATCCTCTCAATGTCAAAATAAACATGCGTCAACAGCACATAAATGTGCGCATTTATGTGCAAACGCAAAAAAGCGGATGTCATGCGCTAAAAGAAACGCATGCAACACCCGCCTTACCGAAGAAACCACGGATATGCGAATTTAATAATGATGAAATATGAAGTGAGTTATTTACCGGTAGCCTGAAGACGCTTTTTAAATTTATCAACGCGTCCGCCCGTATCCACGAACTTCTGCTTGCCCGTGAAGAACGGATGGCATTTGGCACATATCTCAACACGCATATCGCCCTTGGTGGATCGTGTTACAATGGTTTCGCCACAAGCGCAACTTATGGTGCATTTTTTATATTCAGGATGGATTCCAGACTTCATTTTGCCCGCTCTTCCTTTCGCAATTATATAGTTATATACTGCATTTTTTCAAACACCATGGTATTATATCATACAAGATAAGCAATTGCAATATATTTATTTTTCTTTATTGATATTTTTAAGTTTTTTTCGCATTTTTCATCATAGACGGGCTGTCATATCGCTGCGCAGCCTTGATATTATCTTTTTTTCAAGGCGGGATATATATGATTGCGATATGCCAAGCATGTCGGCGACTTCCTTTTGTGTGCGCTCGCCGCCACCATTAAGCCCGAAACGAAGCGTTATGATTATCTGTTCGCGCTCAGAAAGCTTTGATACAGCCTCGCGCAACATCCTGTAATCCTCCTCATGCTCAAGCTTACGATACACTATATCTCCATCGCAGCCAAGCACATCGGACAGGAGAAGCTCGTTGCCATCCCAATCAACATTGAGAGGTTCGTCAATCGACACATCAGACCTTCGTCCGGAATTTTTTCTAATAAACATAAGTATTTCATTTTCGATACAGCGGGATGCGTATGTGGCAAGTTTAATATTTTTGTCCACGCGAAAAGTTTTGATTGCTTTAACAAGGCCAATCGTGCCTATGCTGATTAGATCCTCGATATCAGCGCCCGTATTTTCAAACTTTTTCGCAATATATACGACAAGCCTTAGATTGTGCTCAACAAGGACATTTGAAAGCTCATGTTCTACGCTGATACGCTCAAGAATACTTGCCTCCTCCTCCGGTGAAAGCGGAGGAGGCAGTGTATCAGCTCCATTTATATAATATACCTCACCGTTGCGAATAAAATTAGAGAGCCGAGTTAAAATTTCCTTTATCTTTATGAGTGCCACTGAAACTTTTTCTCTTATCTTCATGCTATTTCACTCCCCTCTCTAATATATTATTTATATAATGCGCCCTATATTAATGCCGCGGGTAAAACTGCGTCACATCCACCAAAGTCCTGCCGCTCGCCTGACAATGCAATAATAGCGTCTACTGTATGCCATCTGCTCCCGCGCCGTATTCGGATTTCATCCGGCACATAACCAAATAGAATTGTGCCACCTCCCGCTCCCCTCATCGGAAGGATTCGCACCCGCCCGATTCTGTCACTTGATATAGAGCTCATCGCCGCGGCATCGGGTGCGCCATATGCAAGCGCTTCAATCTCAGCCGGAATGACACCGCGAAGCCTGTCTGCGCGAACTATAATGGCAGGTCGTCCCGATATGGGCTCACATAAAAGGTTGCCGCTGTCAAGAAGCGCCATGAGGTGTTTTTTTCGCCTGCCATCCGTTATCTCAAGATTAACAGTGCGTACGCCTATCCAGCGGCGAAGTACACGGCAGCCAACGATAACTGCAGAAACTGCTGTCGCCGCAACAAGCAAAAGTATGAATGTACCTCCACCATCATCACCCGCATCCGCGCCATCAGTAACAGAATAACCTTCGCCAAGTGAATATACAGCCGTCATCATGCCGCCAAGAGCGCTGCCAACACAAAACAGCACGAGAGTAGCCGTTGCCAGACGTACGAACCCTGCATTTTTATAAGCAATAAAACACATCAGAGCCGACACGATGGCGCACATGATGAAGTAAATTACACCTCCGTCGCCGTATATGATTGCAAGAACCGAGAAAAGCGAACCTGTGGCAGCTGATGTGCACATGCGGGGTGTTGTCATACGAAGCGATAAGAGACGCCCTGTTATATAAAGCGAGATGAAGTCCATGCTAAAATTTACAGCGAATAATATATCAGCGTAGACTGTCAAAGTACGCCTCCCACAATCATTATGGCTTAAGTATAGCCCGCTACCTGAAGCGAAGTGCGTCAGAAATAGCGGGCTTCTATTGTATAATAAACGGTGATATGGCGTAAAAGTTGTCAGCCGGATAGTTCTGCGTCGGTTTTAATCCTTCGGGCTTCAACATAGTATCGCTTATCGTCAGCGCTGCCTATTGAAAATGCCTTGCGAGGTAGGGGGCCATACTTTATAACCGACGCAAAAAGCTCATTTTTCTTCATACCTGTAAATGAAAAGCCAACGGCATCACGCCGAGTCTCAGCCAGACGGTTTAAGTTTTCCATGCCATGTATATAATCAACAACAGGCTTTTTTCCGGGGGATGAATTAATATACTCATCAAGGAAAGCATCAAGCGTGCCAACAGTCAGCATGTGCGGGGCTGTTGTAAAGTATACTTCGCCTTTTGTGCCATATGACTTATAATAAATTACTTGATGATGCTCCGGTAGCGTTTCATTTCGTGAGTTTTCCTGCGCGTAAAGCGTCAGAGCAGAGATAAGGCGTCCGGGATCAACGCCTATAACAAGGCGATATATCGGCTCAAACTTAACTGACGTGTCATGAATATTGACAAGCTCGACCAAGGCACGGCGTGCCGGATGGTTCGCCGCTTCCTCTTTTGTTAATGACCTCTTAATCTCTTCCCAGTATGTTTTCGCTGCGGCAAGAGAATGGTTTCCGTCGCCGACGGCAAATATGAGAGGATCTTTATCACTTCCATACATATCACAAAGTCGATTTGGCTCAGCAAGTCCAGAAAGAGCTTTTCTCACACGCTCGCAGGCTTCAGAATCAAGCACCCATCCTGTAATATTCCCGCCGCCATAAAGCTCGCCGTCATAAACAGGCTTACCGCTTGGTTTTACCTGTTCAATGACTGTGCGGCCCGGGTCGTCAATCAACATCATAATATGCGGAAGCTCAAGCGGCGCGCCTTTCCTTATATGAACGCGAGGCGGGATCCGCTCAAGTACCGTTCCTTCTGTCGCACGTATAAGCGACTTTGATGTGGGCGTATAATCATATTCCTCAAGATCGAC
>JAAYLD010000050.1 GCA_012522015.1 Clostridiales bacterium
TGCCCCGAGAGGCATTCCTCGATGATAATGTGGCGTCCGCTGTCGCCAAATGCTCTGTCAATCATTATCTTCCGAACAGCTTCCTCAGCTTCAGCGCGCGTCGCTGCCACCGTGACGCCCTTGCCAAGCGCAAGACCGTCAGCTTTTATGACAATCGGGACATCAGCCAAGCGGATATATGTAAGAGCTGCATCAGCATCATCGAAAACACGAAAGTCAGCTGTAGGAATGCCGTATTTTTTCATCAGATTCTTGGCGAATACTTTGCTGCCCTCAATTTGCGCGGCGGCTTTGCTGGGGCCAAAGCATGGTATTCCCTCTTCCCGCAGGGCATCCGCCATACCAAGCACAAGCGGATCATCCGGCGCAACAACTGCAAAGCCGATATTATGTTCACGTGCGAACGAAACAACCCCATTTATATCTGTTGCCTTAATCGGAACACAAATGGCGTCGCCTTCAATGCCGCCGTTTCCGGGAAGCGCGTATATAGTACCGGCACGCGGGCTTTCGCGGAGTTTTTTAATTATCGTATGCTCACGCCCACCACCGCCGACAACAACAATATCAATTTTTTCAGGGCTCATAAGTCTACCTCCGCATTTTGGTGTGACGAAGATTCCTCTTTCGCTTTGTATCAGTGGTGGAAAAGGCGCATGCCTGTAAACGAAAGCGTCATACCGTACTCATTGCATTTTGCTATTACTTCATCGTCACGGACGGAGCCGCCGGGTTCCGCGACATAAGACACACCGCTTTTATAAGCACGGTCTATATTGTCCGAAAATGGGAAGAAAGCATCGCTCCCAAGCGCAACACCACGAATACCAGCAAGGTATTCTTCTTTTTCTCTTTGTGAAAGCGGTTCCGGCTTATATTTAAAGTATTTCTGCCATACGCCGTCAGCTAAAACCTCATCCTCATAGCCCGACACATAAAGGTCAATGCAGTTATCGCGGTCGGGACGGCCGATGGTATCAAGAAACGGAAGCGACAGCGTTTTTGGATGGCGGCGAAGCTGCCAAGTATCAGCTTTGCTCCCTGCAAGGCGTGTGCAGTGTATGCGAGACTGCTGGCCCGCACCGACGCCTATCGCCTGCCCATCATATGCGAAGCATACGGAGTTTGACTGTGTATATTTAAGCGTAATCATAGCTACAGTGTGGTCAAGACGGGCGCTTTCGGGGAGGTTTTTATTGTCCGAGACGATATTGTTAAACGTATCTTTTGTTATTTTATAATCGTTTCTTCTCTGCTCAAATGTGATGCCGAATACCTGCTTAAATTCGGTCTTATCAGGCACGTACGACGGGTCAATTTTGATAATGTTATAGTCCCCCTTGCGCTTGCTTTTCAGTATCTCAAGCGCCGCCGGCTCATAGCCCGGCGCAATAATACCGTCCGAAACCTCACGCTTTATTATGCGTGCCGTTGTTTCATCACACACATCGGAGAGTGCGATGAAGTCCCCGAACGACGACATTCTGTCAGTTCCGCGTGCTCTTGCGTAAGCGCACGCAATAGGGGATTCGTCAAGCCCCTCGATATCATCAACAAAGCACGCTTTTTTCAAATCTTCCGGTAATTTTTTACCGATTGCAGCTGATGCCGGGCTAACATGCTTAAAAGATGTCGCACACGGATAGCCTGTCGACTCCCGCAGCTCTGATACAAGCTGCCATGCGTTGAGAGCGTCAAGAAAATTGATATATCCCGGCCGTCCGTTCAATATTTCAACAGGAAGCTTGCTGCCATCTGACATGAATATACGCGCGGGCTTTTGATTCGGGTTGCAGCCATACTTAAGTGCGTATTCTTTCATCACACAACTCTCCTTATTGTTATGACTAAAATCACTCGTTTTTATTTTTAATTCTTATAGTCTGCTCGCCTGTTTTTATATCTGTATACGATACATAAAGCGAAACTTTATTGTCGTCATTAAGGCTATCCCATAAAAGTGATGTGAAATCATCAATGCCACTATTAATATCTGCTGTCTTAGGCTCGCCTGAAAAAGAAGGCAGCGGGTTCCCGTCGCATTTATATGTATGTATGAGGTGTCCTGTGCCCGGAGTAGGCTCGTATGCGTACGTGAAGCGCTGGCAGGCGCCATCATTTCCGCAAGAAAGCGGCGCGTCGGGTGCACGTTTTAATATCGACAGCTTATATGTAAATCCGGTGTCTATAAAATCAATAATGCCGCTTATGCGTGGTGTGTAGTTCGGCGCGTCAGGCTCATACTTCCGCGTCATGAGCGCATATTCAAATGTATGCCCACGAATTAAATACTCGTATATCGTATCAGTCTGATCACCATTTGTTATGATGAGGCTGTTGCCAACACGCCTGACGGGCGTATATATGATAAGCGACGGATCTTCAACCTTAGTCATATCGTAAGGATATATTGTAACAGTACCACCTGACTCGCGGAAAACTCTGTTGCGGCTGTTTTCGCTTCTGCCCATGATAAAGTAGGTTGCAACAGCGAAAGCGCCGTCGGCACTCTGCCCTATTAAAATACCGCGGCCGGGGTAAGTGTTATTGCTGAGAAGTTCTACAATGCTTTGCTTTTTCATAATAAATAATCCTATTGTTTAATTAATTTTTTATATCTTTGTTTGTATTTGCCTTGTTAGACGATAAAATCTTTTGACACACAAGCTCCGTTGCTTTCGGCAGGATAATCCATTCCGCTTCTTCCATGACACGGCGCTGAAGCGTCTTTGGCGTATCATCTTCCCTCACGTAAACAGCGCGCTGCTCAATTATCTCCCCGCCATCCGTGATTTTGTTGACATAGTGAACAGTTGCGCCCGTTACCTTAACTCCGCGCGCGAGGGCGGCTTCATGAACACGAAGCCCGTAATAACCCTCCCCGCAAAACGACGGAATGAGCGACGGATGTATGTTGATTATCCGACCCTCGTAATGGCGAATGAAGCTTTCGCTTAAAATTATGAGAAATCCGGCAAGCACAACAAGCCCGCATCCTTCCTCATCAATAAGCTTAATCATCTGCTGCTCAAATTCCTCACGCGACTTTGCCGTGCGTCTGTCGACGACGGCTGTTTTAATGCCAGCCTCTTTTGCGCGTGTCAGAGCATAAGCGTCAGCGTTTGATGAAATAACAAGCGATATTTTGCCGGAGGTTAAAATGCCGGATTTTTCGGCGCCTATCAGCGCGCCAAGGTTTGTCCCGCCGCCCGATACAAGCACACAAATCTTTACTTTTTCTTTATCCATACAGCTCATCGCCTTTATGATATGGTTATTTTTTCGCCTTTATTTTCATCGCTCTTAACTATCTCGCCGATTATATAAGCATTTACACCGGACGCGTGAAGCGATGATAGCGCCCTGTCCGCGTTTTCTTTTGCAACAGTCACACACATACCGACACCCATATTGAATGTATTATACATATCGCGTTCTGGTATGCCGCCTTTTTTTGCGATTATATTAAATATAGGCAAAACTCTCACAGCTGCACGCTCAATTTTTGCTGAAAGCCCGTCGGGGATGGAGCGCGGGATGTTTTCAAAAAATCCGCCGCCTGTTATATGCGATATTCCGTGCACGGAAACAGTATTTATAAGCGAAAGGATGGGTTTTACGTATATTTCGGTCGGAGTTAGGAGCGTATCTCCAAGCGACGCGCCACCGAGCTCATCGACTGGCGCCGTCAAATCTGTATTCTCAACGTCAAATACACGGCGCACAAGCGAAAACCCGTTTGAATGAACGCCGCTTGACGGAAGCGCTATTATCACATCGCCCGCTTTTGTTGCCGTGCCGTCGATTATTTTTGATTTATCGACAACTCCAACAGTAAATCCGGCAATGTCGTATTCATTATCGCCATAAAAGCCGGGCATTTCAGCAGTTTCCCCGCCTATAAGAGCGCATCCGGCACGTACACACCCCTCGGCGACTCCGGATACAATAGTAGCCGTGCGCTCGGGGATGTTTTTGCCCATTGCGATATAATCAAGGAAGAAAAGCGGCGTCGCACCGCACGCTATTATGTCGTTTACACACATAGCCACGCAGTCAATTCCAATAGTATCGTGCCGGTCAAGCAAAAAAGCGAGCTTTAGCTTCGTTCCAACACCATCGGTGCCTGAAACGAGCACAGGCTCGCTGATTCCAGTTAAATCGGGCGCAAAAAGACCGCCAAATCCCCCAATGTCCGAGATAACGCCGGGCGTTTTTGTGCGCGATATGTGCGCCTTCATAAGCTCGACGGCGCGATAACCAGCCGTTATGTCAACTCCGGCTTTTTTATAGCTTTCGCTTACGCTGAATGTGTTCATAATAGCAATAGCACCCGCCCTTTAGTCGTTTTTATATTAACACTATAATCTAATTATCATTGTTAAATTTTTCAGCCACAGCACGGTCTTTTTCAGCTGCTTTCTCGGCTCCCTTGCGCCTTGCGTCAAGAAGTTTTTTAGCAAGCGCTTCGTCTTCAACTGCAATAATCTCAACGGCAAGGATTGCGGCGTTCACCGCTCCATCAATGGCAACTGTCGCGACCGGAATGCCGGAGGGCATTTGAACCGTTGACAAAAGCGCGTCCATACCGTCAAAGCTGCTTTTTATCGGTATTCCGATAACAGGAAGCGTAGTGTTTGCCGCTATTGCGCCGGCAAGGTGTGCCGCCATACCTGCTGCAGCGATTATAACGCCAAAGCCAGCTTCTCTTGCCGTTCTTGAAAACTCTCGCACTTCATCAGGCGTTCTATGCGCTGAGTAAACGTGTACTTCTCTTGGTACCCCGAACTCATCAAGCGTACGAATAGCGCGCTCAACGACGGGCAAGTCGCTGTCGCTTCCCATGATAACTGCTACTTTTTTCATTGCGGTTACCTCATTATTTTCTTAAAATAAGACTTCTGTCCGTACTGCTGCTATTTATAAAACTAAAATAGGCACACCTGCCCCTATAAACGGAACAGGAATGCCCAGGCGTGCGACATCTGTTACACATAATACTTTTTGCTCCTCTGTGGTGCCCCACTCCGCCGCTGATGTTATATAATACATCAGAGCGTTTCGCCGGTCACAAAAAGTATTTATATTTACAGCTTTATTGTAATTATATCATAAGTATTTATGAAAATAAATTATGTGTATGTATATTGGCAGATAGAATTAACATAGCAAAAAAGGAGAGAGTTTGTTGATAATCAACAAACTCTCTTTTTACTTTTATCTTTTATCGTTTGGCGGCAAACGTGTCTTATTACTGAATAGTTTATATATTATATTTTTACTATCCAGCCAAAGGGGTCGGGTAGTCTTCCCCACTGAATTCCCGTTAGCTCATCGTAAAGCCGCTGCGAAATGGCGCCTATTTTCCCGCCATTTATTTCTATTGTGCGGTCATCGTCGCTAAGAACGCCAATAGGCGATATGACAGCAGCTGTACCGGTACCGAATGCCTCATTTAGCACACCAGCATCGTAAGCTTCAAAAAGTTCATCAACCTTTATCTTGCGTTCTGTTACCTTTGTGCCCCAGCTTCTTAGCAGTTCGATACATGACGCGCGTGTTATCCCCGGGAGTATGCTGCCATCGTCAAGGGATGGCGTTACAACTTCACCGTCAATGACAAAGAAAACATTCATCGAACCAACTTCGTCTATATATTCATGTGTAATACCATCAGTCCAAAGCACCTGATCATACCCAAGCTTTTCCGCTTTCCTTTGAGCAATAAGCGAGGCTGCGTAGTTACCGCCGCATTTTGCACGTCCTGTACCGCCGCGAACGGCACGGGTGTATTCCCTCTCGACATATATTCTAACGGGGTCAATGCCTCTTGCATAATAAGAGCCAACCGGTGAAAGGATAATAATGAAAAGATATGTATGAGATGGATAAACGCCTATTACCGGATCAGTAGCAATTATAAACGGCCGGATATAAAGCGACGTACCGGGCGAGTGCGGCACCCAATCCGATTCATAAGCGACAAGCGTTTTAATAGCATATAAAATATCGTCCGGGTCTAACTGCGGTATGCAGAGACGCTCGGCTGTTTCATTCATACGAGCTATGTTTCTATCAGGGCGGAACAGCTGTATGTTGCCATCGGCCGTTCTATATGCCTTCAGCCCTTCAAAAATCTCCTGGGCATAATGGAACACCATCGCTGAAGGCTCAAGCTGAATCGGGCTGTATGGAACAATTCTTGGATCGTGCCAGCCCTTCCCTTCGGTATAGTTCATCACAAACATATGGTCGGTAAATATTCTGCCAAATCCTAGGTTGTCTTCATCTGGCTTTTCTTTCAGAGTTGCAACTCTTTCAACTCTAATGTTCAGCATTTTAAATGATACCTCTTTTCAATATTAACTCCATTACGATTGCTTCCGATTATTATACACCTAAAAAAGGTTGTATGCAATATTTTTGCGCATATTACGGAAATAAGTGTATAAATTCGTTGCAGATGGGGAAAATTTATACGTAATACAATATTTCCGGAGGTTTGCCCCATGAAATCATCCCTTACTATGAGGCTTATAATCTTCTCTGTTTCCCTTTTTCTTCTCCTAACCCTCGGGGCGTCGTTCGCCCTCGGCGCCGACGGGCTTGTATCGCCCGCCCTCGGAGTCATAGCCGAAAATATGACGATGGTCAAGACGGGATATAGCTATTCCGACATTACCTTTACAAAGGAGGACTTCGATTTCGCAATTGGGCGCGAAGCAAAATCCATAACTATCCTGACACTACCCAATGCTGCCGACGGCACGCTTTATCTTGGTTCCATTCCAGTTACGATAAACCAGACCGTGTCTCGTGACAACCTGTCGAAGCTTGTTTTCTCCTCATCGCGTAAAGGGTCGGTCGACTCGTCGTTTTATTTCACGGCAGGCGGATATTATGCAATACCGTGCCAGTTAAAAATAATCGACACTGTTAACTTCGCACCGTCAATCTCCTCTGATTCTGTGGCGCTTTCCGTTGAAACGATGAAAGGTGTCGCATATTATGGATCATTATCAGCGACCGATCCGGAAGGCGATACTCTTAAGTTTGTCATAACAAAGTATCCGGAAAAAGGCACAATTACATTAACTGATGCAGATCACGGAAGCTTTAAATATGTGCCCGATGACGGTAAAAAAGGTAAGGACAGCTTCAGTATTGCCGTTTTTGACGAATACGGCAACCGTTCAGAAGAAGTAACGGTAAAGATAAAAATCACAAAGAGCAAATCCCGTATTAAGTACGCTGACATGAACGAGCACTGGGCGTATAATGCTGTTATGAAAATGACTGAAGCGGGTATTATGGGCGGTGCGTCTGTAAGCGGCAATACGTATTTTTATCCCGACGCCTCTGTCAGCCGTGAACAGTTCGTCGTAATGCTTATGAGAACTATCGGCCTTAAAGATGTTCCCGAGGTAAACAAGACAGTTTTTGCAGACGACGCTGAAATATCAAACGGTGCGCGTCCTTATATTGCCGCGGCATATGTGCTCGGATTCATTGATGGCAGTAAGGTAGACGGAAAGCTTTATTTCTACCCGTCACGTTCGATTACACGCGCGGAAACCGCTGTTATACTCCAAAATATCATTGGCGTTGAGGTGTCTGACGCTGTCCCTGTATTTGCTGACGGTGATGATGTTCCCGCATGGGCGATGGAATCAATATGCGCTATGACAAAGCTTGGCATTATGAACGGTACCGGAGGTGGAAGTTTCTCACCGTTTACCACTATGACTCGCGCTCAGACAGCTCAAGTCCTCTACAACGTTTCAAAACTTGTAGTTTAAAGTTAATTTTAATGTAAAAATATTAAACTGATTTTTTTCAAAAATATAAAGGCTGTAGTAAAGTTTTACTACAGCCTTTTTCATTTTCATCTGCTGCTTTATCTTCCCAAATACATTATATTCAGTATATTCAGTCTGAGATTTTACTGCCCCATATAGATCTGTCGTCGTCGCCAATCAAAGTAAATGTCATAACCTCGTTGTGTGACTTCGACTCATCGTACTGCTTGAAGAAAACGCCCTTATAGACCGTGCCTTTAATCTTAAACGTCGCGTAATAACCAAGCCCGTCTTTGCCCGTTCTTTGCTCCCATGTGCCAGTAACATCGCCCGATATTGTGCCATCGGCGTTGAGTGTAACAGTTTTTGTGGCAAGCATTCCCATGCGTTGAGTCGATGCAGCAAGCCCGTGGTCAACATATTCGTAAGTACCGACGATTTCTTCTGTCGGGTACCCATCCTTAGATATGACGCTTCCTAAAAACTCATAAACTGCTGTGATAGGCCATCCGTCTTCGTTCATAAACTGCTGGTGTACGCGAACTGCATGCCACTCGGTGCCAAGATTAAAGCGCGTATGATAAACAATGTAACGCTGCCCGTCAGTATCAATAAAGGCGGAGTTATGTCCTCCCGACATATAGCCTTTATATGAGTTGTCGCCGCTTTGGGCAAGCGATGAAAAGTAATAGTTTCCAAAGAGTTTTATACCCTTCTTCATCTGATTATCGTTTGCTGACCTGCATAAAGCTTCATTTCCGGCAGCGTCGTAATAAGGCCCTGTGACATTTTCTGAACGGAAAAGGCGTATATGGTATCCGCTGAAATTGTCGGTTGCGTTAAGGCCGCAGTAAGATACATAAAGGTAGTAATAACCTGTTTCCTCATCCCAAACGATGAATGGGCCTTCTCCTGTAAGTCCGTAACCACCTGATATGCGGTAGCCTAAATATTCATCTGCTACGTTTACTTTTGTTTCATATTTGTATGTATAATCGCGAAGACCCGTTTCATTGTCAAGCTTGAGCATGAAAATACCGCCGAACCATGACCCGTACACCATCCAAAGCTCGCCATCTTTATCGTAGAAAACACATGGGTCAATGCAGTTTGGGCCATAACGCGAGTTCCACTTGCCGCCGGAGAGGTAACGGCTTGCAATTCTTGTGTCACCGGTTATAAATCCATAATCAGTAATATCTATATGCTCATTTTTCGTGAAGCCTGAATAGACAACTGTGCCGGCGTATTCATATGTTCCGTTAATTTTATCGGACACAGCGAGAGCTATCGACGAATAATAGTTATCGCCATTGACGGACATGTAAAGGCACCATTTGCCCATAGCTTTGTTATAAATTACACAAGGCGCCCAAAGATTGCCCTTTATATCGTAGTTTGAGCTTCCATTTGATGACCATTCGCCATTAGTCTTGAAAATTTTGCGGAATTTTGTGTTTACCGACAGGGTAAACATTCGCCATTTTGCAAGGTCGGATGATTTTGCCCACGCCATATGTGAGCCGAATATGTAATATTCGCCGGTTTCATGGTTATACACAATATTCGGGTCGTGAACCGTCACACGTCCAGTTTGAAGTAATGTTCCGTCGTATTTTAAATCCTCATATTTTACGGAATCAGTTTCAAGATCAGTATCGGCAGACGTATCCAATGTTGTTTCTGTTAATTCTGAAGGGTTATCGGACGAAGTATCTCCCACGTTGTCGATACCTCTGTCGCCACAGCACATTAACACAAGAAGAAGGATTGTGGCAATTACAGTGAAAAGCACCGTTTTGATAATTCTGCCCATTTTTTTATTATCTCCTGCATCAATCATAGAAAAAATTATACCATAGCGAAAAAGGCATGTCAAACGCAGGCATCAGAGTATAAAAGCGCGCCATATTTGAGCTATGCTCTTCTGCGACGCGCTTTAATGCTCATTTGGGTATTATATTTATATAATATTCCGAAAGTTCACCTGATCAATCTCAATGATGTGTAAAAACAAATGCCGCAGTTGCCGGCAGAGGTATTCAGTACGTACCGCTTCATCTTCATCAGATGATGTCGATATAAGCTCAACAATACACACTTCAACCGCTTCAATCTCAAGGTTATTCACCGTAAGCGCTATAATATCGCGCCTCTCTTTCCACATCGATTGAAGCTCAAGCGCCGCTTCTTTACGACCGGCTGTAGTTTTAGCGTCCTCGACGGCGCTTACGCCCTTCATAAGCTCCATTGACGCATTTTTGGCAGCCACTGACGCGGTTATTACCACTGTCATTGTTATGGCGAATATTATAATAGCAATAATAAAGGATTTCATATTTTATTTTTTCTTTCCCCCGCCGACGTTTTCTTTTTTAATAATATTGACCTCGCCGGTGTCGTTGCAAGTGAAAAGAAGCACCTCCGATAAAGTGAATTTATGTTCACTTAGATTTTTCATAATAAAATTTTCATTTTTTTCTGCTAATTTTAAATTTTCTTTTATTATTTTGCCATCAATAATAAGCACATGAGCCAACCCCGTATCACGTGGCTGTGTGCTGCCGAGCACATCACGCAGCTCCTCTGTTGTAGGCGGCCTTTTATCTACCTTTGGCAGAACAGTCATACGTCCGTTATCTTCAAGAATTGCGTAGTTTACGTCAGCTATGTCGCCGACACCGCTCTGACGCACCTGTGCGACAAGCTCGTTTATGCCGATTCTCAGACGTAAAAGCTCGCGCTGGTTGACAACCCCGCGCGCAATAAGGATGCTTGGCTTTCCGCTTATAGCTCTTTTTAACAAATTCCACTTTGTCTCTGCATAAGAAAGTGCAATCTCAAGCGTTAATATCATGATAATTGGTACTAACGCATATAAAAGCGGTATATTTATGTCTGTTATAGGTATAGCGGCTATTTCCGACAACACAAGCGTCGTCACAAGCTCTGAAAGCCGGAACTCACCAATCTGGCGCTTACCCATGAGGCGCATAGAAACGCCAAAAGTTATATATATTATAAGAGCGCGCAGAAGCACCGTTGCCATAGATATGCACCCCGTAAACAATACTAATAATTATCTCTAATCATATTTTTCACATTAAAACGTCATATATACAGTTTTTCTGTACGCACATAACACTAATCAAAACACAACAATTTTTTCGCACTCACGAATATCATACGCTATTGACAAATCCGCTTCATGTGTGCTATTATATTTGAGCACGCCCGAGATATTTTAAGCGGGTGTAGTACAATGGCCAGTACGCCAGCCTTCCAAGCTGGATACGTGGGTTCGATTCCCATCACCCGCTTTTCAATTGAGTAGATAATGTTACAATTATAGTTTACGCTATATGTACCTGTAGCTCAGCAGGATAGAGCAACTGCCTTCTAAGCAGTAGGTCAGGGGTTCGAATCCCTTCAGGTACGTTTTCATAGACATATATCATAGATGACAGAATATAGATTATATAAATACGGTGGGTGTAGCTCAGCTGGTTAGAGCGTCAGGTTGTGGCCCTGAAGGCCGTGGGTTCGAGTCCCATCTCTCACCCTATATTAAAAGAAGCTCCGCAGGCAATAAAAGCAAGCGGGGCTTTTTATCAATCGCCTTATGTTTTAGCCGGATGTAAAGCCGTTTTGTGCGGATTTCAATAGAAATTAAAATTTAAGGAGTTTAATATGAAAAGCGTATTTCTTCCAATCGATGACAGGGGGCTTCCCGTCCATGCGCATGGCGGACATATACTGCGTGATAACGGATATTTTTATTTTATCGGTGAAAACCGCACAGGCAGAAACAAGGTGTCATGCTACCGTTCAAAAGACCTTAAAACATGGGAGTTCCGCGGTAATATACTTACAGTCGATTCAAAGACGCAAAAACATTATTTTGACACTCATCTGGAACTTGATATACCGGGGCAAAAGGCTTCTATTGGCGTCGGCTGCAATATTGAGCGTCCAAAGGTGATTTATAACGAGAAAACCGGCAAGTATGTCATGTGGATGCACTGGGAAAGACCAAATGACTACCGTGAAGCAAGATGCGCCGTTGCCGTTTGCGATACAATCGATGGTGATTATACGTATCTTGGCAGCTTCAACCCGCTTGGATATATGTCACGTGACTGCACACTATTCAAAGATGACGACGGCACGGCTTATTTCATCTCAGCTGCAAATAATAATGCCGACATACACATTTACCGTTTGACTGACGATTATCTTGCAATAGATAGCCTTGTCCAGATTCTCTGGCCCGGACAGTGGCGCGAAGCTCCTGTGGTGTTCAAAAAAGACGGCCTTTATTATATGCTCACCTCCGGCTGTACCGGCTGGGCGCCAAACCAGTCAAGCTACGCTTTCGCTCGTTTAATGGGTGGTGAGTGGAGTGAGCGTTATAACCTTGGCGATGAAACGACTTACCGCTCACAGCCTACATGCGTTATCTGCCCCGAGGGCGACCTTGGCGGCAAATATTATTACCTTGGCGACCGCTGGGGCGGCGGTGGGGAGAATTACTTTAAGTCGGAATACGTCCTTTTACCCCTCACTTACCACGAAGACGGCAGGCTTTCGATTGAGTGGGTGGAAGATAACGGTCTATAAGATAAAACTATGTGCGTAATAAAAGTGTCGCTGCATTTTGCAGCGACACTTTTTGTATATATCATTGGATGTTTTTATGCGTTTATGGTAATAATATGTGATCTATATTTTTAAAATCCTTATTTTAATTGACATCCCCTGACCTGCAACGTTATAATCAAACTATACAATTTGCATAAATTAAACAGATTTGTGGGGGGATATGAATGCTGTATAAGAAAAATCTATCGAAATCCCTTGATACAGAGCTTTTTAAGAATCCAACCTCTGAGTACAGGGGAACGCCATTTTGGAGCTGGAACTGCGAGCTTAATCCTGAGCTTTTAGTCCGTCAAATCGGATATTTAAATGAAATGGGCTTCGGCGGCTTTCACATGCACTCACGCACTGGCATGGCAACGCCATACCTGACAAAAGAATTCTTTGATTTAATAAAAACATGCGTCGATGAAGCTAAGCGCCGGGGAATGCTTGCGTGGCTTTATGATGAGGACCGCTGGCCGTCAGGCGCGGCGGGCGGAATCGTCACTAAAAACCCAAGGTATCGTCAGCGCTACCTTCTCTGCGAGTCAAAGCCCTACGATGGTGAGCTTTTACCGCGTGAAGATGCTGTACGCGTAGGCGGAGCTTACACAGTCGCCACATTTGCAATAACGCTTGATGATAACGGTCGCCTTTCATCATACAGGCGCTTGGGCGAGGGCGAGGGGGTGGCAGATAGTGAAGCTGTATGGCATTTCACATGTGTTTGCCAGCGTCCATCATCGTGGTATAACAACCAAACGTACATAGACACGCTGTCTCCTGAAGCGGTAGACGAATTTATACGCGTCACCTACGACGCTTATAAAGAAAACGTCGGTGAGGACTTCGGTGGCACAATACCGGCTATATTTACGGACGAGCCGCAGTTTGCATCAAAGGGCTTCTTGCGCTTCTCAACGCCTGGGGGACGCGTTTCCCTTCCGTGGACGCCGACGCTGCCAGAAACATTTTTCGCTTCATACGGATTTGCTATTGTAGATTACTTGCCCGAGCTTATTTACGAGCTTCCCGATAGCAAAATATCACGCGCACGCTATTTTTACCACGATCACGTGTCGGAGCTGTTCGCCTCTGCATTCCTTGACCGCTGCGGGCAGTGGTGTGCAAAAAACGGAATTGACTTCACAGGTCACCTTATGGAAGAACCGACGCTTTTCAGCCAGACACGTGCCGTTGGCGACGCTATGCGTTCATACAGGAACATGCAAATACCCGGTATTGATATGCTTTGCGACAGAGTTGAGCTTACAACGGCAAAGCAGGCGCAGTCTGCCGTCCATCAATATGGCCGCGAGGGGATGATGTCGGAGCTTTACGGCGTCACAAATTGGGATTTTGATTTCCGCGGACATAAATTTCAGGGCGATTGGCAGGCGGCACTTGGCGTTACCGTGCGCGTGCCGCACCTATCCTGGGTTTCAATGGAGGGCGACGCAAAACGCGATTATCCAGCTTCGATTTCATATCAGTCCCCCTGGTTCCGCGATTACCGCTATGTTGAAGATCACTTCGCACGAGTAAATACAGCGCTGACGCGCGGTAAGCCTTTAGTAAAAGTCGCTGTTATTCATCCGGTCGAGAGCTATTGGCTTTACTTTGGGCCAAACGACGCAACGTCAACAATACGTGCTCAGCTTGACGATAACTTCGAGAATATTACACGCTGGCTGCTTGAAGGCGCTATTGACTTTGACTATATCTGCGAATCTCTTCTCCCGTCGCAATACGGCGGTGTTGATGGCGGGCTTCATGTCGGTGAGATGACATATACGGCTGTTGTTGTACCCGAATGTCACACATTGCGCAGCATAACGCTTGATATCCTCCGCAAGTTCAAAGAGGCGGGCGGCACCTTAATATTTGCAGGAGCTGCACCGCAATATGTTGATGCGCAGCCGTCTGTTGAGGGCATAGTACTATATAACGAAAGCATCCGAGTACCTTTCTCCCGCGCTGCTATATTATCGGCGCTTGAGAGCGAGCGCATTGTTTCACTGAAAAATGCCGACGGGTCGTACACGAACAATCTTATTTATGCAATGCGCTGCGATGAGAGCGATGGCGCTGACTGGCTTTTCCTTGCTCACAGCAGGAAGAACGTATGCCTTGACGTCTCGCATCCGCAGCATGTAAGAATTTCAGTTCGCGGCGAATACACTCCCCTTTTATACGATACTATAACAGGCGAAATTAAAGCTATAGAATATCGCTACGAGGGCAAGTCGACCGTTATTGAAACGGTACTATATGCTTATGATTCTCTTCTTCTGAAGCTTAACTACGGCCGCACGGAATGTTCGCCTAATATAAAAGTAGAATCATTCCCGCGTCCTGTAAAATCAATATTCTTCCGTGACACCGTTCCGTTTACACTGTCTGAACCAAATGTCCTGCTCCTTGATACTGCACGTTACGCTGCCGATAATATGCCTTACTCAGAGGAAGAGGAGGAAATTCTCCGCGCCGATAATATTTGCCGTATGGCGGCAGGACTTCCTCGCAAAGTATCGCGCCCGGTTCAGCCTTGGGTAATAAAAAAGGAGATACCGTCTCACAAAATACGCCTTCTTTTCACAATCGAAAGCGAAATTGATGTGACCGACGCTCTTCTTGCAATCGAGCGCCCGGAGAACGCTTCAATTACATTCAACGGTGAGCCGGTTCAGACCACACCTGTCGGTTATTTCACGGATGAAGCTATAAAAACGCTTCCGCTTCCGGTTATAAAGCGTGGTGAGAACACGCTTGAAGTAACGCTGCCGCTTGGCGAGCGTACATGCACTGAATGGTGCTATATTCTCGGCAATTTCGGTGTACGCGTCAACGGATGCAAGAAAACGCTGACGGAGCTGCCACGAAAACTTGGCTTCGGAAGTGTTACAACAAAAGGTTTGCCCTTCTACGGTGGCAACATTACATATAACCTCACCTTTGATACGGACACAGAGCGCGATGCCGCTATCTTTGTTGGGACTTACCGCGGAGCTGCCGTCAAGGTCAAGCTTGACGGACGCGATCTTGGGGTTGTAGCATACGAGCCATATATAAAAAGAGCCGGTGTAATACCAGCCGGACGCCATGAGCTTGAGCTGACGCTTCTTGGGACACGCCATAACTGCTTTGGTGCCCTGCACGACACAGATTACGGCAACAACTGGTATGGTCCCGATAAATGGCGCACAATAGGTGTTGCTTGGTGCTATGAATATAAACTCCGCGATATGGGCATTATGACAAGTCCTATTATATATCTTGCATAATAAGGCTTGTGCCGTTCATAACACTTGCCTATATAGAAAAAACACATCTGCTGCCAATAAGCGGCGGATGTGTTTTTTTGCGCATGACTATTAAAAACCGTGTGTTTATCGTAGCTCAGACCTGTACCCTGCTTTCTCTCATAATTCTGTTGCGGCATATAATGTACAGAAGGGACGTATTTCAAATTAAGGATAAAGAAACGGAGAATAGTAACTTGAGATGTATTATAACGTTCCGTTCGATGACAGCAGCACTTGCAGGCAGCCGCATCTTATCGGAATCATCCTTCCCTAACCATGTCACGGATATACCGCCTGACTTAACAGGGCGTGGATGCGCGTACGGAATTGAGGTGATGTGCCATCAGGCCGAGCAAGCTACTTTACTACTCGAACGGAATAAAATAAAATATGGCAAATTGGTAAAGGTATAATATCATGATTTATTTTAATAACGCGGCTACAACATGGCCAAAGCCTGATATTGTGTATTACACGGCAGATACAGTAGCTAAAAAGCATGGCGGGAACGCCGGGCGAGGCGGGAACGCCATGGCGGTTGCAGCTGCAAAGGAGATATATAATTGCCGTTGTGCGCTTGCATCATTTTTTGGTGCACAACCGGAAAACATTATTTTTACGCTTAATACGACTTATGCCATAAATATGGCGATAAAATCCTCTGTCTGTCAGGGGTCTCATATACTCATAAGCGACATTGAGCACAACAGTGTGCTGCGCCCTGTCATTGAGCTTACAAAACGCGGTGTGATAACATACGATATTTTTGACACATCCGGTGATGCGGGCAATGTAATAGAAAGCATACGCAGACACTTAAGAATTAATACGAGGATGCTCGTATGTACTCATATGTCAAACATCGCGCCTATTACATTGCCTATTGCTGAAATAGGCAGCTTTTGCCGGGAACGCGGAATTTGCTTTATAACAGACGCAGCGCAGAGCGCTGGTTTTTTGGATATCAATGTTGAAGAAATGAAAATAGACGCGCTTTGCATCCCCGGCCATAAGGGTCTTTACGGCATGCAGGGCTGCGGCGCATTAATCTTGGGAATGAATGCCAGCAAATACTTTAAAAGAACTTTCATTGAGGGAGGCAGCGGCAGCGATTCGTCCCTTCCCCATATGCCTGAATACACACCGGACCGCTTTGAAGCAGGTACTATGCCGGCGCACACAATTGCAGCTCTGCGAGCCGGCGTTGAATGGGTTACAACCCGCGGTGTCAGTGCCATAAGACAACATGAAGCGAACATCTGTGCCGGTATTGTCAAGCGTTTGAAAATAATACCAGATATTAAAATTTATTATGAGGATTCATATAATGGCGGGGCATATAATATTGTCCTTTTCAACATCAAAGGTAGGTCTCCGACTGAAGTTTCAACGCTTTTGAACGAACGTGGGATATGCGTGCGCGCTGGTCTGCACTGTGCTCCTATGGCGCATAAAAAAATTGGCACATATCCGGGGGGTGCCGTTCGAATAAGCTGCGGTGTATTCAATACAGAACGCGAAGCTATACGATTGACAAACGAAATTAAACGTATTGCTGCTATGCCGGTAAAATAATGTGCATAATAACTACGTCTAACGCACAATATTAATATATTATGTTGTAAATTATTGCATAACAAAATCCCATTAATATGGTATAATATTATCGTGCGGAACATTTAACGCTAAAAGGAGTATTATTTATCATGGCAAGAAGAAAATGCGCCATTGTTGGGTGCGGAAACGTAGGTTCATGCATAGCATATACGCTGATAACAGTTTATGCGGGTCTTTTCGAAGAAATCATACTCATTGATATTAATAAAAAACGTGCAATGGCCGAAGCTGAGGACATATCCCACAGTCTTCCCTTTTATGCGCAGGCTAAGATATACTGCGGCGATTATGAAGACATCTCTGATGCTATGGTCGTTGTTATAGCCGCCGGTGCCGCACAGCGCCCCGGAGAAGACCGCCGCTCTCTTCTGACACGCAACATTCCTATTTTCCGCGATATTATGGAAAGCATAGGAAAATATAACGACCACTGCACTGTAATTGTTGTTTCAAACCCAGTCGATATATTGACATACACAGCGCTATATCTTTCGGGACGCGATCGGAAGCATGTCTTAGGCACAGGATGTGTTCTTGATACAGCGCGTTTGAAATATGAGCTTGGCACGCGAATCGGTGTAGATACGCGCAATATCCATATGTTTATTTTAGGTGAACACGGAGATACAGAGGTGCCTATTTGGAGCGGCGCAAACATATCCGGTATAAACCTTGATGATTACTGTGCTTCATTTGAAGGCGCATGCCCGAATGAACCATTTGAGAGCATATTCGAAAACGTGCGTGACAGCGCATATAGAATCATTGAAGGAAAGGGCGCAACCTATTACGGCATAGCCGGTGCAGCTTGCCGCATTATTTCAGCTATCGTTCGCGGCGAAAATACTATTATGCCCGTTTCTGTCTACCTTCAGGGCGAGTATGATATAAATGGGGTCTGCCTTTCAGTACCGTGCGTTGTAGGCTCAGGAGGGATTAAACGCATTATTGAGATACCTCTTTCAGCGGAAGAAAAAGAACGTCTTTTAATATCTGCAAAGGCTATGGAAGCTCTTATTGAGGCTGCGGGGCTATCTGAAGCAAAGCTTGCCTTTAAAGATGACTTATTTGCATAATTATACCTATAAATATAATATGCGCAAAATAAACCGGCGAAGGAGTTTATTTTGCGCATATTTTTATGCTTTTTTATTCTTTTTTGTAATTACTGTATAAATGTTAACGTTCCCACGTTTTTTTTCTTTTCTTAAAGCACATGCTGCTGTCATAGTGGAGAGCACCATGTACGCGTCGCGGTGAGAAATCTTTGTAGCTTCTGAAAAGTCGCGTACTGTAAATTCATTTGCATCCTTTAAGGAGTCAGGTAAAAAATATAAATAATCAGCGGGTGTATCAAGTGAAATTATATCGATAAGGTCAAGCGGTACTATATCATAACGAGTCGAGCCGCGCTTTCCGTCACGGCTCCATCCGTTCTTATACCTATATTCGTCAACCTCAAGCAAGACAAGGCGTATCATCAGCCGCGGCTGTGAAAGAAACTGCCTTATGTAGTATAAATTTACGAGTGAAGACACAACTGGCTTTGTTTTTGGTGATTTCCGGCGTGATGATATATCGCCTGTCAATGGGTCAATCCACGAAAGGTATTTAACTGCTGCTACAGGATGCACAAGCGTTACATTTGTTTTTTCTATAAATGATGAAAGCTTAGCTTTAAGAGGATAAAGCGAACCTGTTTGAATCTCTATTACACCGCTTGTGTTTTTAATATCTGCAACATAGCCAAGATAAGGCACTTCGTGGTATTTTGACCGAGGCTCAAAATACTCCTTTAGGACAGCGTGAATTCGCTTCTCATTCAATATGCCTATACCCGTAGCAGAATTACCTTTGTTAACCGCTGATATATTATGCTTATAACAAATATTCGCAAATTTGAGCTTGTTGACGTCCGCATTAAGCCTTGCTTTGTCAGCTAAGTTTGCCATTGTTTAAAACTCGCATGACTTGAGCCATTCAAGAAGCTCGTCGTACTGCTCTGTTGTAATGCCGGAGTCGCCCGCAAGATTGTCAAGAAACGACATGAGTGACCCGCCGTGATACTGTTTTAAAAAGCGGCGTGTCAGTTGTACCATGTACGCCTTACGAGACACAATAGGGTAATATTGACGCTCTTTCCCTACCTTTTCAGAACGAATAAAACCGCGGTCTTCAAGACGCACAAGAAAAGATATTAATGTCGGTGCGCGCCATCCCTTCTTGTTTCCGATAGCGCGCATTAAAACGGGGGTTGTGACAGGTGCTGGATTGTTCCATACAGCATTCATAACCTCAAATTCAGCATCAGGAAGTTTTTTAAATAGTTCCATTGTTTAATACCCCCGTAGACTTTCATAAATTTAATAATTATCGATAATATTTTACGCGCGTCTAAAAGACATGTCAATACTTTTTAGAAAAAAAATAGAAATATCTTAATTTTAGTCGAATTTCAGCCATTACGACACACAAATCCTCATATTTTGTACTGTTTTATTGTTATAAATATACATTCAATATAGTTTTAAAAATTAAGACAAAAGCCAAGCTTATAGTAGCTTGACTTTTGCCTTTTAATAATTATTGAGCTTTATTTTTCAATTTTTCTAAATTTAAAGTAGTCAAAGTCGGCATATCCTCCCGCCTCTTTTGTCGAGAAGCAGAAAAGCGTGAAGCGGTAGCCCATGAAATGGTCGAGGGTGTATCGCATTTTAAGTCGTTCGCCTATCTTCACCCACTCGTCGCCTTTTTTATAGAAGAAATCGGCTTCATCTATATTATCTTCAAAATTGCAGAATATTTTTAACTCCGCTATATTTCCTTCAAGCGGGACTTTCTCGCAAATCTCGCCGGGAACAGAGCGATCCATCATCCGCCTAAATGGTTGCTCATTTGCCGGTGGCTTCGGACGGCGCACCATAACGATGTAATTCTTCCCTTCCTCACGTGTCACACCGACAAAGCCATAATGGCCTTGCATTGCGCAGATTCCGGCAAAATCACCGTCTTTGAGCGCTGATACATCGACCTTTACCTCGCCTTCGGAAGCGGGGCCTTCCGTGCGCTGACCAAGTGAATTCTTTGCAAGAACTACATTTGGCACAACATTACCTGTGCGAAGCCGCAGCCACCCCGGACGCTCAGTTGCGCTCCAAAGCGTGTTATCTGGTGTGTGATTCCACTGCCATGCCGTGTGGAGCTTTTCGCCGGGTGCGTAATTGAAATCGTCACTTGTCATAAGCGGCTTGTAGACATAGCCCGGCCGCGTACTCTTTGTCTGTACAAAGTGCGGAACTTTACCGTTGACGCCAAATACAGGCCAGTCGCCATCCCACGTAACAGGAACAAGCACAGGTATTCGTCCAACGGCTCCATGATCCTGGAACAGCATTGCGTACCATTCCCCATCCGGTGTGTCGACTATGCCACCCTGAGCAACGCCGGCGTTGTGGTAGCCCATATCGTCGTCAAGAACATTGTTGCCCACATACGGCCCGTCGATTTTATCGGAGAAGAAACAAGCCTCAACGCGGCGTTTGCTGCCGTAACGCAGCCAGTGTATTGTGAAAATATAATACTTGCCGTTGATTTTATACATATGCGAGCCTTCGTGGCGAAGACCTACATAGTCGGTGTCCCTAATTATTATTTTATCGATTCCTCCAGGCAGCGGCCCAGATAAATCAGGTTTCATTTCAACAAGGCGTAAGTCCCCATTACCAGATACGAGGAACGGTCGGTCGCCTTCAAAAAAGAGTGAGCAGTCATGATAAAACCCTTCGATTTTACGCATCTCCCACGGCCCTTCAATCTTTTCAGATGTGAAAAGATACGATTTGTTCTCGTGACGGGTATCATTTGCTACAAAGATAACATAAAACTTTCCTTTATGATAGCGGAGAGTCGCCGCCCACATACCAGCGCCGTAAATCCCGCGCCCGTCCTCAAGCCTCTGCCCTGGGGCATTGTCAAGCACATCATAAAGATATGTTGCTACTTCCCAGTTTACAAGGTCATAAGAGCGGAGTATAATCCCGCCCGGGAATAAGTGCATTGTCGTGCTTATCATGTAGTATGTATCGTCGACGCGTATAATGTCGGGGTCGGGAAAGTCCGCCCAAATTATTGGGTTATTCTTCTTTTGCTCAATTTTTGTGTTATTCATACAAAAGCCACCTCGCTTGCGCACGGTTTTGTGTTATAATAATAACATCAGTTAATAGATAGGTCAATGTTGTTTTGAGATTTGTTATAGTATTGGCTTAATTATACGATGTATTCGGTGATTCATTTATCACTTATAATTATAATTAAAATTAACACGCACAGGGAGCAAGAGTTAATTTATGAAAGCAAAAATACTGCTTGTCGGTATTGGCGGCTATGGCGGGCTATATGTAAATGAAGTATTGAACCCTAAAAACAGCGATAAAATGGAGCTTGTGGGCATAGTCGACCCATATCCTCAGTCATGCCCGCGCTTAGCTGAGCTAACAAACTTATGCGGGCAGCCATATGCCGACATGGAATCGTTTTACAAAGAGAAGACAGCCGATCTTGCCGTTATTTCAACGCCAATACATTTTCATGCCGAGCAGATAAAGACAGCGCTTAAGTACGGATCAAACGTCCTTTGCGAAAAGCCGCTCTGCGGCGATGACGCCGACATTGAGCCGCTCATTATGGCGCGCCGTGCCGCCGGTAAATTCGTTTACATCGGATACCAATGGTCGCACAGCGAAGCTATTTATGCGCTTAAAAACGACATAATCGCAGGTGTTTACGGATCTCCCGTATCGCTTCGTACGCTTGTTTTATGGCCGCGTGGAGCACGGTATTTTAGACGCGGCACCGGATGGGCAGGTAAAATTTCATCTTCTGACGGAAAAATGATTTATGATAGCGTTGCAAACAACGCCGCCGCTCACTATCTGCATAATATGCTCTATGTTACCGGCGACAGTATTAATAAAAGCCGCAGTGTCACATCTGTCACAGCTTTACTTGCACGTGCTTATGAGATTGAAAACTTTGATACATCTATCATACGCTGTACGCTTGACGGCGGCGGGGATACTCTTTTTATCGCTTCTCACGCGATACATATTAACGTCAATCCAATATTTGATTATCAGTTCACAGGCGGACGAGTCACTTATTCACAGGATCCACTTCCATCATCAATCAATGCAGAAGATTACGTCCCCGGGCATATCATAGGCAAAACGAAAGATGGCAAAACGATCGATTACGGCGACCCGTTTGTCTTCCCTGAGCGCAAGTTGCACATAGCTGTCGATGCTGTACTTGGAAAGCCGAGCGGTGCGGAGCTATGCGGTATTGAGGCAGCATCACAACATACGCGCGTTATCAACACTATTCAGAAAAACGCTAACATACGCAGTTTCTGCCCGGATTTAATTAGGCGTCGGGGAGATGTCACATGTGTCGAGGGACTTGCCGAACGCCTTATAGCAGTCTACAACGGCGAAGCTGAAGATTTTTGTGATATGGTTGTGTGAGTATAAAAGTATTTGAATTTTGCCCACTATAAATCCATCGAACATCGAACTTATCGTCCATTCAATTTAATTAAGAAACAAAAAAAGCGAGCTTTTATTTGCACAGGTCCAGTAAAGACGGACAATAGTAAAAAAGCACCTCCTACGGTAGTCATTTTATTCTACCATAGGGTGCTTTTTTTGTACTGTCCGCACAAATTAGGGCAGTTCACTTATAAGCTCTGCTTTTTTGTTTTCGATATAATACCTAAGATTAAATCTTAGGCGTGCGATTTGGTGGTGGTATCAGTACTCTTCAAACTAACAAAAAATCATAGTAAGTCACCATCTTGTTGATGTTGACTTATAATCGTGGGGCAATATTACTCCATGTTGTTTTCAACATATTCAGCAAGCTCACCGACAGTATGAATGTTAACAATCGCCTCGTCAGGAACATTGACGCCGGTTGTTTCCTCGATTGCAAGAAGAATCTCTACCACATCGAGTGAGTCTGCTCCAAGGTCTTCCATTATATAAGTATCTTTATTAATTGTAGATTCATCAATAGAAAGTTGCCTTGAAATTATTGATATGATTTTGTCAAGCATATATGTTTCCTCCGCTTAGAAGACTAAGTTATTATATATCATCCCTGCTGTAAATTCAATATTTGGCATATAAAATATTATAATTTAAAACATCGTAGCCTGTTATAAAATATCACAATAAATATTAGCAAATTATTTTATATATTTCAATCTATTATTAAAAAACATATGAATGATTGACATATATTATATCATGATTTATAATAGGTTTATAGCATAAATTATTTGTCATCGAGGTTTTATAACATGGAACGTGTTAGCCTTTATAGTATTATGAGCGACAGTATTAAAAATATTTACTCAATTATATCAGAATCCGACAATATCAGCAGACTTGAAATTTCACGTAAAACTTCCCTTTCGCTTATGACTGTTGGTAAGGTCGTCGATTCGCTCCTTGAGCTCGGTGTTATTCGGCAGATAAAAGAAAAACGCACCACTGCCGGACGCAAGGCGGGCCTTGTCAGCGCTAACAATGAATATTATTCCGTTGTCCTTGATATTTCAACAAAAGAGTTTGTAATGACAGTTGTTGATGTCAGCCTTTGCCTTGTTGACACATTGACATATACATATAACAGAAATTATTACTACGACGAAAATTTTTATCTTTTCCTGAAAAACGTAGCTTCATACTTATCACGTCAAAATGACACGGACAAACTTATCGGAATTGGCATAACAGTCCCTGGAACATATGTCGCCTCTGAAGACCGTGTTGTCGGCGCTAAAATTCCTGAGCTTTCCTCAATTCCCATTCTTGAAACTGCAAAAAGAATCCTTAAACGTGATGTCAATCTTGTCATAAGAAACGTCGAAGCTGCCGCTATCGCCGGCATTAAAAAGATGCCAGAGCTGATGAATTCCATTGTTATATATATGTTCGTCGGTGACACAGTAGACGGCGCTTTGCTATGGCATGGAAAAATTCAGAGCGGAGCACATGGCTTTGCCTGTGACTTTGGCAATATGAGCTTTCACTTTGGAGACATACTTGAAAACCGAGTCAGCGGCTGCACATCATTTGACGATCTGATTCAAATACTCGCTTGTGCGATATACAATATAATAATTGTTATCGACCCTAAGGCTATTATGCTTGAATGCGAGATACCATATGATCCTGGTGTTGTGATAGCATCAGTAAAAAACACTATGCAACATCACTATAAATTGCCAGAGATGCGAATTCCAGAATTTATTTTCTCCCCTTCAGCTTTCCGCCGCTCAAATACGGGTGTTACATTTTTAATGCGTAACGCATGGCTCGATTCGCTCATCAAATAGTATATCTATATCTGCGATAATCATTTATTTTACATATGAAAACAGCCGGTACGAATGCAAATCCATCCGTACCGGCTGTTAATTATCACAATAACTTGGTATTTAGATATTATCCGCCGTATTCTTCAATAACTTTCTCAAGCTGTTTATTAATTCTTCTATCTATGCTTCTCATGCTCTTTTGAACTGTTGATAAGTTGCGGTTGTTAGATCCAAACATATCTGCAAACAAACCATCACGGATAACATCACAGTAAGTTGTATCGCCAAGGTCAACAACTCTGTGGGTGAAGATAATGTCGAGCATCGCCGATGATTCTTCGTCGCGAGCGTATTTATACTTCAATACTTGGTCATAATATGCGGGTATAACCTTCTTTGCTGAAAAGTACTGAAGAACCTCAAGCAAGACAGCTGACAGGTCAGGATCCGGACATGACATCGGAACTACAAGTGAGAAGAAATACGAAACACGTGCGTAATACTGCTTCTGTTGTTCATCCCACTTCGGATGCGGAACAATTCCAAAGTCAGTTTCCATGCTACGAAGGTTCTCAACAAATCTAAACGATGAGTCAAGGAAGAGCCCGAGGCCCTCAGAAAACATACTTATGCACTGGCTTGGAACATCATAGTCCCCGGAATATTTTGAGAACCAGCTATCATGATCCCACATTATTTCAAAGACCTTGTTCATTACGTCGATGAACTTTTCGTCCATGAAATTCAGCTGTGGCAAATCAGATTCATCCTTGTAAACTTCAAGAGTACCAGATGAAATCCAGAATGCAGGAAGCACCATGCGCGCGTCAGCAAGATAACCATATCTGTCGTTGCTATCTCTTTTGTCGTCGCCATTGACCTCATAGTTTGCTGTCTGCATCATTTCATCCATTTTATCGATAGTCCACTTGCCATTGTCAACAAGCTCATATATGTTCTCGAGGCCAAGATCTTTGTGAAGTTCCTTGTTGAACAACAGAGCAAACGTAAAGTCATATACATTGATGTCGGCAGCGCCTACCGCTATGTACTGACGATTCATGAGGGTTAGATACGGGTTAATGTCCTGTGCCCAATAACCCTTATCAAGGTTTATGTAATTAAGATCGTCAAACATAATGATGCAGCCGTCTGCCCATGCAGATATAGACTCAATGCATCTGACATTCATCAGCGAATACGTGTCGTCGCCCGCTTGGACAAGTGTTTGTATCGATTTAAAGCCGCCACTATAATAGTCAGCGTCAATAACATCGACAAGATCAATGCCCATTGTTTCTTCAATAAACTGCGTGCGGTAATAAACCTGCAAGTCAACCGGATCATCTGATATATCTTCAACATCGATCTGCATTGTCGCATTGCTCATATCCACGGTGCGGACATAAACAACTTCACCTTGCCACCTTTGGAGTGTTTCCTCGTCAATGTCAAGAGAATAAGATGCTTCACCACCCTCGTTTTCAGCACCTTCTGTGGTATCACCAACCTTTCCTGACTCGCCATCATCTGCACCAGGTTGGTTTGAGCAAGATATTGCAGTTGTTGAAAAAATCGCTATTAACAATAAGATGGAAACGATTTTTTTCATATAATACCTCCACGTCATTACTATTTGATTATATCACAATATTTTATTAATTCAATTATAACATTTACGTAAATTTATGTTTTGTATATTTGAACAATTATTGTATGTTAATTTTGTGAATTATTAATAAATTAGTTACATATTAATTTGCAAAAAATTATCGGGCAAAGCTCTTAAAAAAGAATTGCTTGAAAAAAAAACAAGCGGATATGCTTACCTTTTAGATTTTCAGGTAAGCAAATATATGTAATAAATACACATCCCGCAGACTTATTTCTAAATCTGCGGGATATTCCTTATGTTTAACGGTTTACTGCCGCGTCGTCCGGAACTTTGCCAAGTTTGTTCTCGTTTACGGTAATTTCATACTTTTTAGAATACTCAATAACAATGTCATCAAAATATTCGTTGAGCAGGGCGTTATATGCAGCAGCTTTCCAAGCTGGGAGACCATCGCCGATGAAGTAGATTATGTGATATCCGTAATCGGTTTTTATTATATCAACATCTCCTGCCTTGCGGCTTGTGTCATAACACCACTCTTCAAATTCTTCTACCATTTCGCCCTTCTCAATATTCTCATAAAGTCCGCCTAAATATTCCGAGCCCCTGTCATCTGTATATTTCTTGGCAAGCTCTGCAAATCTTTCCTCAGTCATATCGCCTGCCTTAAACGCTTCGAGTTGTTCTTCTGCAGCTTCGCGGCATGCCTTATCACTTTCATAATTATCGGATTTGAAGAGAATATGACGAACGTTTTTCGTTGTGTACTCAAGACGACCCGGTGCTGTTACAACAAGATAAACTGTGTACGTTCCGTCTTCATTGTCAATTACCTTGGTGTCACCAGCTTTAACATCGTTTTCTTCATCAAAAAGCCACTTGTCAAAGTCGGTTGATTCTGAGTAAGCATGCCTCTCAGTCAGTGTATCTTCAACTGTCTTGTTGATTTCCTCGTCTGTATAAGCGATTTCGTTTTCTGTGTAGACCTCATATAGGTATTCTTTTAGGGCAATGTCAAATTCTTTCGCACTCTTTGCTTCTGACAGTTTTTCTGCATAAGCCTTAGCTTTTTCGCCTGCTTCTTCCTTTTCCTCGTCGGTAGCATCAGAAGGATAGTATGATTTTACTGTATATGACTTATAATCAGCATAAAGGAAATCAGTTTTTTTGTCCTCGTAGTAACTTTCAAGGTCTTCATCCGTATACTCGAACTCATCCTTTAGGATGTTTTGCACCTTCATTGACAGATAAACAAGCTCAAGAGCATCACGAATGTCGCTTTCCTTTACGCCAAGTCCATATACATCGTAAATATACTTTTCAAGAGATACGTTTTCTTTGTCGGATGACCGCTGAAGCGTTTTAATCTCCTTGTCGATAAAAAGCATGTCGCCATCGTCAAGATCAATGCCAAGCTCCTTTGCCCGCTCGGCATAATAAAGCGTCACCTTTACGTTATCAACGGTTTGATTCATAAAGAAGTCAAACCATGTTTCCCCATCGCTTCCGTATTTCTGTGATTTTAGGGGCTTTGACGTATTGACGCCGTATTGATAATAAAGATAATAGTAGTCGTAGATATTCTTCTGCATATAGAAATTATCGTAGAAAAAGTACGCGAGCATCGCGTCGTTGACAGCATAGTTTTCACTTTGTAAAGCTATGTGTTTGCGAAGATACTTGCCCGTCGATTTTATAGCTGTAATCGTAAATACAATTGTTCCAGCAAGAATAGCAATGGCAAGAAGAACGGCTACAACGATAAGCGTAAGCTTTATTGTTTCTTTGCGTTCTTGACGCTTAGCTTCTTCTTCGCGTCTTTTACGCTCAAGCTCTGCTGCTCTTACTTGCCTTATCCTTTTCCCTTTTCCCATTAATAAGCTCCATTTCGCAACGTCCTGTGTGCGTCGCTATAGCAATATTTTTATTTTTCACTAATCAGTGTCGGCGCTTTTTACAAACATGCCGACACTATCGTTAATTATACATAAAAACCGCTAAAAATCAAGAGTATTGTTTTGTGGAATGCTTTGATATCTCATATTGATGAGTAGCTTCTGTGGCGCTTTAGTGACGTTTCGTCAGTCGTCAGTTTAATACGCTCGATACGCCTTCCATCCATTGTTGAGACGGTAAAATGAAGGCCGTCATAATCAAACTTATAGCCCGGTTTTATTTCCTCCTCAGCCGAACCGACAATCCAACCGCCAATGGTAGTGTAGTATTCCGATATTTCATCAAGGTAAATATCAAGCTCCTCAGCAAGCTCATCTACTCTTAGTGATGCTCCTATGTCGTACTCGTCGTCAGAAATTTTTATAAAATCAGGTTTGATGTCGTCTGATTCGTCCCATATATCGCCGACAAGCACTTCCAGCGCATCCTCCATCGTCAAAAGCCCTACCGTTCCACCGTAAGAGTCAACGACGATAGCAAGCTGCTGGCGTGTTTTTTTCATTACATTAATAACCTCAGGCAAAGGAGCGGTCTTTGCCACGTAAATCGCCGGCGTCATAACAGCTCTTAAATCAACCTTACCATTGACAGCCGCTTCGTAAAACAAACGGTTCAAATGAACAATGCCGATAATTTTATCAAGCCCGTCGTCGCACACAGGAATGCGCGAATGAGTTGATGCGAGAGCAGCTTTAAGTATTGTGTCAGGATCGTCGTTAATATCGAAAACTTCCATATCGACACGAGGCGTTACGATTTCATATGCTTTTACTTCCTCAAAGTTGACAGCGCGCATGACAAGATCGCTTTCTTCCTCATCTAATACTCCCTCGTCACCGGCAAGCTCAAACACACTTTCAAGATCTTCCTCAGTTACGTCCGGCGTTGCCACCCCGCCCTTTCTCCAAAGGTGAGCTATAAGCTCAACAAGCTTTATCACAACAAAAACAATAGGATAAAGCACTATCATCATTATTCGTACAGGTAAAGCGGCGGCGACAGCTATTGTATCGTATTTTATTTTTGCTATTACCTTAGGAATAATTTCACCGAAAACGAGCAGCACCACCGTCATAACAGCCGTCGCTACCCACGAATATGCTTCTCCAAGAGCGCCAACGATAATTACCGTCGCAAGCGAGGACGCATACATATTGACAATATCGTTACCAATCAAAATTGTTGCAAGAAAATTGTCATACCGCTCACGGAGATAGCAAGCGGCGGCAACAGCCGGTGTTTTTCGCTCTTCATACAAGTTCCTCAAACGCTTTTCGGAAACTGAATTGAAAGCTGTTTCCGTCGCCGAATAAAAAGCCGATAAGCCAACAAGCACTATGATTCCAATAATGTATAAAAGCGTCACAGCACATCACCCCCGTCATCCGACTCGTCGCTTATGTCGCCGACAAGGGACTCAAGTATGTCCTCAACCGTAACGATACCGACAGTTTCAGTATGCGTTGACTTTTCGTCGGGGCGTGATATGACGAAAGCAAGATTTGTTTTACTCTCGCTCATTTCCCGAAGCGCCATCTCAGCCGGCGTTTTGCTATCAATGTAAAATGGCTCGGATGATACCTCGGCGGCATTTTGTTTTATATTGTTTTGAAGGTAACTATTCAAAAACAAACGAATGTGAAGAAGCCCAAGAGGGCGCCCTTCGTCATCGACGAGCGGAAAACGTGTGTGTTTTGACTTTGAGTAAACAGCCATGACTTCATCAAAAGAGGCGTCTTTTCTGATTTTTTCTGTTTTATCCCATGGCGTCATAATGCTCTCTACGAGCACATCAGAAAAATTAAGTGCCGATTTGATAAGCTGGCTCTTTTCGGGCTCGATAGTGCCTTCGTCAGCAATTGTATTGACTATATCATGAAGCTCTTCTTCTGTGTACGTCGCCGATGTTGAATTGTCTTTTATAAACAGCCTGCTGAAAAAGCGACTCACCGCTGTAAAAGCAGCGACAAGAGGACGCAGAAGCTTCATTGCCCCAATGATAACTGGAGCAATCAACACTGAAAAATATTCGCTTCTATTCATGCCAAATGACTTCGGCAGCATTTCAGCGGCAAAA
>JAAYLD010000051.1 GCA_012522015.1 Clostridiales bacterium
AAGGCTTTTTGTGAAAATTATTTTATAGAATTTCCACTAAAAGTACTTAAGTGTGAATAATAATAGATGTTTTTAAATTGAGATGAACAATTTAAGTCGTTGCGATTTGGCATCTAACGCTATTTGTTTAAATAATAGTGATTTTTAAACGCTAATTTTATCATCTGTGACATAGTGAAAGGGGTGGGTGTTCAGCTAATGTTTGTGTATGGAATGCAGAAGGCAACAGCTTATTCATATAATTTTTATTTATAAAAAATATCTGGAATGATTTATTATGATACTGCGTATATAATAATAAAAAAATGGTTTGTAAAAATTTAAGTTCATACTTTATATAAATTATATTAATAAATCCGTATAATACTTGTTGACTTTATAAAGCACGTGTGATATGATATAATACAAAAATGAGATATCGTTTATAGCATTATTGTAAACATACGCTATAACATTGCACGTCTCAGCATTGTTACATTAAATTTACATACAAAACAATATTTACACACAAATGACTAATAAGAACTGGAGGACAGACAAATAAGATGGACTCCAGTCTTATATAGCGAAAAATAATAAAATTGCATGGAGGTAAAAATGAACAAAAAAATTACAGCATTATTCCTTGCGATTCTGATGCTTGTAATGCCACTGGCTATTTACGGCTGTGGTGATGGTGACAAAACTCCGATCGAATCTTTGACGGATGACACGGATGCTCCGGGTTCCAATACTCAACCGTCAGATGACGAGAAGGATACGGAAGAAGAAACTGAACCCACATATGAACCTGATCCGGACGCTCAGTTCCCCGGCGCTTGCGGTGTAGGTTCTCTTGGTGCTACTGTTTATTATGACAATTTAAAAATCTCGTCGATTAGGAACAAGATGATACTTTACCAGAACGACTTTTCTGGTGAAAACCCGCTTGAAGGTATGAACTACGATACTTATTCCGGATATGATTGGGATAAGGACACAAACGACTTTTCGGTAATAGCTCTTGAAGCTGAAGAAGAAGCTGAAGAAGAAGCTGAAGAAGAAGAAGCCGAGGCAAATTATGTTTTGGCATTTGAAGATCCGTCATCGGTCGGCTCGCTAATTTACTTTGGCGATCCGTCATGGAACTACCTGCAATATGCGCTCAGAGTCATGATTAATGACGTCGGCGAGGGTGGTGCTGTTGTTTATTTCGGTTACATTGATACGAAGAATTATTTTGCGCTTGAGATTGGTGCAGAAAACAACACAAAACTAAATGTCTATCGTGTTGAAAATGGCAACAAGTCTCTTGTCGAATCCATGCCGTACAAGGTAAGGCTTGGTGAATGGTTCGCGGTAGGTATCAATATGAAGCGCGAAGACATTGATATTTACGTAGCAAGCACACTGATATTCTCTCTTTACAAAGAACATGATCCGGAAGATGAATTCTGGGGTGGCGTTGGTCTCGGTTCTTGGTTGACATCTCAGTCTTGGGACAACTTAGTTGTTAAGAGCAACGAGACAGGCGAAATCCTTTATCAGAATGACTTCAGCGATCCTGACTCTCTTACAAGAGATTTCGTTCCTAAGCAGTATAGCGGCGGTAGCTGGGGCACTATAGATGCGTGGACCGATTACTGGGTGATTGAGGATGACGATGAAGAGCACGGAAAAGTTCTGAAACTCAATACATCAGCTTATTCCGGCTGCGTTGTCATGGTAGCGGACAGCATAGGCAATGAAAATTATAGGAACTACACAATTGAGGTTGACGTACGCCGTGATGCCGGTGCCGAAGCTTGGCTTGTGTTCTTCAACGGTAAAGATGATAGGAACTATGTCATGTGGAACATCGGTGGTTGGGGCAATACCTTGTCTGCCTATGAAACGATCTATGAAGGTTCGAAAGCTACCGGAACGCAGATTAATGATACGTACGACATGAGTGCATGGTATCATGTAACTCTCATTGTCAAGCCGAACGCTGTTTATGGTTATGTCGATGGAGAACTCAAGCAGGTATATACGGGCTGATTTGATATAAATCATATTTATTTCAATCAGCAATTAAGTTTAAACATTGTTATTCCCAATAATAGTGCACCCGGGAGGTTTATAAACTTCCCGGGTGCACTTTCGTGTTCGATACATATGTTGATATGACGGATTTGTACAAAACATACAAAATTGTATCGTCTGAAACCTATAATTTTCTACATATAAATTTTGATATCAAACAATAATAATATAAAAAAAACTTGATATTCAAGTAAACACGTGCTAAAATAGATAAGCTTGGTGTGCGATGATGCGGAAGGTTGCCACCGTTTCGGCGGGGAATTTCCGCGGAGTATGTCCGGCCTTGAGCCGGGCGAACCAAAGTATACACAGAACGTGTGTGGTGCGCTGACACTTTAATTTGTATTTTGATGCATCCGATGTGCTTATAGCCTTTTTTTGACTGTAAGCTGCGGATCCGTTTTTTTGGAATAGCAAACATACACACGGCGCCGTGTACAACATCGCCCTCCGTGAAAAGAAAAAGCAAGGAGGAAAAAACATGTCGGCAAGCGACAAGATCAGAGTTCGCGTAAAAGGTTACGATCATACGCTTGTGGATGCGGCCGCCGCAAAGATAGTTGAAGCGGCTAAGAGAAATGGCTCGGATGTCTCTGGACCGATTCCGCTTCCCACCGAAAGGGAAGTCATAACGATACTGAGGGCTGTCCATAAGTATAAGGACTCCCGTGAGCAGTTCGAGCAGAGAACCCACAAGCGCTTAATCGAAATCAAAAAACCGTCTCAAAAAACGGTTGATGCGCTTATGAAGATCGAGCTTCCCGCTGGTGTCGATGTTCAGTTCAAGCTCTGATGAAGACATTTTAGCGTAGAAGTTAATTAAGCCAATATCCGCAGATACTTGTATTAATTCCGTGCATTAATTTTAATAATGAAGTGTTTGCGGGATAAGGTCATGTTGACGCGCGCGGGGTGGCACCCTGCAAATAAAGCGCGCCAACCAATAACCTAACGGAGGGAAAAACAGGTAAAATGAAAAAAGGCATTATCGGTAAAAAACTTGGTATGACCCAGATTTTTGACGAAGCCGGCAACATGATTCCGGTAACAGTCATTGAAGCCGGACCGTGTCCTGTGGTTCAGAAGAAGACTGCCGAAAACGACGGCTATAATGCCGTGCAGCTCGGATTTATTGATATGAAGGAAAGCAAAGCCTCAAAGCCCAAAGCCAGTCACTTCAAGAAGGCTGGAGTTGCAGTCAAGCGCCATCTAAAAGAGTTCAGATTTGATGACGCTGACAAATATTCGGTTGGCGATGTGATATCGGTCGATACATTTACGCCTGCCGAAAAGGTTGATGTTACAGGCATCACAAAAGGCCGTGGATTTACTGGCGCTGTAAAGAGATGGGGACGCCACATAATCAGAATGTCGCACGGTACGGGCCCTGTACACCGCCAAGCCGGTTCTATGGGTGCTAACTCAACACCGTCGAGAGTATTCAAAAACAAGAAAATGGCAGGTCAGTACGGGAATGAACGAGTTACCGTTCAAAACCTTACTGTTATAAAAGTTGACGCGGAGAAGAACCTTATAGCCGTCAAGGGAGCAGTTCCCGGTGCGAAAGGCGGAATCGTTTTTATTCGCGATAGCGTTAAAGCCTGAGGAAGAGGAGGAAGAAGAAATGCCTAATTTAAAAGTCGTAGACATGGCGGGTCGTGAAGTCGGTGAAATCGCCCTGTCCGATAAAATCTTCGCTGCCGAGGTAAACGGCGCGGTCCTCCATTCATATGTTAGAGCGTATCTGCTCAACCAAAGGCAGGGGACGCAGTCAGCGCTGACTCGCATGGAAGTTTCGGGTGGCGGCAGAAAGCCCTGGAGGCAGAAGGGTACAGGGCGTGCAAGACAAGGTTCTCGCCGTGCGCCCCAGTTCACTCACGGTGGTGTAGCGTTCGCACCGAAGCCGCGTAGCTACCGTGTCAGCATTAATAAAAAGGTAAAGCGTATTGCATTGTTTAGCGCACTTTCCTCAAAGGTTGCTGACGGCGATATGATTGTCGTTGACAAGATAGTGTCTGAAGATTACAAAACGAAGACGATGGTCAACATGCTCGCTACTGTCGGCGCAAAGAAGAAAGCTCTTGTCGTGCTTGATGAACCTGATAAGATGACACTTAAGTCATTTGCAAATATTCCGAATGTTAAAACAGTTTCACACAGCACGATCAATGCTTATGATATCATCAATTGCGACTCCTTCATTGTGACTCGCGGCGCGGTCGAAAAAATTGAGGAGGTTTACGCATAATGAAGTACGCAGAAGATATAATTCTTGCTCCTGTTATTACAGAAGCAAGTATGGCGAGGATGAGCGACAAGAAATACACATTTAAAGTTGCGAGAAAAGCTACAAAGCCAGAGATCGCGACTGCCGTTGAAAAACTTTTCGGTGTTCAGGTTGATAGTGTCAACACAGTCACAATGAAGAGAAAGCCGAAGAGATACGGTCAGCATTGGAGCTACACCTCCGCATGGAAAAAAGCAATAGTAACGCTCAAAAAGGACTCAAAGCCGATAGAGTTCTTTGAAGGGCTATATTGATGACGGGAGGATTTGAAAAGTGGCAACGATAAAATATAGGCCGACAACTCCCGGCAGACGCGATATGACAGTTGCGTCATTTGAGGAGATAACAAAATTTACGCCCGAAAAGACGCTTGTTGTTATAAAAAAGAAGAAAGCCGGGCGTAACAACACCGGTAGAATCACAGTTCGCCATAAGGGCGGCGGGAATAAGGTTAAGTACCGCATCATAGATTTCAAGCGTCAGAAGGAAGGTCCTGCAACGGTTATTGGTGTCGAATATGATCCTAACCGCAGTGCATATATCGCCCTTCTTAAATATGAAGACGGTAAGAAGAGCTATATCATAGCTCCTGTTGGTGTTAAGGATGGAGACGTTCTTTATTCGGGTTCAGACGTCGACATAAAACCGGGCAACACACTTCCGATATTGAATATACCGGACGGTACGCATATACACAATATTGAAATCTACCCCGGTAAGGGAGCGCAGCTTGTACGCGCTGCAGGTTCTCAGGCCCAGCTTCTCTCGAAAGAGAACGGCTATGCAGCAATTCGTCTCCCCTCCGGTGAGATGAGATATATACGCCTTGACTGCCGTGCGACGATAGGTCAGGTCGGCAATATTGATCATCAGAACGTAAAGATAGGCAAAGCCGGTAGGAAGCGTCATATGGGAATACGCCCGACGGTTCGTGGTTCGGTCATGAACCCGGTTGATCACCCGCATGGCGGTGGTGAGGGTAAAGCGCCAATCGGACTTCCCGGCCCGCTTACACCGTGGGGCAAGCCTACTCTCGGTTATAAGACAAGAAAGAAGAACGCGCGCACTAATAAATTCATTTTAAAGCGCAGAAACGGCAAATAAGGAGGACAGATGATAAATGAGCAGAAGCTTAAAAAAAGCGCCTTATGTCGAACCTAAGCTATATGCAAGGATATGCGCCATGAATGAAAAAGGCGAGAAGAAGGTCCTCAAGACGTGGAGCCGCGACTCAACTATTTATCCCGAGTTTGTCGGTCACACAATAGCCGTTCACGACGGTAGAAAGCATGTTCCGGTGTATATCACGGAGGAGATGGTAAGCCACAAGCTCGGTGAGTTTGCGCCAACACGCACCTTCAGAGGGCATTCAGGCTCTAAGACCTCCAAAACAGGCTCGTAACCGTAAAATGGAATTATTACAAATAGGAATATACGGAGGTCATAAAAAGTAAATGGAAGCAGTAGCACACCTTAAATATATACGCGTGTCACCAAGAAAGGTTGTAAATGTTCTGAACCTTATACGTGGTAAGGACATTGATGTAGCAATAGGCATCCTTAAAAACACGAGGAAGGCTATTTGCCCTGACCTTATTAAGTTGATTAAAAGCGCACGCGCCAATGCTGAAAATAATCACGAGATGGACGGTGGGAAACTTTATATTTCTGAATGCTTCGTCTGCCCCGGCCCGACAATGAAGCGGCTTATGCCGCGTGCAAAAGGCAGCGCTGACATAATACTGAAGCGTACCTGTCACATCACGGTGAAACTTAAGGAAAGAGAATAAGAAGGAGGCAATTAACTAAAGTATGGGTCAAAAAGTAAATCCTCACGGCTTGCGTGTGGGCATCATCAAAGACTGGGACTCGAGATGGTACGCCTCCGACGAGAAATTCGGCGACATTCTCGTTTCCGACTATAAGATTAGGAAACACCTGAAAGAAAAGCTTAAGCTTGCTGGCGTTCCGAAGATTGAGATTGAACGCGCTAACGGTCGGATAAAAGTATTCATTCATTGCGCTAAGCCCGGAATGGTAATAGGTCGCGGCGGCACAGAAATAGACAAAATAAAAACTGAAATCGAGCAGATAGTTGGCATGCCCGCATCAGTTAACGTCATTGAAGTAAAGCCGATTGATTTGAACGCGCAGCTTGTTGCTGAAAACATCGCAAGCCAGCTTGAGCGCAGAATTTCGTTCCGCCGTGCGATGAAGCAGGCGATAGCGAGAGCAATGAGATGCGGTGCTAAAGGAATTAAAACATGTTGTAGTGGTCGTCTCGGCGGCGCCGAGATTGCTCGCTCCGAGCATTATCACGAGGGCACTATCCCGCTTCATACACTGCGCGCAGACATTGACTATGGTTTCTGGGAAGCTAATACACAGTACGGGAAGATAGGTGTTAAGGTCTGGATATACAAGGGAGAGGTTCTCCCCGAAATTCAGCGCACTGTATCTGAAAGTCCTGCTGCATCCCATCGCCAGAAGCATGAAAGTGAACGCCGTGATCGCCGTGAACGCCGTGATGGAGGCAGGCGTAAGAGCGCAGGTAATGCCGGGAACAAAGGTGCGAAAGAGGGAGGCAGAAAATAAATTATGTTGATGCCGAAAAGAGTAAAATACAGACGCGTACAGCGCGGACGTATGAAAGGTAGAGCCCATCGCGGTAATAAGATAACGAACGGCGAGTATGGTCTTGTTGCACTTGAGCCAGCGTGGATAACAAGTAACCAGATTGAGGCTGCGCGTATCGCCATGACACGTTATACTCGCCGTGGCGGTAAGGTTTGGATAAAGATATTCCCGGATAAACCGGTTACAGTAAAACCAGCTGAAACACGAATGGGGTCCGGTAAAGGTTCCCCGGAATACTGGGTAGCCGTTGTAAAGCCGGGTAGAGTATTATTCGAGATGGGTAGCGTTTCGGAAGATATAGCACGGGAGGCAATGCGCCTGGCCTCGTATAAGCTTCCGATTAAATGTAAGTTTATGACGCGGCAGCAGCTTGAAAGTGAAGGGGAGGTATAGTCTATGAAAGCAAGCGAACTCAGAGCAATGACCTCCGAGGAGCTTGAAAACAAGCTCGCGGAGCTTAAAAGCGAGCTATTAAACCTCCGTTTCCAACACGCGATTAACCAGCTTGAAAATACACACAGAATCGTGGATGTCAAGCGCGATATCGCGCGTGTGATGACTGTGCTTCACGAGAGAAACGCATAAGGAGGACGCGACAAAATGGCCAACACAGTAAATAAAAAACGTGGCATACGCAAAACGCGCACCGGTATCGTTATATCAAATAAAATGGATAAGACGGTTGTCGTCGCGATAAAGGATAGTATACGCTCTCCTTTGTATGGTAAAATAGTGAAGCGCACGAAAAAGCTCCATGTACACGACGAAAATAACGAATGCGGCATCGGTGATCGCGTAGTTGTGATGGAGACAAGACCTCTCTCTAAGACAAAGAGATGGCGGGTTGTCGAAATCATTGAAAAAGCGAAATAAGGACAGGAAGGTGCTATAAATTGATTCAGCAAGAGTCATATTTAAAAGTTGCCGACAACACCGGTGCCAAAGAGCTGCTATGCATTCGAGTTCTTGGCGGTACTGGTAGGCGTTATGCTAATATAGGTGATGTTGTTGTCTGCAGCGTTAAAAAAGCTACCCCGGGCGGCGATGTTAAAAAAGGCGACGTTGTAAAAGCTGTCATCGTTAGAACAGTTCACGGCGTAAAACGCCGCGATGGTACTACGATACGCTTCGACGAGAATGCAGCCGTTATAATAAATGATGATAAAAGCCCTGTGGGAACACGTATATTTGGACCGGTTGCTCGTGAGCTTCGCGACAAGGAATATTTAAAAATATTGTCGCTTGCTCCGGAAGTATTATGACGGAGGTGCAACAATGAGATATAAGTTGGATATAAAAAAAGATGACACCGTCGTCGTTATCTCCGGAAACGATAAAGGCAAGCGCGGTAAAGTGACAGCAGTCTCTCCGGAGGAAGGCAAAGTCATTGTTTCAGGTGTTCACATTGTTCATAAACACCTGAAGCCGAAGAGGCAGGGCGATACAGGCGGTATTGTTGAAGTCGAAGGCGCGATTTACGCGTCTAAAGTGCAATTATACTGCCCAAAATGTGAACGCGGTGTCAGGATAAGGCACAAGATAGAAGAAGGTAAAGGTGGAAAGTCTGTGAAGTACCGCGTATGTGCAAAATGCGGCTCTAAGCTTTGATCGGAGGCAGTGTAATGGCAGCAGTAAGACTTAAGGAAATTTATAGAAACGAAGCAGCTCCAGCTCTTATGAAGCGCTTCGAGTATAAAAGTCCAATGCAGATTCCTAAGCTCGTAAAAGTAGTCATAAACGTTGGCTGCGGCGATGCGAAGGACAATCCAAAGGCTCTTGAAAATGTCATTTCAGAGCTTACAATTATTACTGGTCAGCGTGCGGTACCGACATTCGCTAAAAAATCTATCTCGAACTTTAAAGTTCGCGCAGGAATGAAAATAGGTGCGAAGGTTACACTGCGCGGCGACAGGATGTACGAATTTGTCGACAAACTGTTTATGTTTGCGCTGCCGCGTGTACGCGACTTTAAGGGTATAAGTGCAAATGCGTTTGACGGCCGCGGAAACTATACGCTTGGCCTTAAAGAACAGCTTATGTTCCCGGAAATAGAGTTCGATAAAGTTGATAAAATACGCGGAATGAGTATTGTATTCGTTACGACAGCTAAAACAGACGAAGAAGCGCGAGAGATTCTAAGACTCTTGGGCGCTCCGTTTGAGAAACAATAATCGGGGGATAACAGATAATGGCTAAAACCTCATTAATTTATAAGCAGAAAAGAGAGCAGCGCTTTTCTACAAGAAAATATAACCGCTGCAAGATCTGTGGCCGTCCCCACGCTTATCTGCGCAAATATGGTGTTTGCCGTATCTGCTTCCGCGAACTCGCATACAAGGGCCAAATTCCCGGAATTAAGAAAGCGTCCTGGTAAGGGCGGGTTCGTAAGAAAAAATATCCGCTGCCCGAAAGGAAAGAACAAATTCTTTAACCCCGGGTGGACAGCCGCGAACGTGGGCGGCAGCAAGATAAAGAAACTTGCACAGGAGGAAGCAAATAAATGCAAATTTCAGACGTTATAGCCGATATGCTAACCCGTATCAGGAACGCCAATAATGCTCGTCACGATACGGTTGATATTCCGGCATCTAATCTAAAGAAATCCATTGCCGAAATTCTTATGACAGAAGGCTATATCAAGAGCTATCAGATCATAGAGGACGGTAAACAGGGGATAATTCGCATTTCACTTAAATATGAGCATGGCAAGCAGCGCGTAATTTGTGGCTTGCGCCGTGTATCGAAGCCTGGTCTTCGTATATATTCGAGCTACGAAAATATGCCGCGCGTCATGAACGGCCTTGGCATAGCTATCGTATCAACATCTAAGGGCATAATGACTGACCGTCAGGCTCGCGCAGAGCGTGTCGGCGGAGAAGTCCTTGCATTCATCTGGTAAGGGAGGCGAGGATAGCATGTCAAGAATAGGAAGAAAAGAAATTATAATACCATCGGGCGTTACAGTCGATATTTCAAAAGGTAACGCAATTACGATAAAAGGGCCTAAGGGCACGCTTTCAATGACGATTCATCCAAGAATCAAAGTTGAGAAAGACGGCTCTACAATTAAGGTCACTCGCTCCACAGATGAGAAGCTTGATAAATCACTTCATGGCCTTTCAAGAACACTTATCAATAACATGGTAATTGGTGTTACACAAGGCTATGAGAAAAAGCTCGAAATAGCAGGAAGCGGTTACAGGGCTTCGATGAACGGAAAGAATTTAGTTCTCAATGTTGGATATTCGCACCCAATCACAATTGTTCCGGAGGAGAACATTTCGTTTGAGACTCCAACGGCAACAAGTATAGTTGTTCGTGGTATCGACAAACAAAGAGTCGGACAGATAGCAGCGGAAATACGCTCGAACCGTCCGCCGGAACCGTATCACGGTAAAGGTATTAAGTATGAGGGCGAAAAGATACGCCGCAAAGCCGGTAAGGCTGGTAAGTAAGAAAGGAGCTGAGCGTAATGGTCACATTTAAGGATAGAAATAAGGCCCGCCTAAAAAGGCACGCTCGCGTAAGGGCGAAAATAAGCGGCACGCCAGAGTGCCCGCGCCTCTGCGTATACCGCTCCAACAAGCATATCTCTGCCCAGATAATTGACGATGTAAACGGAGTAACGCTTGTTTCAGCATCAACGCTGGAAAAAACGTTCGAGGGGAAAGGCTCGAACAAGGAAGCCGCAAGGGAAATAGGCGGTATTATAGCAAAAAGAGCGCTTGACAAGGGAATCGAAGCGGTTGTATTTGATCGCGGCGGCTACCTTTATCACGGGCGTGTATCGGAGCTGGCTGAGGGTGCCCGCGAGGGCGGCCTGAAGTTCTGACTTCGGTTTGTACACAGCCTTGAAAAGCAGTATAAATACTGCTTTTCGGGTTAAAAATCAGGAGGAATACTACAAAATGGCAGTGAATGAAAGAATCAATGCCGCAACGCTTGATCTTCAAGATAAGCAAATATCCCTCAACCGTGTAAGTAAGACTGTTAAGGGCGGCCGTGTTACAAGATTTGCAGCTATTATGGTTGTCGGCGATGGCAACGGTCATGTTGGTTACGGACTTGGCAAGGCTACTGAAATACAGGAAGCCGTGCGCAAGGCTATTGAGGATGCAAAAAAGAATATTATTACAGTATCTCTTAAGGGAACAACGATTCCTCATGAGGTCATAGGTGAATACGGTGCAGGTAAAGTGCTTCTTAAGCCTGCCGCACCCGGTACTGGAATTATCGCAGGAAAAACTGTCCGTGCAATTCTTGAACTTGCCGGAATACGCAACGTAAGAGCAAAGTGCCTGCGCAGCCGTAACCCTGTGAACGTTGTCAAGGCCACGTTCGAGGGTCTGAAAGCCCTACGCACGGCGGAAGAAGTGGCAAAAAGCCGCGGAATTCCCGTCGATGCCATCAAGGGTTAAAGGAGGCACTGTATGAGCAAGGACACAGCAATGCTTAAAATAACTCTTGTAAAGAGTCTGATAGCCCGTAAGCCGAAGCAGAGAGCAACGGCACATTCACTTGGGCTGTACAAGATAGGCGACAGCGCCGTTGTCGGGGACGACGCGGTTACAGCCGGCAAGGTTAAAGTCCTCTCCCATCTTGTAAAGGTGGAAAAGAAAGAGGCGTAAGCGTCGTGTGCGGCGCAGCACTACTTGTTAAGGAGGAAATCCATGAAGCTCCATGAACTTTCACCCGCTCCTGGCTCCGTAAAAAAAGCTTGGCGCAAGGGTAGAGGCATCGGCTCCGGTAACGGTAAAACAGCTGGTAGAGGTCATAAAGGTCAGAATGCTCGCTCTGGCGGCGGTGTAAGACCCGGGTTTGAGGGCGGTCAGCTCCCGCTTTACAGGAAGCTGCCCAAAAGAGGGTTTTATAACGTCTTCAGTAAGGAGTATGCGATAGTTAATGTTTCTGACCTTGATGTTTTCAACGATGGCGATACAGTAACGATCGAAACTCTGCTTGAAAAGAGAATTGTTCGCAAGCCTTATGACGGACTTAAGGTTCTCGGCGGCGGCGAACTCAACCGGAAGATTAACGTACGTGCAACAGCATTTTCGGCCACGGCTAAGGAAAAGATTGAAGCCGCAGGCGGAACAGTAGAGGTAATCTGAGATGTTTACGACGTTTTTTAGCTGGTTTCAGCCCATAATAAACGCGTTTAAAATACCCGATCTCAGAAAGAAAATTTTATACACATTCTATATTCTTCTTATATATAGAATAGGCGTAGCAATACCTGTTCCGTATATCGACGCGTATAACTTCGCCGGCATACTGCAGTCTAACGCTGGAAGCATGTTTGAATATTTGAATCTGCTTTCAGGCAGCGCCTTTTCTATGGCAACATTATTCGCGCTTGGTATTTCGCCATACATCACAGCATCAATCGTAATGCAGCTGCTCACAGTCGCCATCCCTGCACTTGAGCGCTTGCAAAAAGAAGGGCCTGAGGGCCAGAGAAAGATAATGCAGATAACACGTTATGTAACTGTTGGTCTCGCACTTATCACAAGCTACGGTTATTACATGATGCTCAGCAAATACGGCCTTCTAACCGTACAAGGCGTCTTCCCGGCCATTATAATAATCGTTTGTTATTGCGCAGGTTCGGCTATTGTTATGTGGCTCGGTGAAAGAATCAACGAAAAGGGTATTGGCAACGGTATTTCAATTATACTTTTTGCTAATATTGTTTCCGGTGGCTTTGAAGCTGTGACGACAATCAGCAGTTATTTCGGCAAACATACGCTTATGGGCTACCTAACGCCTGTTATCGCCATAATAATTGGGATAGCGATAACATACTTCATTGTATTCATTACAGAAAGCGAGCGTCGTCTTCCCGTTGTGTACGCAAAGCGTGTTATAGGCCGTAAAATGTATGGCGGACAGAATACAAATCTTCCGATAAAGCTGAATATGTCCGGCGTTATGCCTGTTATCTTCGCGAACGCTATTTTGGCGATCCCGGCTACTCTTGCAATGATCATTGTGCCGAAAGAAGGCTCGTTCTGGGATAAAACCGTTAATTTCTTATCAAGCAATTCTTGGTTTTATCCATTCATATTGTTCGTTCTGATTATCGCGTTCGGATATTTCTATATCACAATATCCTTCAACCCGATTGAAGTTGCGAACAATTTGAAAAATAACGGTGGTTCCATTCCTGGTATCCGCCCGGGACGCCCGACAGCAGAATACATTTCAAAAGTTCTGAACAAGATAACACTTATCGGTTCTCTTTTCCTGTCAGTCGTTGCTATTGTACCGATTATAGCTAATTTGATTACGAATCGCGCTATTTCTGGTCTTGCATTTGGTGGCACATCGCTTCTTATCGTTGTCGGCGTTGCGCTTGAGACCGCAAGGGATCTTGCTGCTCAGATGTCGATACGCGGTTATCGAGGCTTTTTACAGTAATGTGTAACGGAGAAGAAAATGCTCTGCAATAACAAAAACAAACAGCTAAAGCTGATCTTTCTCGGCCCTCCTGGAGCCGGAAAAGGGACGCAGACGGATATAGTATCTGAAAGATATTCAATTCCGGCAATATCAATCGGTGCCATTCTTCGAGATGCAATAAAAAACCAGACCGAGCTTGGTAAAACGGCAGCTAAGTACGTGGAATCCGGCGAACTCGTTCCCGACGAGATAATCATTGATATCATCAATGAACGTCTCTCCAAGGATGATTGCAAAAATGGATTTATCCTCGACGGTTATCCGCGTACAAAGACTCAGGCTGCAGCACTTGATGAGTCTGGTACAGAAATATCGCTTGTAATTAATATTTTTGTTGATGATAATGATATAATCCGAAGGATGAGGGGAAGGCGCGTTTGCAGTTCATGCGGTGCGACTTACCATATCAAGTATAACCCGACCTCTGATAATAAGACATGCTCGCGTTGCGGTGGTGCCCTAATTCGCCGTGAAGATGACGAACCCTCCGTAGTAGAAAGCAGGCTTAAAGTTTATCATGAACAAACCGAGCCTTTAATCAAATATTACGAGGAAAAGGGCATTCTACGGACTGTAATCGGTCAGGAAAAGCTTGAAGATACGACTGCACTCACCCTTAATGTGATTGAAAATTACTTAAAGGGTTAAGAATCATTATGATTTATTTAAAAAACGCGGAACAGCTTAAGTTAATGAAGCGTGCGGGACGGATAGCTGGCGAGGCTTTACTTCTTGCCGGTGAAAACGTGCGTCCGGGTGTCACAACCAAAAAGCTTGATAATATTATTCGAAATTACATTGAGCGTTGTGGTGCCGTGCCGTCCTTCCTTGGCTACGCAGGTTTTCCAGCATCCGCGTGTATAAGCATAAACGACGAGGTCATTCACGGAATCCCCTCCGAAGGGCGTGTCCTTGAGGAGGGTGATATCGTGAAGATTGATGTCGGCGCAAAATATTGCGGTTATCATGGCGACAATGCGAGGACTTTCGCAGTCGGAGCTGTGTCAAATGAAGCGAAACGACTAATAGAGGTAACAGAAGCGTCATTTTACCGCGCTATCGAAGT
>JAAYLD010000052.1 GCA_012522015.1 Clostridiales bacterium
TGTCAGAGACAAGAATTTGTGTCCCGCGACGGGCAGTCGGGCTTTTAAAGCTGGCAAACATATAGTAACGGCCGCGGTAGTAGTGTACTTCAGGCGCCCAAAACTGGTGAGTAGCCCAAAAGCCATCGAATTTTTCAAAAACGGACACAGGTTCGCTCCAGTTTTCAAGATCACGGCTTATATAAACATCAAAACCGGAACATGTATCCCATACTCCAGGCCCGCGTGTGCCATACATATAGTATAAACCTTCATCAGGCACCACCAGCACAAATGGATCGCGGATATTGATTTCGGATGCTTTCATATTGATGTACGGCTCCTTTAAATAATAAAGCAGGAGGGACTATATTTACTTCTTTATTGGATAGGCTTCAAGCAGAGCGTCATATTCATCTCGAGTGATCGGCAAGACACTTCCATGGCGAGGTTTGAAATTAAACGAATATTCGCCCATGTTTCTGTCAAGCTCAACGAAATGAATAAGATCTTCTGTGTACTGCATCGTGAAATACCCGCTTGTGTAAGCGTCGGAAATCAAAAGCCAGCCATTAGAATTAAATAGCTTATATATGCTTGAACCTTCAACAGCAAGCCCCGGGCGAGATACTAATATGGAGTCTAATGAGTAACCGCCATCCATTCGTTCAGAAGTCGTTACACGTATGCCGCCTGACGACTCATCCTTAAAATACATATAATATAAGCCATCTTGATATATAATATCGGCGTCTATTGCAGATTTACCGCCTTTTGGCGCATATAGTAGCGCTGGTTCGGTTGTAAATGTTTTCATATCTATCGAATAGGCATAGTACATGATAGTAGCCCCGCCGGTTACATTTGAATGAAGCGCGAAATAAATCATATATTCGCCGCGCTCTTCATTCCATATTGCCTGCGGCGCCCATACGCGGTCGGCACCACGTGTTGTTTTACAGGTATTGGCGACTCTTATTACCGTCTCGTCTTCCCATTTTACAAGGTCAGCCGAACGCCAGCTTATAAGGTTGCGGTTGCTGTTCCAGCCAAGTGAAGATTGCATGTCGGTCGCTATCATGTAAAAATAGCCGTCCTGACCACGGAAAACATACGGGTCGCGCACGCATTTCGTTCCACTTTTTGAAGTGAGGACAGGTTTACCGCCGTTTAGCGCGGTGAAGTCATAACCATTTTCGCTCACAGCATAAAAAACACGTTCCTGCGACGGGTTGTTTCCTGTGAAATAAACAAATAAATATGCGTAGTAATCGAGTTCTTTCTCAACTTTTTCGGTTTCAGGTTCTGTTTCAGTTTCGCTTTGCGTCGAAAACTCCGTGTCGGTCGTAGATTCTTTGCCAGAACCGTTATCAGAACAGCCAGTTACTAAAAGTAGGGTGAGGAACACAATGACAGCAGATAGCAGTAAAAACAAGACTTGTGTCCATATTGATTTTTTGACGCATAACTTTGTACTTAAAAGATCTTTTTTTTTCATTTTTTGTTCTGATGCCTTTCTATAATATTTATTTGATTGTTAACTGATAAGTGTTAATGCGACCGCTGGATATTTTATACAATTAACAATGTGTACACATATACACGCATCATATATAAGTATATATTATTTGATTATATTCTTCAATATCTGTATAGGTAAAATAATGTTTTATATCTAAATGAATTTTTGTAAACATTTTCATAATTATGTTACAAATATAGTATATAGCGTTCATTATTAACAAATAGTTAAATGTTTTAGGCTAATAATTTTATATAATATAATAAACTTGCTTACAAGACAGTTAAAATATACGAAGGATTGTATGATATGTTCCTCATAAACATCCGGAAATGTAAGACCTCACCTAAAAACAAAAAGCAGCACAGCAGAGCAAAGGCATTTTTATTGCTAATGTCGCTTTTGCTTTCCCTTGCCGTTCTTTTTTCGCTTTCATCTTGTGGTAACAGTGGTGGTGACACTGATGGCACAAAAACAACGGATGAAGTATCAAGACCAACAGACGGACCGGATATAGAAGGGAACAGTGACTCAACTGACGGCGGGACGTCATCAGGCGGGACATCATCAGGTGAAACATCTTCGGATGGAACATCATCGGGCGGAACATCATCGGGCGGAACATCATCGGGTGAGACATCAACGGATGGAACGTCATCAGGCGGAACATCATCAGGCGGAACATCCGGCGGTAAGACAGGTGGAGATACAACAAAGGATACCAGTAACAGCGGGAACAAGGATCCGGTTCCCCCTGGTGCAATAGAAATATCAAAGCCGGAGCAGCTTGCTAAAATTGGAAAGGACAAAAAATATCCTCTTGACGGCGATTATGTGTTGACTGCCAATATTGATCTTTCAGGATATAACAACTGGACACCCATTGGCGGCGCGGCAAACGAATCAGGTATCGTGTCGGGGAGCGTATTCAGAGGTACTTTTGATGGCAGAGGACATATAATATCCGGACTTAAAATAAATGCAAAAAGCACAAGAGTTTCGCATTTCGGTCTTTTCGGTTCAATAGGAAGCGGGAAAAAGAACGATCCGTGCGTTATAAAAAATATTATATTCACAAATGTAAAGATAGAAGTTACAGGGGGTGCTTTTACCTGCGCTGGAGCTTTAGCCGGTCAAGCAAGCGGATATGTAGAAATTGATAATATAAGTCTTATGTCCGGCTCAATATCGGCTGTCATCAGTGATGGCGGTGAAATTCTTGGCGCCGGCGGGCTTATAGGGCAGTGCAGGACTGACACATCAAAAGGTGTTGACAACAAAGGCATATACATAACAAATATTATTAATAACATTACCGTTTATGTCAGCAACGGTGGTAGAAGCACAAAATATTGTAGCGGTATAATAGGAAGAATTCGCGCGTCAAACATAGCTGAGCTTTCAGATGTAGTCAATATTGCGCATACTACATATGAATCGCAAATGGGTTATGCCATAACATCAGGCGACTCGAAGGCAAGTATCTGCAGACGGGTCTACTACCTCACAGGAACCGGCGATGCCTATCAGAATATGGGCACAGCTCTTACAAATGAAAAGCTGACAAGTGGTAATATTAATCTTAGCGATAAGTGGATTGTTGAAAAAGGCTCGTATCCGCTGCCATCGGCTGTAAATGCTAATAAAGAATTTAATATCCTTGATATGATTATTATCAGCTTTGCAAGCGGAGAAAGCGCGGAGAGCGTTAAGTCAAACTTTAAGGTTCCAACAAATATTGCAGGTAAACACGTTACTTGGAAAAGCAGCGACACCTCAAAAATTAAGATAAACGGTGAAAACGCTACCGTATATCAGCCTGATGTAGGTTTTACTGAAGTCACACTAACGGCTTCATGCGACGGCAAAACCCGCACGTTTAAAATTATAGTAAAGTCAAATGTAACCGGAAGATTTGAAAATAAGACTGCTCAGCCAGGAGATACGCTTACTGTTGTCGGATTCCCGTCAAACTCTACATATACGTGGACGATAAGAAATATGAAAACGGGTCAAAAATCGTCGACAACAACTAAGGAACCTAAGCTGAAGCTGACAAGCTCTCATGTTGAATCGCTCATCACCGTTTCAGTCGCCGGTCATGACGACATATCTATATACTGCAGTAATTTGCCTGTGGTATATATAAATAGTGACACGCCATATAGAAACATATCCAAGGCTTCTTATTCCAAAGCTGAAATGACAATGCAGGGAACAAATCTATTCAGCGAAAGCCTTTATAATGGTGAGATAAAGATTAAGCTGCGTGGCAACTCTACAGCAGAACGTGATAAGCGCCCGTTTAAGATTAAGCTTGATAAGAAGGAGAACCTTCTTGGCATCGGCGCCGGAGCAAATAAGCACTGGACTCTTCTTGCGAACGACATCGACCATACGCTCATGAGAAACAAGCTCTTATGCGACTTCTCAGGCAGCATAGGAACAGAAGTCTATATGCACAGCGAAAACGTCGTGCTTATTTATAACGGCGAGCATTACGGCGTCTACCAGCTTTGTGAGCACGTCCGGATAGGTGAAGCGCGCGTCAATGTATTCGATTGGGAAGAATATGCAGAGGATGCAGCAGAAGCAATAGCAGATGCGCTGTTAGGCGAAGGAAAGCTCAAGTACAGTGAAGTTAAGTCATTTGTCGATGGCCTTGAAGCTCAAATGTTGACTAATTTTTCATGGATAGATACCGGTAAAATCACATATAAAGGCACGACATACGTATTCACCGACTACGGGCTTGATGCCCCGCCAAAAGCAACAGGCGGATTCCTTCTTGAAATGGACTTCTACAGCAAGGGTAACGCTACATTAGCGACACTCCCGACAGCTTATTACCAACCTCTATATTTTAATACGCCCAGCACGGAAACTGTTGAGGCAGCGAATTCACTAAAAAACACGTCGCTTTATAAAAACGCAAAAAAATACATTCAGACTTTTGAATACGCGCTTCACAGCGATGATTTCTTCTTTGAAAACAGCGATGTTCATTACGCAGCGGCATATGACAGTCACAATACCTCATACAAGGTAGTCAATTATACCGACGATGAGCATGACGGATACCATTACAGCCAGCTGTTTGATATGGATAGCCTCGTCAACAACTTCATATTCTGTGAATTCGCAATGAACTGGGACAGCATGAAGAATAGCTTTTTCCTGTATAAAGATATTGACGGGCTTGCGAAGATAGGGCCTCAGTGGGATTTTGACTGGGCCTGGGGCAACAGAAATATGTATTGGATAAATACATGGTATCCGACGTCATGGCACACCACAGAAAATGCCTTCACCGTTGAGCAGTATTACCAGACGGTACAGTGGAACCGTATGCTGATACGCGACCCTTATTTCTTGACACTTGCGTACGAAAAGTGGCACCAGATACGTGGTACGGTGATAGAGGATATCGTAGGTAAGGGTGGTATTATTGAAAAATACTCGGCTTATCTAAAGGATGCGGCAGAGGCAAACGACAAGAAGTGGAGCTATTCATATTCAGCATACGGCGGTGAGAAGTTCCAAGACGCTCTCAACTCAATGCTTAAATTCATCAACACACGCCTTGCGTGGCTTGATAAGCAGTTTGAGTCGATTGATACGCTTGTTTCGTCGCTCGGTTATTATGCAACTTCTGATAAACTTGAAATCACAGGCGTCAATACAGGCTCATCGTCGACAACTGTCACAGTTACTGTAAATGACAGTGAAATAAAGACAGTTACGTTCCAGATTAACGGAATGACACGAGTAGATGTCACAGTATCTGGCGGGAAAGCGTCGTATAAGATTGACAATTCACTTTTAAGGGGTGGCGGCGCTCTTAACTGCGTAGAAGTAAAAGCTAAAGATGCAGAAGGGAAGTATATTGTCAATACGGCAAAATCAAAACCCGGAAACTGTAATGTTATACACGGTGATTTCGTTTCATTTAGCTTAAATTAAACCAACAATAAAGCCGCGTGCTTTACTTGAAAAGCACGTGGCTTATTATTTTACCGGTATACTATTTTAATATGCTTACAGTGATATTTTCTGTTTATATTGAAGTAATGGTATTTATGTGATATATTTAAGCCATGTGGTATTATTTTATTTTAGGCTAGGGAAATGATTATCAAAAACCCAAATATGTCGGATATACCCGGCAATATTCGCGACCCTATGATAACTCGTTATGGCGACAGATATTATCTTGTCGCAACATCCCCCGCATTTTGGAGCGGTTACAACCCCGGCGTGCGTCTTTGGTCTTCAGACGACTTTGTAAACTGGCGTTTTGAGAGCACGATTATATCCGCTGATACGATCAAGGAGGGATGTCATTGCAAAAACCGTTTTTGGGCGCCTGAGCTTTTCATTTATGACGGGAAGTTTTACTGCACAGTCAACGCACGCGACGATGCGTGCGGAATTGACCTTCACGTTTATCTTGCAGAAGCCGATGAAATAACAGGGCCATACAGACTTTTTGATGAGCCTGTTATTGACCGCAACTTTAATGATGCAAACCTGTTTGCAGACGACGACGGAACCGTTTATATGACAGCATCTTGGAATGATCTTTATATTATGAAAATCGATCTTAAAAAAGGGAAGGTAATCTCGGAGCCGCGTGTAATTGCATCTCCCGGCAAACCCGGTGAATGGGATCACGGACGCTTTATTGAAGGATCATTCCTCGTAAAGCGCGGTGGAAAATATTACTTATGGTATTCCACCCCCAGCCGCGGTTATGAAATGGGGATGTATGTTGCGGACTCAATCGATGGGGAGTTCCGCAGATATTGCGATGGGCCTATTTTGACAGGGCTTGGAACTGATATACCCATAGCAGGGCATAACGGCTGTTTCACACTTGCCGACGGGCGAGACGCTATATCTTTCCACGGTCATGCAAGAGGACAGCCTGAGCGCCTTTGTATCGACATTGTCACATATCCGATGGAGCCACGTAAGATTTCAATGGAAATTGAAATATAACATATAATAGCATAGTAAAAAAGAGCAGTTCGTAATGAGCTGCTCTTCTTTTATGTAACACATAATTTAAGGCGTAAATTTAGCTGCTTCAGACTGGGCAATCCCGTCGCATCGTTCGTTATATGGATGACCGATGTGTCCTCTCACCCACTTATAATGCATATCGTGGCGCTCAACAAGTTCAAGACACCGCTCCCACAGGTCGGGATTAAGTGCTGGTGAATTATCACTGCGGCGCCAACCATTCCGCTTCCAAGACTGCGCCCAGCCAAGTGATAATGCATCTATAACGTATTTTGAGTCTGACATGAGTTTAACAGAGCAGGGCTCACGAAGCGCCTCTAACGCGCTTATAACGGCCGTCAGCTCCATTCTATTGTTTGTAGTTTCTGCCTCGCCTCCGGATAAGACGCGCTCATGCTCGCCATAAACGAGTATGGCGCACCACCCACCAGGCCCGGGATTCTTTTTACAGGAGCCGTCCGTATATATATAAACTTCTTTCATCACTGTTGTTATTTTATATTTCGTTATACGTTTGTTATTATAAGACGCATGTAAGATTTAATGATTGTTATTTTATCGACGCCATTATTCCTTCGAGCCAGTTAACAATATTTTTACGCTGATCTATTGTGATTCTACCGGTAAGCGTTAAAAGACTGCCGCCATTGACGAAATAATAATCTTCAATAACATTAGCTCCCGCATTCTTTACGTATTCAATGACATCTTTCATTGACTGCGTAAGTTCATTTGTCTTTGAGTCGAAGACAAAGGCAACGTTAAATGTACGCTCCTTTGTAAGCTCAGTTGCAAATCTTCTGACTCTATCGTCAATTTTTTGCCCAAGGGTAAGCACAAGAACAACAAGACGCTCTCTGTCACATGGGAAAGCCGGAGGTATTTTATCCGCACTTATATTCTGGCTTCTGGCAAGAGCATCGGCATACGTAAACATCCTCTTTTTTGACGAGGAATACATAACACGCATTTTCATATTCAAAAAAACCTCGCTTGCTGTTTTTTTTTATATCTATTTATGCTCTATTCATGTATTATAACACATAATATCCCTAATTTGTAGTATAGCGCAAAAAATATATTAGATATTAGCTACATTTTTTCGGTTTGCTTTATTATATATAACGGTTAGTCTCAAAACGTTTCATGAAATTATCTTGGCTTGATATTAAAAAACAATATTTATTCATAACGGCAGCCTATATAGGCTGCCGTTATGAATATTATCTGACCCATCGGAGACTCGAACTCCGGACCCTTTGATTAAAAGTCAAATGCTCTACCATCTGAGCTAATGAGTCATATTATTTAATTAATATATTGCCGATCAGTGTCATTTGCATGTTTAGTCGGGGACTTATTTTCGCGCCTATATATAATACTACATTGTGATGAAGTTGTCAACAACAGATTTATCAGTAATAGCAAGTTTTTATATGTACAAAGAAAAAGTACGATAGTGTCCATAAAATATCATAATTGCCAGCTGCTATTCATATTTATATAACAACTCAACCACATTATGGAACAATCCATAAATGTCATGTATTAAAAGGGAAGAGTACAGTTGCGGATGTAAGACAAGAAGAGGATGAGATAATGACAAGCGGTAAAAATGATAAAATACAACACTATTTATTTATGGCGGTATTATATGAAGAATACGAGCAAAGATCTTATTTATACATTCGGCGAATTCAGCCGCGAGGAGAGGATAGCATATTACATAATCGAGACAGGCGCTACTGTGCGTGTTGCCGCAAAAAAATTCGGCATATCAAAATCAACGGTTCATAAGGATGTGTCAGTACGGCTTCGTACAATAAATAAGCAGCTTTATAACGAGGTTTCAAAAGTACTTGCGCGCAACAAAGCAGAGCGGCATATACGCGGCGGGGAAGCGACAAAACGCAAATATGAGCGTATGCGTATGAAATCATCCGAGAAAATTATTATGCCTAAGCTCATATAGAGTTGCTTCTGTTGTGCCGAGGAGCTCCTTTATCTCTCTTTGCGAATCTGCATAAAATCTTTCGATTCGTTTAAACTCATGCGATGAGCTGCCAACAAATACTGGAATATTAGCTTTAACCATATGAGAAAAAAGCTGTCGGCTTCTTTTGCCATCTATGAATGACATTGTAAATATGTAAGACGCCTTTGGAACAGACAGCAGTTTTTTAATTATATGTTCAGGGTAAAAAATCACGTAACGCTCAAAGCGGACAAACACCGGCCTCAGATTCATCGAAAATACTATACTATGTAGCGCTGGTGTAAGCCAATCTAAATTTCGCGTGTAAGGAAGTTCAATAAAAATATAACTGATATTATTATATACAATGGAAAGCCGTGTGAAATCAGGATTTTTAATAAGGTCAGGCGTAAGATAGACAACAGGGGCTACTTTTGCTTTTGATGTTTCACGATAAGCGGCCACAAGACTCATACATTGTTCTCTGATACGCCGTATGCAAAAGGGTATTGATTCCATATCAGAATAAAAACTTGTATACACACCGGATATTTTTATCCGGTTGTTTTTATAGAAGCATAAAAGCTCATTGGGTGGTCTCGTATCATACAGACGACTGTAGTCGAAGAAACAATCGCTGAGCATATTATCTATTTTTATCTCCTATTATGAAATATTACCTACATATGTATTTAATTATAACACAAAATTCAGCATAAATAATATTGAAACATGAGCAAAATTGATATATAATGAACAATCAATAGCATATATTTGCTATAATGTTCATAAAAGTTCATTTTACATGGCTCATATGAACCTATATGAATCTATGAGCACAGAAATAGAATCACTTAACAAGAAAAGGGTAGATAAATAGATAAACCACAATACAAAGCTAACGAAAACTAATAACACAATTATACAAAATGCAAATTTTGTATAATTAAGAGAAGTGTTTGGCGTAATTTTAGCAGATATTAATGTGTTAGAACAACAACGAAGCGATATATGGAGAAAATTGAAATGAACACACAAGCAAATGCTTCTACAAAAACACGCCGCCTTGTGGCGACAGCAATTCTTGCGGCTCTTGTAGTCGTTTTACAGCTCGCATCGAGCTTCATCAAAATTGGTTCGCTGAATCTTGCATTTGTTCTTCTTCCTATCGTAATAGGAACTGTTTTGTATGGAGTGCGTACGGGCGCTGTGCTCGGATTCTTTTTCGGACTTATAACATTTATCAACTGCGTGTTTAATCTTGATCCCGGCGGATACATATTATTCTCAGCTAACCCGTTTTACACGGCTATAATATGCTTTACAAAAGCAATACTTGCAGGTGTTATACCTGGTCTAATTTATGAGCCATTCAGGCGTAAAGGAACTGAAAAAGCAAGTGCAATCGGCTCAGTTTTAGCATCAATATCAGCGCCAATCGTCAATACAGCTACATTCTGTATTTTGACTCTTGTTTGGTTCCGCGATATACTTCTTGAATGGTCAGCTGGCTATGAACTTTACTATTATATATTATTCGTTCTGGCTGGTATTAATTTCCTTGTAGAGTTTGCTATAAACGTTGTATGTTCCCCGGTGATAATACGCCTTATAAAAAGCAGACGTGCAATCCATATAGAAGATTAATATTAGGCGTTTATCAATTATACAAAATCCACACTTATCGATGTACCCTTACATATAAATAAAATTAAAAATGGCTAAACAAAAAGGCTTATGGAGTCAAAATAAACTCCAAAAGCCTTTTTTATTATAATAAAACTGAAGGGTTGCTGTTATAATATTCAATGATAATGCCCGGATATATTTTTGATATCATATTGCCGACAGCGCGTAAAACGGGAGCTTCGGTGTAATAATGCCCCGCTTCTATTACGGCAATATTTGACTCAGGCGCGTCAACAGTGACGTCAAAGCTTGCCCTTCCGGTGACAAATACATCAGCTCCGGCGTCGACAGCAGCCGGAAAAAATGATTTACCGTCGCCACCGACAAGAGCAATATGCCGCACTTCCCTTTTCAAGTCACCTGTGACGAGTACAGCGGGTGAACCAAGCTTGTCCTTTACAATAAACGAAAATTCATGCAGTGTCATAGCGTTTTTAAGCATGCCGATTCTGCCGGTGTTTTCCTCACCCACAGGGCCAAAATTGTTTGTGTCATATAAATCAAGGAGAGATGCTAAAACGTCGTTTACGCCGCCTTTTTGTGCGTCAAGGCGCGTGTGAAACGACATTACCGTTATGTTATTTTGCAGAGCGTAAATTGCGCGAGAAGACACGGCACCGGCATCCGTAATAGATTTGAGCGGATGAAATAGGAGAGGATGATGTGATATTACAACGCAACAGCCAAGTTCAGCGGCACGCTTTAGCGCGCCTGACGTAACGTCAAGCGTTAATAGGACGTTTTTTACAACAGTGTCGCTGTCATGACAAATCATAAGCCCGTCGTTATCCCATTCGCTCGTAAGTGACGACGGTATCTGCTCGGATAAATAACTGTATAGCTGTTTTACTGTGGGCATAGTATTAGCATTTAACATCATATTTTTATTAACACTCATGAATTAGTTAAAAGTAAAATAAGTTACAGAATATAGTGCAAGTATTATATAGCCGACAATCGGAGAGATTATATTATAGCTAATTTTATGTAGAAAAAGGTATTTATAAGTTCATTGCTTGGCTTATAGGGGTGCACGTTAACAGTATTTAAGGTGTAATGTATCAAATTCAATAGTGTTACTAAAGTCAATGCAACAATTCCATATATTATACTGTCTTATGTAAGTGCCTGTCCTTTATAAAAAGGCTGCAAATATACATTATAAGAGCTACTATAACGGTATAGGATAATTCGTTATTATCAAATCTATATAGCGGCGTTGTAGTAAGTGGTAAAACTAAACCGACAAAAATAATAATTGCATTAATATAAACAAATAAGTTTACATTACTGCCGCCATCAAGCTCAAGGTTTTTTATTTCGCCCGACAGCTTATGAGATTTAATCAGTGCGGGAATAAAACAAAGTGAGTTAATAAAATATAAAATAATAATCGAAATTATTACATCGCCATATGGCAAACCCAATGCTTCGTCACATGACTCATATGAAAGTCTTAACGCTTCCAGAACCGGCACCCTTATTATTTTTAATATGAGCGTAGATATTATTTGCACAAGAAAATAAAATAACTCATATAAATGCCCGCGCTGTGGGGCAAGAGTGATGATATGTTATTATTAGTTGAAACATCATCGACAGAAGATTGTGCGTTATCTTTACTTTTCATATAAAGCTCCTGTTAAATGATTTCACACACATAATAACATATTATGGCTTCAATGACAATAGTTATATCTATAAACATGCTGTTGTCAGAATTCTTTATCGTCTGCCAAGATATGCGGTCAATCTGTCTATAAAATCACGCTCAGTAGCTGCTGTAAGCCCGGCAGTTTCCTTCCCTTCTGCGCGGCGTGATAAAACCTCAATCGAGTGATGTATATATCCTTCTTTATCGGTGTCTGAGCTGAATATTATCGTCTCGAGTGTTCCGTAAGCGGCTGTGAAGTCATCAATGCTTCGTATAATGCCGTCATATTCGGCACAAATGATGACATAATACTTTCCGTCTTCAGTGACTACCTTTTCTGCAATAGTTTTATACCCATTGCCAGCAAGAAAAAGACGCACTTTCTCCGGCTTTGTCATAGGCTGAAGAATGAGCCGGACGGATGGTGTGCGGATAAGTTCATTTTTACCGATTATATCGGCAATCGTCTCGCCACCCATTCCTGCAATAACAATATCATACTGTAATATTGGCGCGTCAGTAAGCCATGAAAGCCCGTCAGCTTTTATGCAAGTGATAACATCAGAAAGACCGTATAAAGCGACATTATTACGCGCGCGCTCGACAGGCCCGGAGTTGATGTCTGTTGCGTAGGCGCGGGTGCATTTGCCGTAAAGGCAAGCAGCAATCGGCACAAGCGCATGGTCGGTACCGGTGTCCGCAAGCATTGTGCCATCACGGATAAATGACATGACGGCATCAAGGCGTGGCCTGAGCGGAAGACGAGTGGCTTTATTATCCATAAAGTCGTTTTTATTCATAATAATATATTGAACATACGGAAAAAGGGGCTTATGCCCCATATTTTTTAATTAATATATACTTTTAACCTATTATTTTTTCTTGCTATTATTTATTATTTATTGCCTGCTTTTGTTGTTTTTCATTCACACATCAGGCTTTTTTGGCCTCTATTGTTTCAAGATACTCGTTGATCTTCCTTACGAGCTCATCTGCATCTGTACCGTGAACTTGGCATGCTTCTTTAATTGATTCACCCTTTGAGGCCGGGCAGCCAAGGCAATGCATACCGATCTCAAAGAAAAATTTTGCAGTACCAGAGTTGTAATCTAACACATCGCCTATTATTGTATCCTTTGTAACCTTCACTTTAATGTCCTACCTTTCTATATTTTTCAGCGGTGATAAGCATAACATATTAGCTTAGCTTTAGTTTGCCCGCTGAGCCGAAATTCCTTCAGGAACATAAACTTTCATAATATTAGCACCAAGTCCTGATAGCTTGGTCACAATATCATCATATCCGCGTTCTATGTATTTTATGTCATAAATCTCCGTTTTTCCTTTAGCCATAAGACCGGCGATTAAGACAGAACAACCGGCACGCAAATCGACAGCTTTTACACAAGCTGATGATAGCTCAGGAACTCCCTCAATAATAGCCGTATTACCGTCAACCTTAATACTAGCGCCCATACAGTTAAGCTCGTTTATGTAGCGGAATCGCTTGGGCCAAATCGTTTCGGTTATATAACTGACGCCAGGAGCGACAGAAAGAAGAGCCGCAAACTGGGGATGAAGATCAGTCGGGAAACCAGGATAAGGAAGCGTTTTTACGGTTGTCTTGCGTATCTTTCTAGCCCCTGTTACAATGACGGAATCGTCGAGCATCTCGACTTTGGCGCCAACTTCTTCAAGCTTGGCAGCCACAGATTCAAGGTGCTTAGGTATTACATTATTAATCCGTACCTTTCCGTGTGTAGCGGCTGCGGCAATCATATAAGTGCCTGCTTCAATCATATCGGGAATTATTGCGTAGCTACAGCCGTGTAAACGCTCGACGCCGCGTATTTTTATGACATCTGTACCAGCACCGGTGATTTTCGCACCGCATGTGTTAAGGAAGTTAGCTACATCGACGACGTGCGGTTCCTTTGCGGCGTTATCAATAGTTGTTGTGCCTTTTGCTAAGACAGCAGCCATCATTACGTTTATTGTTGCGCCGACGGAACTGCCGTCAAAATAAATACTGGCACCATGTATGCCATTCGGAGTTGTTATAGAAATATAACCGCCTTCAGTCCTTACCTTGCCGCCGAGGGCTTCAAAACCTTTTATATGGAAGTCAATCGGCCGTGAGCCGAAGTCGCAACCACCAGGAAAACCAACATGTGCACGGCCGAATCGCCCCATCTCACAACCAAGGAGATAATATGAACCGCGTATAGTACGAACAAGCTGATAATTGGAAGAACCGCCGCGTACATTCGTCGTGTCTATCTCATATGTTGTTCTGTTGATCATCCTAATTTCGGCGCCCATGCCCTTTAGTATTTCAAGAGTCACGAGTACGTCGCTTATGTTTGGTATATGCTCAAGCGTACATTTGCCGCCAACAAGAATTGTTGCGTACAGTATCGGAAGGGCTGCGTTTTTCATCCCACTGACTTCAACATCGCCTATCAGCGGAACGCCGCCTCTTAATATATATTTCTCCATTAAAAAGCTTTCCCCCGTAATATATCATAGCGGACGTACCTACGTCCGGAACTAAGTTACACAAATCGCAAGAAGTATTAAAAGCATTAAAAGACGCGCAATAACGCGTCATAGGAGCATAAAGAAAGCAACACATTCGAACCTTTAATTATTTTACATTAAATTTATCAATCCGACGGTTGCTATGGATAACATTATATCAAAAAATGATATAAAATTAAAGTGTTGATTTCAAGATTACAAAAAATTTAATACAATTAAGCATATTGCACATTACATAATATGTTTATCATTATAATATTGTGTATAATGCTCCATTATATGCATTATAAACGTTGGAATTACCACTTCCAGATGTTATTTCCCATGCTGGGACAAAGTACACTTCCCTGCGCTGCTCCTCTGTTTCATTGCCAGGATATGCTGTATAAACAGAACCGACACTCGAGATTGTTTTTTCACCCGACTCACCGTCATATGTACCAGCATATTTATCAATAAACAGTATATTGACCTGATCGTAAATCTGTGAATCAAAGCGCTCTGTTATGCGGTAAAAGCAATACCGCCCCTCGGCAGCGGCTATATAATAATCACCATTATATGCGATTACTGCTGCAATTATATCAAAGCCTTTGAGCCGCACACCGTCTATGGCCTGATAAAAATAAGCATAGTAAATATCCGCCCCCGCCTCTGACGTTGCATCAATCTGCGTTTTGCCGCCGTATAAGACTTTATCGGTTGCGATTTCAATCTGATATGCCCCCACAAACACTGGTTTTAAGAGAAAAGCTGTAACTGTTTCCGATACGGCAGCAGCTTCTTGGCTGCCGGCAGCTTGTAAATTAATATTTTTTGATGTTGTATTGTCAGATGATATTAATTGATTAATATATGTTGTTATAGCATCACTGTCAGTAGAATATTTTTCGGATTTATATGAAAACTCATAATTATTCCCGAACTTAAAAACATCCCCGTTTTCCATCGTATAGGAGTAGCCATCAGGAACAATAAAATTTTCCACGGAGTTAGATCCTGACAACTCTTTTGCAACAATTTCATAATTGTAATTATCCAGCTCCCCTACATATATGTAGCCTTTCTGCTTGCGTAGCGGAATGGCTCCATCCTGCAGCATTATCCCGTTTGCAGTTAGTTTTTCGACGGCAGTAGTTAGCAATTTTTCATCAATATAATTTTGCGAACGGTAAAGTGAGTATATGCTCACACCGAGGTAAATATTAACAACGATAAGCAGTAAGAGTAAAACACTCAATATGCGGTTTATATTCATGAGGAGCCTCCAGTGTTACGTGTATAAACCTGCCATACCGCAGCGCTTTTGTGAACATCGTATGCAAGGTGTAGGTAGTAGCCGCCACGAGGAGCATTGATATCACCACAGTACGATGGTGCTATAATCGAACTTTTTGCTATCTCGCTGCGCGTGATGTTGTTTTTACATGATAATGAGTGAAATATGAAGTAAACGATGTAGCCGTCACTTATTCTTACGCGAATTTCAACCGCATAATCTTCGCCGGTTTCAATTCTGACGTTATTAAACATATAGTTATATGTCAAAATGACCTCTCCATCCTCATACGCAACGGATGAAAGCGAAAGATACGCATCTTTACCGAATGTTTCGCTGTCAATTTCCCTAAGCTTTCCGATAAATCCATCTGCCAAGACGATTATGTCGTAAATATCGAAAGAATCAGCATCATTTGCATATATGTAATCCCCACACGGCAGGCCGGAATCAGGCGACGCCTCAAAAACAAGGGCCTTCGATGAAAATTTAAGAAGCCCGTACTTCTCAACATAAACGTCTATACCACCAGCTTCAGAATAACTGCTCGTTTTATACGGATTATATCCAAAAAGGCGCAGTATCTCATTTCTTATGTTGTTTTCATTTTCATTGTCGCTTTCGCTTTGACTGTTATAAGTGCTCTCTGTATCCCGCATCTCATCATCAGATGAGCTATCGTTTGGTGCGGAATCAGAGACGGTATCATTCGTGCTGTCTTTATCACTTATTTCGCTGTTTTGATTAAGAAAAAATGAAACATCCGTCGCTGACAATATGTCATTAGTAAAGAAAGCAGTTTTTCCAAAAGTATTATTGCCATCACATAATACATCGGCAGCAAAATCCACCGAGACAAAATCATTGTCCTCAAGGCACGATAAAATAAACGAAATTATGTTTGTGTTAGAAGGTGAATAGTTATCTTCATCACTTATGTTTGATACATATACGCTTCCCTCATCGGATATTGCCGTCATAACATAGCTATAACTGTAGCTGCTGTATTCGCTTTCATTGCTACCGTTGCCCTCACTTTCGCTGTCATAATTTCCTGTCGGCGTAAGAAATAACCTGTCGCAGTAAAAGGTATTTACTTCACTTTTTGATGTGTCAATTTTATATCCACCATTATAAAAAGTAATCACCGAAAGCGGAAGCGGGAAATGGTACTCTATATAAATGAACGCCGGTTTTGACATCGCGTCTGAAATTGCCATATCAGCAGCTTCTCCTGTCAACAAAACACCATCAGCAGAGCTCACGCCTTCGTATATATATTCTGACAGTCCTGAGTAATACTCCTTCATTAAAGACGCATTCATCAAAAGCGCCGCTGTTTTCCCTTCACCTTTCACGAGAATGCAGTATGGAATGCATGACAAATCAGACGCTTTTGTAAAGCGGTATGTCATATCGCCAGTTATTTCACGTAAACGCTTTGACAACCCACTATCTGACGCGGGGTTTATTGTGCTTAATGTAAGGCATACATATGCTATCGTCATAAAAAATGCTGATGTTAGAAGCAGGATGAAGGCAATATATTGGAGTATTAATGCCGTACGTCGAAGAGTACTTTTTTTCGACGAAAATGAAAAGTCGAATGTCTTTTTTATACGACGGCACCTCCTTCTACCTTCGATATATTTTGGCTTGACGTCAGCTTTGTTATAAGCGGCAGTTTTATCATTACTGTCGTACCGGAGCCATATTTACTGTCAATTGATATATCACCGCCATGTGCTATAACGATCTCCCTTGCGATAGCAAGTCCAAGACCGGTGCCACCCGTTTCAGATGTTCTCGATTTTTCAACGCGGTAAAAACGATCAAATATATGTGTTGTGTCTTCATTAGGTATGCCTATGCCATTGTCAGTTACTTTTATAGTTATGTGATCACTGCTTTTTTGGTATGAAGCAATGACATTGATTTCACCGCCATCGGGTGTGTATTTTATTGAGTTTGAGAGAACATTTATTAGTACCTGCTCAATTCTTTCTCTATCTCCCGTTATCATCGGAATATATTTCGATGCTGAAAAACGCAGCGTATGTTTATGAGATTTTGCATCCACCCGCATAAGCTCGCAAAGATGACGGATAGCTTCTTTGATGTCAAATGATTCAATACGCCATTTTGTGCGGTTGTATTCGAGGCGGGAAAGCACTAAAAGATCGGTTACAATGCGTGTCATGCGGTCGCTTTCGGAAACGACCATACCAAGAAAGTGGCGTCGGACATTATCAGGCATGTCCTCATCTTCAAGAATAGTTTCGCATGCTCCTTTTATTGATGTCAGGGGTGTGCGAAGCTCGTGAGAAACATTCGCGACAAACTCACGGCGCGCTTTGTCAAGCTCGTATGATTCCGTTATGTCGTGTATGACGGTTATAAAACCGCGCTTAATTTCCGACTTATCGTTATAGCGTATCATGCCGAAGCTGACATCAAACACGCGATCTTTATAAATTATAGCGCGTATTAAAACGCCGCCATCTGCTGTCCGTACTGCTGGTGGACGAAAGTTTTCGATATCAAGCTCGTCTCCTTCATACGGCACATCAAATAACTCGAAAAATCTGTATATATTAAAGCTGTCGTTGTATTCATCACCAAGAAGGCGTATGCCAGATTCGTTTATATGTAGTATTAAGCCATCATTTGAAAAAGTAATGACAGGGTCGGTCAAATAAGAAAGTACCGTCTCAAGCTTTTGACGTTCTCCGGATACTTCGTCAAGAGTATTTTTGAGCACGGTTTTCATGTGATTAAAATTATCTGTCAGGATTCCTATTTCATCGCGAGAGTGCATTTCTATATTATGCGTGAAATCGCCCTCAGCGACAAGCTGTGTTCCTCTCGTAAGGCTTTGTATTGGCGAGGAAATAGCTTTCGCAAGAAAGAATGAAAGTATGATAGCAATGAGAAGCCCAATGAAAAGTGACTGTATGATTATTGAAAATAATATCCACGTAAGCTCGCGTGCCTCATCTTGTGTATCTATAATATAGATAACGCACTTATAGCCGTTATTTTCAAGGTAAATAGCCGCGTCGCAGTAATCGCTGCCTTCCGTGATATCATACCCGTCTTTGCCATTCATCGCGAGCAGCATATTAGTTGTTTTGGCAAGCGACGATCCAAGCTCCGGGTTCGAGCCGGCAAGAAGCACGCCCTCAGTATCGAGAATGTAGTAATCTCGATATTCATCAATACCAAGGCTGCTTCCGTATGAGGCAAGGATTTTTTTTTGAGCGTCATAAAAATTGTCCGATGTCATCGCTGATGTAAGCTCGTCTCGTAGCTGTGTTCCGGGGGAAAGGTTTTCCCTCATTTGAACGGCAAAGTCTTTCTTATAGAAATCAACGACACTGCCGATGAGTATAGCTCCGACGACGCACATCACGGAAAATATCATGACGACAAGAATCATCACAATTTTGAAGTATAAACTTCGGAACATATTTCAGAATCTCCGGTAAGCGGGTATCAGGCTTGGAAGTAATACCCTACCCCGCGTTTTGTTAATATGTATATAGGTTTCGCAGGGTCATCTTCAATCTTGTCACGTAACCGTGATATTGTAACATCAACTGTTCTAATGTCACCATAATAACCGTCATATCCCCAAACTTTTGCAAGAAGGTCTTCTCTTGAGTATACACGGCCGATGTTTGATGTAAAAAAAACGAGCAGGTCGTATTCTTTTTTAGAAAGTTCAAGCGGAACACCTGCTTTTGTCACGCTGTAATGCTCACAATCTATGTTTAGGTCACCTGCAATAATCGTTGTGCTCTCACTTTTTTCGTTTTTACTGTTATTGCTATTCTTTTTAGGGGATATCAGCTCACCTGAACTGCGTCTTATATTTGCTTTGATACGTGACAGAAGCTCTCGTACGGAGAAAGGCTTTGTAACATAGTCATCAGCGCCAGTTTCAAGCCCGAGAATTTTATCTTTTTCCTCTTCTCGGGCTGTGACGAATATAATAGGCACATTGCTTTTTGTTCTAATTGTTCTGCAAACATCAAACCCGTTTATAAAAGGCAGCATTATATCAAGTAATATAATGTCATAATCTTCGGATAGAGCGCGGTTCAGACCATCTCTTCCATCGTATGCAACGTCACAAGCATAGCCGGCTTTTCTTATATTATAAGCAAGGAGTTCTGCTATATTTTTTTCGTCTTCTACAACTAAAATTCTTTTTTTAGCTCTTTCCATGCAGGCTACACCACCCTTCAGCTTGCACTATTTATTTCTTTTTCATATATCGATATGACTTTGGTGACAAATGCTTTTGAGCTATATATGTATTCAAGCAGAAGCTCTAAGATATCTGCTGTTGTATCAGTACATGAGAATCTGATAACTGGTATATTGCTGTGGTTATCACTACTGTTTTTATTGTTGCTAATAATCTCTTCCAGTTCTTTGATTATTTTTTTATATGCTGTTTTTGCTGAGTATTTGCTATCTACGCCGTCGTAAGCTTCTATGTTCCAATCCCACAGTATATACCCTTTTGTGGCAACAGTACTAGCGTCAGCTGACGATATAAATAAATAATCACTTGCACAGCCGCCAGGTGCGCGTGCAATGTGAGTTTTCATTTTTGAAAGACGGCATAAAGTGTTGTTTACAGAATCAAATGAAGCGATAAGATCGCGTAGTGTTGATATGTCGTTATAACTGCCGTCTTTGGTTGAAACGCCTAAGGCATGACCCTCCGAAATCATGCGCAGGACTTGTTTTGGATGCGATTTTATTCCTTCTGATGTTAAGAAAAATGTTGCTGCACAGTTATAACGATAAAGCAGATCAAGGATTTTTTCGGTGTATTCATTTGGTGACGCGTCAAACGATAGATAAACGTAGATGGGATCAGGTTTATCCACCGGCTTTTTCGTATCGACTTCTTTTGTCGTGTCGCTCACCTTAGGTTTTGTTGTATCTGTATTTTTTGTAGTTTCTGTCGGCTTCGTAGTTTGCGGTGTTGTTGTCGTTTCCGTAGTGATATCCTCTGGATTAAGTGCCTTCGGATTATAGATTTCGAGTAATTTTACAAACGACAATGTTTCGTTCTCATCGCAAATGCGGTAGTATATTTTCCCTGTTTCATTGTTTTTATATTCCTCGATTTTCAGCCCAATCATTGAGCATACCGTTTTCATCGGTACTGATACGACAAGACCATACAGTACCCATGTGACAATTTCATAGACATGCCCTTGTTCATCCTGGGCGATATTTTTTCTCGTGTTAAATGAAACGTATTTTCCGTTGTTCGAGTTTGAAATAACAAAGTTATCCGGCGCTGTAATGTCTGTAACGACGCTTATTCCATCAAACTCATTAAATACATTTGACGGAACGTACATTACGCCGTCTACTTCTTTCAAGGGGTATCTGTACTCATTATACCAGTTTTCATCATTTAAAAACAAACGCAGAGTTTCTGTTGCGGCATCAGTGTGAAGTGCGGAAAAAATAGTCGTAACAAGTATAATTAACGCAACTGATGCGCTAATTATAATATTGTGTCTATTGTTTTTCACACCGTTCATTGAAAACCACCTCCGGATTATTTGAAGCTGGATATAATGAAAGAATAATCAATTATGTTATTTATCAACTATTAGCTTGTTGTGAGTTATACACGTCGAGCAAGTATATAACTGCAAGATTCGTCACCAGCCCATAGCTCACGGAGCCTTGGGTTCCCTGACTTTTTAAATAAACATCGTTTACTTTACTTGAAACTTTCGCGGCAACGTTTTTTTCATATTTTTTAAAGAATTCGTTATAGGCTGCCATCTCACCCCTTACCTCTGCATTAAGGGTCACCAGCCACTGTGAGTACAGTGATTTATCGGCTTTGTACATATCAGACATAAGATACTCAAGAAGAGATTGGTAGCCGCTATAACGAATATAGGGGTCGTCACTTTCTATACAGACAAGAAACGCCATAAAATTTGCTTCGTCTTCTCGCGCTATCCCACGCTGATGAGATAGCTCATGTGCTGCTGTATATGGAATTGTATAGTCCGGAAAGTTAGTGTTAATATTTGCTTCACTCGTGAAAAACGTGTAAACGCCGGATACGTGCGTGTATGTCATCGGTTCGCTGAGCATTATTTGTTTGACGCCAACATGAAACTTTGGTATAAAGTCGTATTTATCAGCAAGCGAATTATAAGCGTCAGTCAGCTTTTTGCTCATTTCCCTATATGAATAAGGCATTATCGAGGAAGAATTGCTTTTAAATGTTATTTGCTCCGTAATTCCGTTGACCTTTTCAGTTAAAATTTCGGCAGCTTCATACAGTTCATCAACCGTAATGCTACGTTCTTCTATCCCCAGCTTATCAGCAAGTGATGTCCCTCTGTAGCCGTAGGCAAATGTAAGGACGAACACAGAATAAAGGAGAGCTATTATACTGAAAAGTGATATTATATATCTCACAGATGCACGTTTGCTGACAGAAGCGCGCGGGACTACAAAAGCAATTACAGCAACGAGCGCTACCGGCATGAAAAGCAGAAATGTTTCGGCAAATGAAAATGGAAACCAGCAAGTGAGATAGCCAAGCACTCCGCGGAATATGGGAGATATGCGGAAATTAAAGAAATCAGCATAACTCGGCGACATTATTCCGATGATATGTGACGCAGCACACAAAACGGACAGTGCGTATATGATAAGAGCAGGCGTTGGCACCCATTCCCTTATTTTAGCTTTTGCTTTTGTTTTATTCATGAAACGACCTGCCATTAATCATCTTAATTGGTTATAATAGAAATAAATATAGCATGGGACGGGTTTATGAGAAACGCCTCCCACGCGCTAATACACCTTTACACCGCGGAAAATGCGTAGATTGTGGTATAGTTATATACCTCGCCCGGTGAAAGTGTTGTGTCTGTAAATTCAGGATGGTTCGGGCTGTCCGGCATGTGCTGCGTTTCAAGGCAAAAAGCGCAGTATTTACGTTTCGGAGCGCCACCTTTGAATGGAGGTTCGTTCTCATTAATTGCACAGCCCGCATAAAACTGTACGCACGGCTGATTCGTGTAAACTTTCATTACACGACCTGATTTCGGATCGCGCGCAATAGCAGAAAGTTTGATGGAACCGTCGGCATTGAGGATGAAATTATGGTCGTAGCCATTCCCGTATCGAAGCTGCTCATTATCTGCGAAGATATCGCGGCCAATAGGTTTAGGCTGGCGGAAATCAAACGGAGTTCCATCTACAGGGATAAACTTACCGGTGGGGATAAGCTGAGAATTAACTTCGTTGATTGCATCAGCAAAAATTTGAAGCTCATGATCAAGTATTAAACCGCACCCGCAGCCGGCGAGGTTGAAGTATGCATGATTCGTGAGGTTAAGTACGGTTTTTTTGTCAGTTGTAGCTTTATAATTTATTGAAAATGCGTTGTCAGCAGTTAATTTATATCTTACTTTAACGTCAAGATTGCCGTCATAGCCTTCTTCCCCGTCCGGTGAGAGGTAAGAAAGCTCAATTTCAGGTTCGTCACCGTCGTCAATAACAGTTACACCCCACATTTTGCGGTCAAAACCAACCTTGCCGCCATGGAGATGATTAGGACCGTCGTTACTGTACAGCTTGTACTCTTTTCCGTCGAGCGTGAACTTAGCTCCGCCAATGCGGTTGCCATAGCGCCCGATGAGTGCTCCCTGATAGCCGGAGCAAGTCATGTAAAGTTCAGGATCATCGTAGCCGCAGACGACATCAGCGAAAACACCATTCTTATCGGGCACACAAAGACCTGTGACGGTACCGCCAAGGTCAATTACAGACAGTGTAACACCTGCTTTATTTTTAAGTATATACTGAGTTACCTCAACACCCGCTTTTATTATTCCAAACGGCGATATTTTAATTGACATAAACCTTCATCCTTTCGGGATTATATTAAATATCACATAATGTGAAATCAGGGAATGTATCCCCGATTTCAGTTTTTTTATGTCCAAATTATTTAATCCTCATATCCGCGCGGATTTTTGACGAGGAAGTTATATGCATCGCGGCACATATCGTCAAGCGTCAGCTTTGCTTCCCAGCCGAGCACTTCCTTTGCCTTCGTCGGGTCAGCGTAAGAGATGGCAATATCGCCCGGGCGCCGCGGCATTATTACCTTTGGTATCTCCTTTCCTGATGCGCGTGAGTATGCCTCTATTAATTCAAGAACGGAATATCCGTGCCCACGGCCAATGTTAAAGCATTCCCATCCCTTCACGGTGTAAACACGCTTCAGCGCTGCTATATGAGCTTGCGCAAGATCAGTAACATGGATATAATCGCGCACGCCAGTACCGTCTGGTGTGTCATAGTCGTCCCCGAAAACGGTGATAGCATCCCACTCACCGGCCGCAACTTTCTGTATGCGCGGCATTATATTGTTCGGTATGCCCATCGGATCTTCGCCTAAAAGCCCGCTCTTATGAGCGCCGATAGGATTAAAGTAGCGCAGACATGAAACGCTCCACTCAGGGTCGGATACGCAAACATCAGCAAGGATACGCTCAATAACGAGCTTTGTCTCCCCGTATGGGTTTGTAGCTGAGGTCGGGAAGTCTTCTCTCATTGGCACTGTTTCAGGATCGCCGTAAACAGTTGCCGACGATGAGAAAACCATGCACTTAACTCCGGCCGCAGCCATCTCCTCACATAACACAACCGTGCCACCGATGTTATTTTTATAATAAGCAAGCGGCTTATCAACCGATTCACCGACAGCTTTTAGTCCGGCAAAGTGTATAACAGAGTCGATTTTATTCTCAGAGAAGATTTTTCTCAGCGCTGATGCGTCGCGCATGTCAGCTTCGTAAAATTTAACGCTCTTCCCTGTTATTTGCTTAATCCTGTCAAGCACGCATAGTTTGCTGTTGTAGAAATTATCAAAAACAACAACATCGTAACCTGCCTCTATTAGCTCAACGACGGTATGCGAACCTATAAAACCAGTACCACCCGAAACAAGTACCGACATACTAATATGCTCCTTCCAGCCGCCACTGCGGCAGACATAAAACAACACCGCATAATATAGAGCGTTGTTTTATTTTTATGGTGCTATTTTATGTCAATTATGATGTATTCTCTTCTATATGCTTATGCCCAAAGATCCTCCGGGTATACACCGTCATCAATAAGCTGTCCTATACCCTCGGTTACGATAGGCTTATCTTCACGGCTTGTTACGCCGTACCAGCGGGCGTTTGTTTTAAGCACATCAACTGTGCAGCTGCCGTCATTTATCATTTTAGATATGGATATTGGCAGATAAACTTCGCATTTAAGCGGATCGCGTGCAGGATCCGTTAAAACTTCTATAACGCATTCACGGAGAACCGGGAAAATCTGCTTTGTAAGCCCCCAGCAGTTCATAGAGACAAGCGAGTTCTCGGAAAGCGGACGCCACTCGCCGTCTTCAAACGATTCCGCGCCTTCCGGTATAGAGGGGTTCGGCTGAATTTTAAATGTTTCTACAAGTGAGATGAGCTTTCCATCCTCGTCTGTTTTGCAGATGCCGCGCGTAACGGTGCCGTTCGGAGAAAGCGTGTTTTTGAGAATATAACCGACCATGCAGAAACGTGCAGGCATACCGTCCGTTATTTTAGTACGCAGAAAATCGGCAATGGCAAAATACATTTCGCGCCCGTAAAAATCGTCTGCGTTTATAACTGCAAACGGATCATCACCTATGACGTCCTCTGCACATAAAAGCGCATGTGCTGTTCCCCAAGGCTTTACGCGGCCCGCCGGTATTTCAACGCCTTCAGGCACGTTTTCAAGCGTCTGATAGGCATACTCGACTTTGATTTTTCCTCTTAGTCTTGCACCAATTGTTTCTTCAAAGTCTTTTTCATGCTCCGGCTTTATGATGAATACAACGCGGTCGAATCCCGCTTGTATGGCATCGTAAACAGAGAAGTCAATAATGAAATTTCCTTTGTCCGTTATGGGGTCGATTTGTTTCATTCCGCCGTAGCGTGAGCCCATACCGGCAGCAAGTACAACAAGTGTCATTATTAATAAAAATCCTCCGCTAGTTTATGCTATTTATTTTTGCTTATTTACTTGAATTTAGTTTACTCGATGCTCCCTGTATTCTCTGTATCTTTGTTTTCTATGTTTTCTGTGTTTTGAGTATCAGTATTTTTGTCTTGCTTTTTTTCTTTTTTACGAATGCGTTTTTCTTTGGCAAGAGAAAGCGCTTTTTCATATGCTTCGCGGCGGTCAGTGAGCATTTGAGCATATTCAGGGTTCCCGCCGCCTTCAGAAAGATAAGGCTTTCCTTTATATATTTGCCTGTTTCTTAAAAGCAGAATAATTCCTGCGACAAAGCAAGCAAAACCAATAACTTGTGAAATCCGCAGCGTCGTATCACCTATATAAAGGCTGTCGGTTCGCAGCGCTTCTATAAACATACGCCCGAAACCATACCATGTCATATACCAAAGAAACGACTGCCCGTCGTATTTTCTGCGGCGGAAAAAGATCATTATCAAGGTAAACCCGATGATATTCCAGAGTGATTCGTAAAGGAAAGTCGGGTGATAATAATTGACTACCCCGCCCTCGGTATATGCAATTCCCATGCGGCAGAATATGTCTGTTTCAGTGCCGTGGGCTTCTGCATTCACAAAGTTGCCCCAGCGGCCGATCGCCTGACCGATCATGGCAGCCGGCCCGCCTATGTCGATTATTTTAAGAAACGGGAGGCGCTTTTTACGCGATATTATATAAGCAGTTATGACAATGGCGATGAGAGCGCCGTATATTGCAATGCCGCCATTCCATATACCGGCCATTTTTATAAGGGTATCTCTGACGTTTTGCCAAAACGAACCGTCTTTGACAATAAAATTATCCAAATTAAAGAGGATGTAGTAAAGACGTGCGCCGGCTATGCCGAAAACAATGCAGAAAATGAAATAATCTAATATATCATCGATTAAAAAACCGGCTTTCTTTGCATTGAAATATATAAAGGCACAGGTAGCTATTATACCAATCGTTAATATTATTCCGTACCACCGCACTTCACGGCCAAATAAATTGAAGGCTACTTCGTTCACAGCAAATGTGTCTATCCCAAGTCCGGGAAATGATAAATAATTGATATTTAAGAGGATCCCCGGCATCTGTGCCTCCGTAATAATAGCGCTAAATGCATGAAAAAGCGCCGATTTTCGCATAGCTTTCTTTAATATTTTACACGAAACCGGCGCTTTTTGCAATACTCGGAGGAATATACTTTGTAATATTTAATTTTTTACATTTATTATCGTCCAGCCGCCTGCGGCCTCTTCGGGGATAAGAGTTACCGATTCTCCCGGGCGTATAGTATAGTTTCTGCCGCTTCTGGCTGGCGCGTTCGTCGCTTGTGTTGTGCCTTCATAGCGAACTGCTATATCAACGCGTCCCGCTCTCGTCGGCAAAGACACGAGATAGTCACCGATGACATCCGGCGGCGGTGGCGACACGACAACATTGCCAAGAGAAAGTGAAATGCCAAGAAGATTTTCCATGACAACAGTATAATACCATCCTGCCGAGCCTGTATAACTGCTCCAGCCGCCACGTCCTATAGCGCCAGGCGCATAATACACATCTGCTGTAAAGATGTATGGCTCGTTGCCGTAAATGCGCCCACGCTCGCCCTCAGCGCATATAATGGCAGGGTTTATCGCCCGCAGAATTGAGAGTCCTCGTTCGTAATCGCCCCTCATCATGTGTGCTGCCGCCGCCCATATAGCAGCATGCGTATACTGCCCTCCGTTTTCGCGTATGCCTTCAGGATATTCGGTAATATATCCATAGTCCGGGCTTGACTCATTAAACGACGGTAAGAATAAGCGGTATACACCTGCGTCTTTATCAAACAATGTGTTGTAAGCAGTGTTGAGTGCTTGTTCTGTCCGGTCATCATCTGCTTTTGCAAATACGGCAAATGATTGCGGCAGCGTGTCAATCTCGCAGCCTGGCGATCCTTCGCACCCGATAACATTGCCGTCGTCGGTGTAAGCGCGCGCGTATCTGTCAGTACACCATGCGCTCTCGGCTGCGGCGACGAGTCGGTCGGCTTCGTCTCTCAGCGCACAAAGAAGCTCTTTATCAGCCTTGCCCCATAGGTCTGTTGCATTTGCAAATTCCCGCAAAGTCACAGCGAGGAAAAAAGCAAGCCATACGCTTTCGCCAGTACCGCCGACTCCAACGCGATTCATTCCGTCGTTCCAGTCACCTGAGCCTATAAGCGGAAGCCCATGCTCACCACGAGCGATCGATGCCTCAATGGCTGTCATGCAGTGTGTAAAGACGCTTGCTTTGCTTTTCGATACAGTGGGAACTTCGTATCTATCATATTCACCAGCCTTAAGCGGGGGTGATTCGATAAACGGCACTTTGACATCAAAAAGTGATGTGTCGCCTGTCGCCATAACATAATGCGATGCTACATAGACAAGCCAGATATAATCGTCTGAGCAACGTGTTCGCACGCCGGGGTCAGAAGAAGTCTTACCGCGTCCGGGCAGCGGATGCCACCAGTGCTGTACGAGACCGTCTTTATACTGGTGAGCGCATGAGCGCATTATATGCCTGCGCGCCAGCTTTGGATTGTAGTAAAGAGCGGACAGAGAGTCCTGAAGTTGATCACGATAGCCGTATGCCCCGCCGCCCTGACTAAACCCGGTACGTGCCGTCATTCGTATGACTGATGTCTGATATGGTAGCCATCTGTTCATAAGATGACTGAGTCTGCGATCTTTTGGAATGTCAACAGACGCGCTGAAATAAAGCTCCTCTATATGAGCTGCGGCGGCATTAAGACCTGCTATAACGTCGTTTGTGTTGCGGTATTTACTGTTAATATGCGAAAAGCACATCTCAGCTGACGCAGCCGGCGCTGACACAAGCATAAAAGCGCAGTCAAGAGTTCCGTTTGCCGACATATCTGCCGAAACAGAAGCCCAAACATATCCCCTTGTAACGTCAAAGCCATATAATACCCTGCCGCTCACAGCCCGCAGAGACGATATTACGCCGGTGCCGCCGAACACTGGTTTAAACAGCACTTCTCTTTGTGACGCGTACGCTGAGTAAAGAGAGCTGCTGTCCGGCGCTGCTGTGTATATAACCTCGACATTATTAAAGCTGCCACCCTCTGCATTTACGCTTATAAGTTTAACGGGTAGTTTTTCATCGAGACCTATTCTTACTTCATACGATAAAGAGTTTATTTCGCCTTTGTAAACGGCATATCCAAAATTGTAATCAACTCGGGCTGCGCACGCACACAAATCATATAAAGATCCGCCTGCGCGAAGAATTAAGCGTTCACCCGCAAGGGTTTTGACATAATCTGTGTGACGCTGTGTTATTTTTGATTCGGCGGCATTGACATACCAAGTATAACCGGCGCTGTACTGTGTCAGAAGCGTACCCATGACAGCATTTGCAAATGCAAACTGCCACGGAGGAAGCTCGGGTTCGGATGATTTATCAATAGCAAACCCACCCCGGGTAAAACCGCCGCCACGAGTATCTATAATAATGTCCGAGAGGTCAACTCCGCCAGTGTTAGATACTGATTTTATAATTTCACGATCGCTTATAGGCGACTCAGTGTCAGACGCGCCGTCGGTGCGCGGTGCGAACGGCGTTTGCCTTGACATGGCGTAGATGACACGCCGCTCCGCATCAGACAAATCTGCGCCATTTATGATGTGAACGCCGTTCGGCCGCCCGTGCATTGACATAAGCCCTGCTTCTTCAAAAATCTCGAAAAGTTTTACGCATGCGGGCGAATCGTATACACTGCCACCGGGCGCTACTATAACAAGGTCATAACGTACACCAGATACGGCAAGGAATCGCTTTGCATATAAAAGCTCACGCATAGCCGATAAAGGTACGCCGCCTAATGCTGTGTCCGGCATTTCAACGCATACAATCGGCAAATCGCCCGATATACCGTGGCACCATAACAGATCACGTGTAAACATCTGCTCAGTGTAGAAATCGCCGACTGACGGTATAATTGTGCGCCGAGGGTTAATTATCGCATTTGCCGTGCGCATGGCAGTGCGCACGGCGCTTTCATCAGCTCCCGCGAGCGCCGCACGGTTTTTGTAAAAAAGCACAGCCCCATCTGTTGCGCGATTTATTGCGTCCGCATCGTAACCAGAGCAAAACTCATGTGCATCATCAGCGCTTACGGCTGACGCAACAACGAAAACGGCACTGCTTTTATTTAACTCACTCTCTTTTATTAGTTTTACCCTGACTGCGCATGCCGGATGGACACAAGCCCCGCCGTGGAAAACAGCCGGAATGTTGAATATATGTGAAATAGCCGTATTTCCATAAACAGGCGTCAGTATATCATCCTTATGATCAAAAAACTCACTTGACTTTATGGATGAACCGTCTGATGCTGCCGCGCGGATGGCAACGGCGCATAATTCTGATCGTTTATGCGAAAATCTACGATAAACAGCGGTTTTTGTGCCCGGGTCAAAATCCGACTTTACAAACAAATCAGAGTAAGGCGGTGCTAATAAATACGTCCGCTCACGGTTGAGTATCGGCTGAAAATAAAATGCGGCTGAAGCTTCGTTTATATTACCCGAGATGTCAAGAGAAAACGTCGCGACCGGTTTGTCGTGAGCGACTGTTATTTTTACTATCGTTTTCATTATGCCGCTGCGGTGCATCAGCTCCATTTCATATGCCGCCTGCGAACCATCAAATGAAAAAGAACGCTTAGATATTCCGCCGTTTGTTGAGATGCCGCGTAAGCAATCATAAACTTCGTCATCCGCATGCAAAAGGATTCTGACGCAATCGTCAGGCAGCAAAACCGAAGGTGAGCCACTAATCAGCTTTTCACCGTCGTATATGACGACGGTGCCATCTGACGTCGCAATAACCTTCGTCCTTCCGTTTGAAAGCACCGCCGTGTCGGCACTTACATCGACGCCTGGCTTCTGCATCAAAGCTGATATTGTTTCCTCTGCACCTGACACGTAGACGACGCGCGTCGTACGCTTCATACCAATCGGGATACGCTCATAAAGAAGCTCAGCGCCAACAGCACAGCAAGGCTCGCTCATAAAACGCCTTACATTGATATTATTCATACACGCGTTGGCGCATGCGACAATCGACATGCCCATATGATGCGACATATACGAGCGCACGATGGCATGTCCTCCGCCTGTCCGCTTTGGCGTGAAGTCAACAGCTTCATAAAAGCCGTATTTTCCATAAAGATCGGTTTTAGCGAGCGATGCAAGCGTACGGCAAATGGCTTTTGTATCACAGCCAAGCATGATAAAAAGCGAATACGGTGCGAATACATATTCCCCTGCAAGGGATTGCGATAAACCAAGCGGTGCGCATCCGTGCGCTTTGTAGCCATAATTCATCTCACTGTCAAAGTCAAAAAAAGCGCTTTCACTTTTACCGTATATTTTGGCGCCGCCGGGAAACTCAGCAGTTTCAGCTTTTTGGCATTCATAAGCTAAAGCAAGCGCTTCGGAGCGCAAATCACAACCACCTGTCGGCAGGAATAAAGACGGCATAAAATATTCAAAAGTGCTTCCGCTCCACGATAAAAGAGATATCCTGCCATCAATATCAAATACGAAGCGTCCCATAGTGCGGAAATGCTCCGCTGGAACGGCGCCGGATGCTGTGGCATAGAACTCTGTTGTCAGCATTTCGCTTGCGTAGAGGTCGTAAGCGTTGTCATCAAATCTGTCGGCGGCGCCGTTATAGCCGATATGGAAGAGCCCGCGCTTTTTATCATATAAAGCGGCAATGTTTGTCTCTTTTATGATGACCTCAATTCGCTCTACAAGCGGTTTGTAATATTCACCATACTCGATAAGCCCATTTTTCAGCGCGACAAGAGAAGTTAAAAAGTTTCCGCTGTCAACCGATGAGACATACGACGGGAACATGACGCTCATGTCCTCAAGATTATACCAGTTGTATAGGTTTCCGTGCCATTTAGGGAGATTCTCTATTGCCGAAATTGTCAAGTCGAGACGGTTGAAAAACAATGTGTCGCCAATAAAACCAAAATCACGCGCTGACAAAAGCGCTAAAAGGTACATACCGATGTTTGTAGGGGATGTGCGCATTGCTATTCTGTCACCGGGTATCGTTGCAATATTATCAGGCGGCAGCCATCCGGTATGCGGCCCGACATTATCCTCAAAGAAATTCCATATATCGGCGGCAAAACGCCGCAGAAGACGCTTTTGTGCTGTTGATTCATCATCCGGCTGTTCTACTTGGTTCGCCTCTTTTTTATTTGTGCACATGCGGTACATAACATATGGAAACGACCCCCATAAAACCGCAAGAACAAAGAGAATCGGCGCTCCTGCCCCACCGGCGATGGTGCAAAGAAGTGCAACTGCTGTAAGCACAAGCGATAAAGACGTGCGTGCATAATATTCACCTGCGCCCCCGCGGAAAAGCCCTTCGGCAGCAACTGCTGTTTTCCACTCAAGTAAGCCACGTCCGGTGATTTTCATGCGTATTATAGCGCGGTACCATGCTGATGCGGCCGATGTTGCGGCATGCGCAAGCGACGCAAAGCTGTAATATAGATTGAAATATAAAAGCGAGTAATAATCGGGGAGCCCGCAGCGGTAAACGCGCCGCGGCACACCGATACCGGCTATAATGCCATATATAAATCCATAAATGATGTCGGCGGAAGCTACAAGAGCTAAAAGACAGCCGAAACCGCCTGACATCAGTGATAAAATGAGAGCTATGGTTCGGAAAATAGGTGTGACCGCTGCTATTACGGGCTCACGAAGGCGCTGTTTTTCCGCTGCCCCGAGCGGGTTTTTATAGACAGAGCCATCAGCGCTGCGTATGCGTCGGCGGCATAAAACCAAAGCTTGAACGTCCCCGCGAAGCCATCTGTCGGCGCGAACTGTGTGCTGCAGAAAACCGGATGGAACACCGTCCGTCAGCGTTATGTCCGATAAACATCCGCAGCGAAGGCGCGTGCCCTCCGCTATATCGTGGCTTAAGATTTGCTCGCGCGGGAAAGCGCCGGAAACAGTGACAGCATAAGCGTTAATGTCAATTAAACCCTTACCGCAGAAGACGCCGACACCTGTAAGCGCAGCATACAGCGAAAACTGTGCGAATGCGTATGCTTCCCTGCCCTCGCACGCATACATATACTTGAGATATTTATTCCACTTGTACGAATTTTTAAGCGACGCTGTCATCATCGGCTGAATAACGCCATAACCGTCAGTTACTACAGGATAACCACGCCTTGATGAAATAACAGGCTCGTTTAGCGGATGGATTGCCGTTCCGATCATCCGCTCTATGTCAGAGCGCGTTATTTCGGTATCTTCGTCAAGAGCGATGATGTATCTGTATTCACCTGGCTTGATATTGCGCCCGCCGTGGACGGTAAGCGTATTTTCCTCGCCTCTGAGATATGCAATTAGCTCCTCCTGCTCACCTCGCTTACGCTCTTTTCCAATGAATTTACCCTCGCTCTTGCTGTATGTCCGCTGCCTTGTGAACAAATAAACATCATCCCGCCCGCGTGATATCTCAGATATGCGTGATATCGCGGCGTTCAGTATATCTTCATCTCCCAGGGCAGTTTTCGTATCTGAGTCGGGCAGATCAGCTAAAACCGCAAAGGAGACGTTTTCCCTGCCTAAGACTTCTCTGTATCGTCTGAGTTTCTCAAATATTAACTCGTCATGCTTCCCTCCGAAGAGCAGTATTGTGATAACAACCATTGTCTTCGCGTTATCCGGAACCCTGTCTATTCTCAGTCTTGGCAGTATATCTGGCGTTGTTTTATGGGACAAGATGTCACTTACAATTCGTGCAAAAAAGGCTCGAAGCGGCAGAAAAGTAAATAGTGCGGCAAAAAAGAGCACTATATTCCTGGCGGCGTATGCTGCCGCCAAAATTGCAAGGCAACAAACAAGCGCAGAACCATATGTCACAGCGAAATAGAGCGCGCCCGCGCCGCGCTCCGTATACTTCATTAGATAATAACCAATGTGACGCTGGCGTCCATCTGCACGCTCGGCAATAGAGCGCAGTCTTTTCGCTGTTTCATATTCACCGGCGCGAGAACGCTTTGCAATTGCAGCAAGCTTGCGCCGGTACATGTTCTTTGTATCCGCGTCGCAGTTTACATAAACGCCCGCGGGGTCAAGCAAAAATTCCGACTCCGTGATTGACACGGCTTCAAATATACTTGTAAAGTCAATCGAATCAAGCTTATAAAGCGTTTTTATCAAACGGCCAACAGCAGAGGATGCAGAATTCTGCATATCTACAATATGCGTTGCTGACATCTTATTCTCTTGTGAAAAGCTAAGGGAAACATCACGGCAAGTATCTCCAATGCCGATGAGGCATCGAGCAGCAAGCATATCTCGCAAAGAAAAGAGCTCGCCTACTGTAAGATAATTGCCGCTGCTTTGAAAATCCCCAAACACTGATTTTATGCGATCTTCCGTGATAGCGACGTCGCCATCTCCGATAATAGATTTGCACAGCGAAAGAAGCCGCGGGTATTCACCGTCTTCCGACGGCAATTCGCGCCGCTTCTTTAGCCCTGCTGTAACAGATTTTTTTATTCGTGTCAGTTTGATTATGTTATCATTTATCCATATAAACTCCGGTGTTCTTCTGCACTGGGAGTATATGTCCTCAATATATATGAATGAATTGTCGATTAACTTTATTGTTTTCTTCAGTGACACATTCTTCATCAGCAAAAAGCATCGCGCCGGTAGTGTTCTCTTTTACATCAGCCGCCGCGTTCTCCAGTCATTAGATAATATATCTATTATCATCAGACAGAAGAAATATTATTCCAAGAAGAAATGGACGGACAATAAGTCCGTCCATTTCTTGTTACTTTTTGTTAATTTTATCCTTTTCTTTTTCATTTGATGCTTTCCAAACAAGGAAAGCATTGATGAACCCATCAATATCGCCGTCCATTACGGCTTGTATATTGCCGTCTTCATAACCGGTGCGCGTGTCCTTAACAAGTGTATACGGCATGAAAACATACGAACGTATTTGTGAACCCCATTCAATGTTTGCCTTTACACCTTGTATATCCTCGATTTTTTCAAGGTGCTCGCGCTCTTTTATCTCCATTAAGCGAGCTTTCAGCATTTTAAGAGCTGTCTCTTTGTTTTGAAGCTGACTTCGTTCGTTTTGGCAGCTAACTATAATTCCTGTGGGCTTATGAAGAATTCGTACAGCCGATTCAGTTTTATTGATGTGCTGCCCGCCTGCACCGCTTGATTTATGTGTTGTTATTTCAAGGTCATTTTCATTAATTACGATTGAATTATCTTCGGGAAGCTCGGGCAAGACCTCAACTGAAGCGAAGGATGTGTGTCGCCTGCCCGAGGCATCGAAGGGAGATATGCGGACAAGGCGGTGGACACCGCGTTCACTCTTAAGATAACCATAGGCGTTCTTACCTTCGACAATTATTGTGGCGCTCTTAAGTCCCGCTTCCTCACCGTCGAGCCAATCAACGAGCTTAACTTTATAATTGTGGCGCTCACCCCAGCGTGTGTACATACGGTATAGCATAAGAGCCCAGTCCTGTGCTTCTGTGCCGCCGGCACCGGGATGAAATGATACGATAGCATTTGATTCATCGTATTCGCCTGACAAAAGCGTATCAATCCGCATTTGTTCGGCTTCAGCTTCAATTTCGTTTGCTTCTTTTGTTATTTCATCTACTATTGACTCATCGTTTTCTTCTATCGCCATCTCGCACATTATTATAGCGTCCTCAAGACGGCGCTCAAGGGATTCATATGCCTCTATTATTTCCTTAATCCGCTTTGACTGTTTTATGACGCGGCTTGATTCAGCCTGATCAGCCCAAAAGTTCTCAGATGCCATTAATTTATCGAGCTCTGCAGCTTCAGAACGAAGTTTATCAATAGAGAGAGCAGAAACAAGCTCTGCTATTTTCGAGCGCATACCATTTAGTTTGTATTTTGCTTCCTCAAGTGCTATTAACATATCGGTCGGAAAATCCCTCCGTAAATTGTGTGACAATTTTTGGTGTGCGTTATTTTAAGTATGTATAACTTTATTATTGTATCATACGATAACGTTATTGTAAAGCCTCATTAATCTCATATAATTATGTTAATTTTTATTTTAAAACACTTTCTCAATGGGTTATTCCGTGTTATAATGATATGATTTAAATTATAAAAACGGAGCATGTAAAACGATGGTGAGTAAAAACGAACCTATCTTACCACAGCGCAAAATCATCATTGTTGCCGGACATTATGGTGCAGGAAAAACAAATATCGCAGTTAATCTTGCCCTACACATGAGCAGCTATGACTCCGTTTCACTTATCGATTTTGATACAGTAAACCCATATTTTCGCGCCGCTGACGCAAAAGAGGAGCTTATCGCTGCAGGCGTGCGCCCGATAATTCCCGAATATGCAAACACAAATGTAGATATACCGTCGCTGCCACCGGAAACTGCTTCTGTTTTTGTCGGTGACGGACGAGCGATATTTGACGTTGGCGGTGACGAGGGAGCTATTGCCCTTGGCGTATACGAGAAAGATATAAAAGCATGTGGCTATGATATGATTTACGTTGTCAATATGTACCGCCCGCTGACAGCCACACCTGAGGATGCTGTTTTTATCCTGCGTGAAATTGAGGAGTATTCACGCCTGAGGTTTACAGGCATTGTCAACAACTCAAATATAGGACGCGAAACAGCACCCAGTGATATTATCGCATCCATACCATACGCTGACCGCATATCGGAGCTCACAGGTCTTCCGCTTCTTTTTACATCAATACTATGGGACAAAGGATTATGTAAAAATACAATCCCCCGCCCCTTTTATATAAAAAACGAAACAAAACAACTATTTTGAGGAGATGAGCCAATGAATAAAGTTACAATCGACACTGAACGCTGTAAGGGCTGTGGCCTTTGCGCTAACGCTTGCCCAAAGGGCATTATTACGCTCAACGGTAAGACGCTCAACAGCCAAGGGTACCACCCTGCCGAGGTAACAGAGCAAGAAAAATGTATCGCGTGTGCGATGTGCGCCCTCATGTGTCCGCATGTCGTCATACGCGTTGAACGTGATGTTTGATACCGAGTGGTGATATAAAGGAGGTAAAATACATAATGCCGAAGGTTTTAATGAAGGGAAATGAAGCTATCGCGGAGGCTGCCATAAATGCAGGCTGTCTTCACTACTTCGGTTACCCGATAACACCTCAAACAGAAATATCTGAATATCTTGCAAAACGTTTACCAAAGGTTGGCGGTGTTTTGATTCAAGCAGAAAGCGAAATTGCCGCCATAAATATGGTGCTTGGTGCGTCAGCTGCAGGCGTACGTGCGATGACATCTTCGTCCTCGCCTGGAATCAGCCTTAAAAGCGAGGGGATATCGTATCTTGTAGGCTGTGATCTTCCCGCCGTTATTGTCAATGTTCAGCGGGGAGGCCCTGGGCTTGGCGGAATTCAACCGTCTCAGGCTGATTATTATCAAGCAACAAAAGCATATGGGCACGGCGACATGCGTTTAATCGTTCTTGCACCTTCAACTGTGCAGGAAATGGCCACGCTGACCGGCGAAGCTTTTGACCTTGCTGATATATACCGCACACCCGTCATCATTCTTGCTGACGGTGCTATCGGGCAGATGATGGAACCCGTTGATTTTTCCGAGCGTAAGCCTCGTGAAATACCGCCAAAAGACTGGGCTTGCACAGGACATGGCGGGACTCGCAAGCGCAATATAATCAATTCCTTAATGCTTGATCCTGAAGCTCTTGAGAAATCAGTACGCGAACGTTTTGAGCGTTATAAGAAGATTGAGGAAACAGAAGTTAAGTACGAGAGATTTATGACTGATGATGCTGATATCATATGCGTTGCCTTTGGTATCGCTTCACGCATATGCAAATCTGCCGTAACAGCCGCCCGCGAAAAGGGCATTAAGGCAGGACTATTGCGTCCGATAACTCTGTGGCCGTTCCCGAAAGCGGCTATAGCTGAAGCCGCAAATACGGCAAAAGCTTTTCTGTCCGTTGAGCTTTCTATGGGTCAGATGGTTGATGATGTCAAGCTTGCTTGCGAATGCCGCCGTCCGGTTGAATTTTTCGGCCGCACAGGCGGTGTGCTCCCCAGCCCTGCTGAGGTCACAGCAAAAATAGAGGCCATTGCGGCTCAGCTTTAAAAAGAAAGAAGGGAGATGACAAAATGTCAGTCGTATTTGATAGACCTTCAGCACTGACGGATACGCTGATGCACTACTGTCCCGGCTGCACTCACGGTATCGTTCATCGTCTTGTCGCTGAAGCTATTGATGAGCTTGGGATTCTTGGACGGGCAATCGGCATAGCGCCTGTCGGATGCTCCGTTTTCGCTTATAACTACTTTAATTGCGATATGATAGAAGCCGCACACGGACGCGCTCCTGCTGTCGCAACGGGCGTTAAGCGTGCGCGCCCGGATTGTATTGTGTTTACATATCAAGGTGATGGCGACCTTGCCGCAATCGGAACTGCGGAAACTGTCCACAGCGCAACGCGCGGCGAAAACATAACGATAATATTCATAAATAACTGTATATATGGAATGACCGGCGGTCAGATGGCGCCGACTACGCTCCCCGGTCAGGTTACGACTACATCCCCTTATGGGCGTTCCCCTAAGATTCAAGGCAACCCCATACGCATGTGCGAGATGCTCGCTACCCTTGACGGTGTAGCATACGCCGAGCGTGTCTCCATTGACACCCCGGCAAACGTCCGCCGCGCAAAAAAGGCAATTTTAAAGGCGTTCCGCAATCAGATTGAGGAAAAAGGATTTTCAATAGTTGAAGTTCTCTCGACATGCCCGACAAACTGGGGGCTTTCTCCTGTTGAAGCGCTCACTTGGCTTCGTGATAATATGATACCTTACTACCCTCTTGGCGTTTACAAGGACATTGACAAAAAGGAGGGTGATATGAAATGACATACAACATACTAATTGCTGGTTTTGGCGGACAGGGCATCCTTTTTGCAGGGAAAGCGCTTGCTAAAATGGGAATGAACGAGGGACTATATGTGACGTGGCTACCCTCATACGGGCCTGAAATGCGCGGTGGCGCCGCAAACTGCTCTGTTGTCTTATCAGATACAGAAATAGGCTCGCCGCTTGTCCCCGAACCTGACATTCTCATATCGATGAACATACCGTCGTTTGATAAGTTCACACCAAAGATTAAACCGGGCGGGACACTATTTGCAGACTGTTCAATGATAGATAAAAAATGCACCCGCACTGATATAAATGCGTATTATATCCCCGCGTCGGCTCTTGCATCTGACAATGACTTGCAAGGGCTTGCCAATGTCGTCATGCTTGGATATTTCCTTAAAGTAACGGGCATTTTCGATTATGATAAATTCCTCCTTGACATAACATCCGGCATCCCGGCTTCCCGCGCAAATCTTATTGAGGGAAATAAAAAAGCGCTTGCAATAGGATATGCGTACGAGGGATAAAGTAGCATTTTAATACGCAAGAAAAAACCGTTTCACTGTATATTGCAGTGAAACGGTTTTTTATATGTGTATATGTGTATGCAAGAAGAACAAAGAGAAAGTTAGTTTAGCATTATCTGTCCGCCCGTGACAGGCACGGCCTGCCCTGTTTCGTACTTCTGTCTGATGATGTAATCAATGGCGCACATAACATCCTCGACACGGCATCCGCGCCCGAGTGGGACTTTTGATTCGTAATACCGCCTTACGTCGTCGATACTTTTAGCGCCCGGTACCTTTCCGGATCGCAGGTACTGTACGAAAAGCCCGTTTTCCGGATCGCTCCAAAGTGGCCCGTCAAGGAAGTTGCCAGGGCATATGGCGTTGACTTTTATTCCATACGGCGCAAGCTCAAGCGCAAATGACTGCGTAAGACCGATACCTCCGAATTTACTGCCGGCATATGCGTAGTTTTTATTGCTGCCTTCAAGTCCGGACTTTGAGTTGATTTGGATTATATCGCTCATATAATCAGGGCTTGCAAGACGCTGAAGCTTCATTTTTGCAGACGCGTACTTAGCACATAAGAAATAAGCGTTATAATTAACCTTTGTAACAAAATCAAA
>JAAYLD010000053.1 GCA_012522015.1 Clostridiales bacterium
AACGCGTGCAACTTCCAGTCATGGTTTTTCTATGTTGTCGCTGATAGGGCTATGATAGAGAAGTTTTCACCTGATGTATATTCCTTAGATTGGATTAAGAAAGCTTCTGTTATTATAGTTGTGTGTACAGATTCGGGCAGGCTTGAGGAGCGCTTTGGGCAGCGCATCGGCAATATCTTTGCGACTCAAGACACAGCGGCGGCAATAAACAATATGCTGTTAGCAGCTGCCGATATGGGGCTTGGCGGATGCTGGATTGGGCACTTCAACGACGACAAATGCAGATCCCTTTCAGATATACCGTCAAGACTTCGTCCTGTTGCTCTGGTGCCAATCGGTCATCCGGCAGAACAGCCACCGCAAAGGCCGCGTTATCCGGTGAAAAAGGTTTCGCTTGTGATAGGTGATTTACGTTAATATTCACAAATGACAAAACATAAAACTGGCGATACATCCAAATGAATACCGGAGCAAATATTGCTTTGGTGTGTTATAATAATAGTGGCGAGGAGCCACATCATGGGGGCGTAAAGGTTTCGACGGGGATTTCATGGCAGGATAAGCGAGCAGAGGATGGGGCAACCTCTTAAAACGGCTCCAAAAAAAATAAACGCTAACGAAAGAGTAGCACTCGCCGCCTAATGGCGGTACGCCGCATATAGCGGCTCGTTCGCCCGGAGGGGACCGCGACTCCGGAGCGGGCGTCATAACCGCGGTGAACATGAGCTGACTCCACGCATCCGGGACGGCCATGCACAAGGATGCTACCTGAGCCGGGGCGCGTTTACCCGCACCGGCAAGGGGAAATAACAAAGGTAAACTGCGCTCGGAGAAGGTTCTGTCTCGGAGTTTTCGGACAGGGGTTCGATTCCCCTCGCCTCCATAACATTAAAAACCCTTGAAATTATCAAATTCAAGGGTTTTTTGCCTTTCATCCGCTGCATAAAACAAATAAACTCAATTATATATTTAAAAAGACCACGGCCTTATAAAACTTACGCTTACAAAAAAGTTATTTTACGGACAATAATTTTAAATATATGTTATAATTTAAAACAAATTAAAGCTATAAGGCAGAGATGGTATATGGGAAAGGCTGTTTAAATCCAAATGGTTTTATATTGCTATCCTTATAGTGATTGTTATTTCTGCAGTGGTTTTTGTTTATGCTTCAAAAATTCCCGCGGACAACTCATCATATGAAGATACCGGCGGCCTTTTGCTTGGAAATACACAGAATACGGATGAAGGTTTAACAATTGAGGACGTTAACATAGTGTATTACCTTAAAGGCGACAGTACAAGAATGAATTTAGCCGGAAGCAACACGAAGCACGTGAGGTTTCATGAGCCTCAAGAAGAATATGGATTTGACGATGTTGACATTGTAGTCGAGGGTTCTGTAGGAGAAAAATATACCATTATTTTCGGTTCAAACAATGTAACAGATGATCAGGTAGCAATAGTGGGTAGTTACACGTCAAGCAAAGATGTATTTATGGATACCAACAGGCAGTATTCGAGGACAAGCATTAAATAACATAGAAGGAAAGCTTTACGTATCTACTAATAGGGGATTTACAGTATCCTATAAGAGACAAGGTATAAAATGTATTGTGAAAAATCGTGAATACTCCCGCGCAGCAGGCATTTCTGTGGGGTTTGATAAAATAGGCAAAGAGGATACTTATGGGGTCTATGATATAAGTTTGATCTATGGGGATACAACAAAAACTTTTAGAATGTTATGCATAAACAGACACATAGAACAACCGGAGAGTATAGAGAGTAGCTGATAATAATCAGTCTGAAACGAAAATGCAAGGCAAGAGTTGGCCGGTTTTTTCAATATCTCTAAAAGGTTCTTGGAGAAGGGGAGATAATACTTGCAATGAAGATAAATTTACCCTATGTAGGGGTTTGGTTTTCCTCACTTGCATAACGTTAAAAACCTTTGATACAATTTAGCATTAAAGGTTTTTCTTTTACTGCAGAAACTAATAAACTGTTTGCTATAATACTTTATCAAAACAACTATAGCCTTATCTTACAAAACATACTTTTGATAAGTTGTGTTGAAAAATAAATACTGTTACTGTATAATCGAACATAAGTAAAAATAAATATATGTACTGAAGGTGACATCATAAAACTATAATGTCCGCATCAGTGCTGGCAAAGAAACGAAAAGATAAATTATAAAAATCTAAAGTTTTACAGCGCATAACCACAAATAACGAATATATAAAATGCAGAGGTTATAAAACATGAAAACATCACAAATGTTTGGCAAAAGTACAGTATTTTCGCTTGAAATATTCCCACCAAAGCCAACGACAGGCGTTGAAACAATATATAGGACGATTGAGGAACTGAGCAACTTAAAGCCGGATTTTATAAGCGTTACATATGGTGCCGGGGGAAAAAATAGAGCGAAAACGCTGGAGCTTGCCGAGGCAATAAAGACTTGCTATAAAATGGAAAGCGTCGCACATCTTTCCGGTATGTACCTGACGCGTGATGATGTCATCCAACTAACAGACGAATTCCACAAACGCGGGATTGAGAACATTCTTGCGCTGCGCGGCGACAGGGTAGAGGGGCTTGAGCCGACCGGTGATTTCCCGTATGCTTCTGATCTTGCAGCCTTTATTCGTGAGCTTGGCGATTTCAATATAATCGGTGCGTGCTATCCCGAGGGGCATCCGGAATCTGCCAGCATCGTTGAAGATATATATAACCTCAAACGCAAGGTTGACGCTGGTGTCTCGCATCTTATATCTCAACTATTCTTTGACAACGATATTTTTTACGCTTTTCTTGAGCGGGCGCAGATAGCGGGCATAAATGTTCCGATTGAGGCAGGTATTATGCCTGTCGTTAATTCAAAGCAAATTGGGCGCATCATTGAGCTGTGCGGTGTGAAGATGCCGCGAAAATTCATGCGAATTATGGAGCGCTATGAGGACAAACCATTAGCGCTGCGCGACGCGGGGATTGCGTATGCTGTTGACCAGATTGTCGATCTTGTGACGCAGGGTGTTGACGGGATTCATCTTTATACGATGAATCAGCCATATGTCGCCCGCCGGATTTGGGAAGCAGTCGGAAGTCTGTTTACTGAGTCAACCTTTGAGAGCAATGATACAACAACATCAAATACTTAATATAAAAAATATGGCGGGCCGTACGGCCCGCCATATTTTTTGATATGCTTAAAAATTTCAAACAATGCGAGTGTGGTCAAACGGGTCTGCACTAACACCACGCGACAAGACGCAGCGCGCAACAGTTTTCGCTTCGTTGAGCGAATGTGATTTATAATTGCCGCACTCGACCTCTGTTGTAGCTGGAACCGTTGTTACACTCTCAACACGTAAAAGTGAGCGCTTGAGCGCAAGCGCAATCCCTTCAGTTGTCGGCTCGCCCCATACGATGAGATAAAAACCCGTGCGGCAGCCCATCGGCGATAGGTCTATGACAATATCACCTGGGAGCTCCTCGCGCATGAAAGTGGCAAGAAGATGCTCAAGCGTATGAAGAGCAGGGGGTGATATAAATTCCTTGTTTGGCTGAGTCAAGCGCAGATCAAATTTTGATACGGCGACGCCGTCGCGCGTCAGCACTCCTGCGGCGCGGACATACGGCGCCTTAACTTTTGTATGGTCAAGCTTAAAGCTTTCAACTTCCTTCATGTTTTATTCTTTGCTCCCGTCTGTTGTTTATATATAAAACATATTTTCACCGCTCCCTCTTTGCAGCGCCACTTCCGCCGCAATGTCGGCAAGTGTTGTCCCGGAAAGTGAACACTTAATAGCCTCATCGAGGGGTTTCATAACACATTCAAATATCGCACCTGCTACCTCAGGCATTTTTTCGCCGGCGACGACGTCTGTTACTTCAAAAAGTGCAGGCTCCGTTGCAAGGAGCACGTCGAGAGCTGTTATTTCATCAGGGGACCTCGCAAGAACATAGCCCCCCTGCGAACCCTTTGCCGCGCTGACGATTCCGGCGCGCTTTAATTGTGAGAAAATATGCTCAAGATATATTTTTGAAAGACCAAGTGAACCCGCCACCGAAAGAAGCGGTATATATACATCAGGCGAGTACCTCTCCGTCATGTTTACTGCGGCGGCAAGGGCATACCTGCCTTTCGACGATATTCTCATTTGTTACGTTGCCTCCTGTAACCATATAAAACCATATAAATTTAGTATGTGATTGTTATTATGATAAATCTGTGTTAATTTTTTGTCAACCCGAAATGGCATATACCGCACACGGGAGAATGTTGCAATAGAATAGGGGGGTATGATAGAATAAAACGGTATATAACGATATATAACGATGACAACACTGGTTTCCCTTTTTATTTCGGGGTATTTTTTAATTTTTTGAGCGCGATTTTACATAAAAAGCAGGTGCTGAAGATTAGAAGAATATGAAAATAAAGGATAAAATAAAAGTTTTATTACATTTATTTATCATTTTTTTCAAAGCCGGGACTTTCACGTTCGCCGGCGGACTTGCTATGCTGCCGGTTATCGAGCGTGATGTCGTTGAAAAATATAAGCTTATGTCAAAAGACGAATTTCTTGAATATGCTACGCTTTCGCAGACGCTTCCCGGCGTTATCGCGCTCAATTGTGCATCGTTTGTCGGACGGTACGCGGGTGGCGTCGCCGGAATGCTTGTTGCCGGGTTCGGAGCGACTATATCGGCATTTGTTTTAATGATTGTGGCAACAATTCTTTTGCGCTTTGTGCCGGAAGGCGGGCCTGTTGCCGGAGCATTCAGAGCTATACGCGCGGCGTCTGCGGCGCTCGTTTTATCGGCTGCGTTTACACTTGGGCAACACAATATAAAAAGTATATTTTCTGTTATATTAATGCTTGCGGCGTTTACCGCTGTTGTATTTTTAAACATCAGCGCGCCGATTGTCGATCTGCTCGCCGGAGCTGCTGGTTATTTTTATGGCAAGCTCGGCACCCATATCCCTTCTACACCTGCTGACACCGGAGCTAACGGAGGTTCCGGTGGGGAGGATGTAAAATGACGCTATTTTTGCAGTGTTTAGAGCTTTTTTACTCCTTTTTTAAGATAGGGGTTATGGGCTTCGGCGGCGGGTACGCCATGATGTCGATGATAATTGCGGAATCAGAAAAGTATGCGATAACGGCGGCACAGTTTGCCGACTTAAATGCACTCGACATGATTGTTCCGGGACCGATTGCAATAAACTCAGCGACATATGTCGGCTACCTTTACGCCGGCATCCCGGGTGCTATTACCGCAACCGTTGGTGTGTCGCTGCCGTCGCTTATTATTGTCACACTCGTTATGCGCTTTATTGCTCGCTACCGCGAAAATAAAATAATGGAGGGATTTTTGTCCGGTGTAAAACCGGCGGCAGTCGGTCTTATAGCCGCGGCTGCCTTGACGATAGCGGCTGGTGTCCTCGTAAAAGAGGGGGCAGCATGGAGCGGCTTTTTTACCAACCCTTTAGGAACAATATCTGTATTTCTTTTTGCCGTTTTCGTCATAACAGCAGTATTAAATATTAAGTTTAATGTCAACCCCATACTTCTGACGCTTATTGCCGGTGTAATTGGCGCTGTCGTTTCGCTTTTTTAATTGCTTTTTCGGAACTTTATTCATAATTTTACGTCTGAAAATTAAAAATTGTCCGCAGCAAGGCTGTGAAAAACAAATATCTGGCATATTGATTCTATTCGGGGGATATAAAAGACGTGGTATTCAGCAGTATAATCTTTCTTTTTTACTTCATACCAATTCTTTTAATTTTATATGCCATCGCCCCGAAAAAACTAAAAAATCTGGTCATGATCGCGGGAAGCTTCGTGTTTTATGCGTGGGGTGAGATACGTTTTTTTACCGGTCATGATCGCGCTGTCAGTTGAGGACTATGTTTGCGGACGGCTGATGGAAAAACACCGTGAAAATGAGCGCAAGCGCCGCATGTATATGCTAATTTCAGTTATCAGTAATTTGTCTGTTTTAATTTTCTTTAAGTACACGAACTTTTTTGTCAGCAACTTCTGCGCTCTTTTCGGAATTAAAGGTGTCTCCGTCAATATTATTTTACCGATAGGAGTATCGTTTAACACATTTCAGTCAATATCATACGCAATAGACGTGTACCGCGGTACGACAAGATGCGAGCCAAGTTATTATAATTATCTTTGCTACACAACACTTTTCCCGCAGATTATAGCAGGCCCCATCGTCCGCTATGTCACAGTTGAAGACGAGCTTGAGGACCACAGCATAACACTTGACAATCTATCAGTGGGCCTTCGCCGCTTTATTGTGGGGCTCGGCAAAAAGTGTTGATTGCAAACAATGTCGGCCTCCTCTGGGATGAAGTTTCATCCGGTTCTGCCGGGGAGATGTCGGTGCTTCTTTACTGGCTCGGCATACTTGCGTATACATTCCAGATTTATTACGACTTTTCAGGCTACTCGGATATGGCGATTGGCCTTGGGCGCGTATTCGGCTTCACTTTCGATGAAAATTTCAACTATCCGTATATATCGAAGAGCGTAACAGAATTCTGGCGCCGCTGGCACATTACGCTCGGCGCGTGGTTCCGCGACTATGTTTACATTCCGCTCGGCGGAAACCGCTGCTCAAAACAGCGCCACATACTGAACATCCTCATTGTGTGGGGGCTGACGGGATTCTGGCACGGTGCGTCGTGGAATTTCATACTTTGGGGACTTTATTTCGCCGTTATACTTATTCTTGAAAAATATATCATCGGACGCATGCTTGAACATGCTCCCGCTTTTGTCCGTCATATATACACAATGCTGCTTGTCATTGTAAGCTGGGTCATATTTTACTTTGAGGATATCGGGCGTGTCGGGCCATACCTTGCAGGAATGTTCGGCAGGGCAGGGGTGCCTTTGTGCAACGAAAACACGCTGTATTATCTTTTCAGTTACAGTATTATTTTCATTCTCGCGGCGTTATTCTCAACACCGCTTCCCGGCCGCCTTTTGAAACAAACAGAGAGCGAACGCATCAAAAAGAGCCCTGTGTTTTTAGCGGCGACGGCTGGGTGGCGATGCAGAGCTCGATCGAGTACGCATCCGGCAAGCGTGAGAATAGCGGCGTTTATATAGGGAAGGGAGCTCTTTTTAGCATCATTGACAAACCGGACAGCAAAAGCATAGAAAGAAACATAGAGGCGATAAACTATTTCGCGTCGCAGGTTAATGTGCCTGTGTCGCTTATGATTGTGCCGTCGGCGTCAGAAATACAGCCGGAAAAACTGCCAGACTTCGCTGTGACATGGAGCCTGCGAGACACAATAGCCGATATTTATTCGCAGTGTGATGGTGTTGAATGCGTTTCGGTGTATGAGACACTAAAAGAGCATTCGGATGATTATATCTACTATCGTACCGATCACCACTGGACGACATATGGAGCGTATTTAGCTTACGCTGAGTACTGCCGCGCCCGCGTTCTTTTGCCGCATGATTATGTGGCGGAGACTGTAAGCAACAGCTTCAATGGCACGCTATATTCAAAGTCGGGTGTCAGATTTATTAAAAGCGATACTATTGAGGCGTATTAAGCTTGATTTTGATACGCGCTGTGATGTTTACAGCGGCGGTGAGATAAAAAGTTATGACAGTGTGTATTTTGATGAATACCTTGATGTGAAGGACAAGTACGCGTACTTTCTTGGCACGAATCAGCCCATTGTAACGATATACAGAGACATTGACAGCGAAGATAATAGCGCGAAAAAGCTACTTGTATTCAAAGATTCGTATGCGCACAGTATGGCGCCTGTGCTGCTTGAGAATTACAGTCAGGTGACGCTCATCGACCTGCGCTATTTTAGGCAGCAGCTTGAAAGTGTAATTGACGTGGCGGATTATGACGACGTACTTTTCCTTTATGGTATAGATAGCTTTGTCAATGCTGATGATATTTATATGCTGAAGTTTCTTTATAAGCCGGCAACCGTTAAAATGGCTGACTCATAGCCTCTTTTATGGTGTAGCTTTTTGTAACGGAGGAGCGAATGTCTTTTGATAACGAAAGCGTCGGGGGAACCAACGCTGTGCAAATTAATAGTAACGAAAGCAAGAAAGAGAAAAGAAACGGCTTTTTCTACCGTATGCTCTGCGGGGCGTTTTTAGGGATAAGCATTATTGCCCCGGGCGTCAGCGGCAGTATTATGGCGGTTATGTTGGGAATATACGACGATCTTATCGGCATAATATCAAACCCGTTTCGCAACCTTAAGCGGAATTTTATATACCTTCTGCCAATGGTAATCGGCGCGGGCGCCGGTGCTGTGCTGCTTCTGCAGGCGCTTGAAGTGCTTTTCACAAACTACCCGACGCCGGCTTATCTGCTCTTTATCGGCCTGATAGGGGGAAGCATCCCTACTGTCATATCTGAAGCTCGCGCGGGCGGTGGAGGTTTTAAGGCGCTGTATGTCGCAGGGACAGTGTGCGCGCTTGCTTTTGCGCTGACGGTTGGCATGATGGCTAAATATGATATTGCCATTGCCGTTGACACGACATCTATGACGTCCGGTGAAGCGATGGTTTACTTTCCTGTGTGCGGTGCGATTGCCGGTGTCATGAGCATGGTGCCCGGCATGAGCGTCTCGATGGTGCTTATGACGCTGCGCGTATATGAGCCGCTGCTAAATGCCGCGTCAAGATTTGATTTTGCTACTATTGTTCCGGTGGGACTTGCATTCCTCGTCGGAATGGTGCTTTTCTCAAACTTAACAAAGATTGTTTTTACAAAATACCGCAGCTTTGCCTGCTTCATGGTTGCGGGCTTTATGACAGGCTCGCTTATATCAATATTCCCCGGACTCCCCGTTGAAGCCGTTGAATGGATAATGAGCGCTGTCGCCGTTGCAACAGGGGTTTCAGTGTCGGTTTTATTCCGCTATCTTAGCCGCCGGATGAAAGTGTCTGAAGCTGCCGTTAAGATAAAAGCTGACTTTTAGGATAATTAAAACTACACAACACAAAAGTTAAGTTGAATTGGAAAAAATGGTTTTTAATAAATGAGCAGATACGTAATTGACGGCGCAAAGCGCTGCCTTTAATGAAAGTGTGTACCGATCGACGGATGTATCCGATTTTGTTATCCGGATGAAGCGCCGGTGGGCAGCGATGGCGATGAAAATGGTCGGCAATAATCAATAAAAAAAGCAACATTTATGGTGGATATTTAAAAGTCTGTCCTTTTGACAACGAAAGGACAGACTTTCATTAACTTAAGAGCGGATGCCCACTGAAAATTATGGCGCGATTACCGTAATATTATGAAAAAATAATCGAAAAAACGCAGGATGTCGAAAGTGTTTTAAAAATACTTGCGTATATTATATGTGTATAATAATCGAAGAAAGGGTTGACGGTCTAATTTTAAGCCATATTTTTGATTAAAATTGGGTATCGACTCTTTCGTTTGTTTTTTTGGCACCGTCGGCTTTCATTTGCTTTTTAAAACTACTATAAAATTAACAACAGATTTATTTACAAAATTTTGATAATATTAAATAAGCATTGGAGCAAAAGGCATATGGTAGAGAATGAAAACGGCGCCGGGCGCTGTGTTTCTGAAATATTTCTCGAACGTGAGCGGCAATATCTGTCGCCTTATGCCTTTTTTACAGCAAATACCCGCGGACGCGATCATCCGTATGAAAAATGCGTCAACCGCACAGAATTACAGCGTGACCGTGATAGGATAATACATAGCAAATCGTTTCGCCGCCTGATGAATAAAACGCAGGTGTTTTTTTCACCGGTTGGTGAGCACTACCGCACCCGGATGACGCATACGCTTGAGGTGACGCAGATAGCGCGCATTATCTGCCGTGCGCTGCGCTTAAATGAAGACTTAACTGAAGCTGTGGCGCTGGGACATGATCTTGGGCACACGCCGTTTGGTCACGCCGGCGAGGTTGCCATGCAGCGGTGCTATGACCCGTCCTTCACTCACTACAAGCAAAGCCTGCGCGTCGTCGAGTTTCTTGAAAATAACGGCAAAGGGCTGAATCTCACATGGGAAGTCCGCGATGGTATTGTCAATCATTCAGGTGACAGCACAGCATCGACGCTTGAGGGTATCATCGTAAAGTTTGCTGACAGAATAGCTTACATAAATCACGATATAGACGACGCTATACGGGCTGGCGTGCTGTCGCCGGACGATATACCCCGTGAGCTGACAGACGTCCTCGGCTCGACGCACAGCTCGCGCATAAACACAATGGTTACAGCCGTAATTGACGCTTCATATGGCAAGGGAGAAATAAAAATGACGCCTCATATATATGAGGCGACAATGGAGCTTCGCAAGTTCCTTTTCGATAGGGTTTACATTGACAGCATAGCAAAGGCGGAAGAGGCAAAAGCACAGGAGCTTTTAGCGCGGCTATACGATTATTACGTGAAAAAGCCGGAGGAAATGCCGGAGTTTTATTATAAAAATATCGAGCGTGAGGGCAAAGAAAGATGTGTCTGCGACTATATAGCAGGCATGACAGACCGCTACGCTATTGATAAATATAAAGAGCTGTTCATACCTCGTGTATGGCGCGGAATTGCCGACGAGTAGACAAGTCTTAATAAAAGCATTTGACAACGCGGGAAGCAGCAGTTTTTATTAAGTAGCGAGTTAATTCGCTTTTGAAAACGGAAGAAGGAAACAATCAGAATGCCGAAAATACCGCTTTCAGTAATCGAGGAAATTAAATACAGAAGCGATATCGAGGATGTTATATCACGCTACCTGACGCTCAAGCGGGTGGGTAGCAATTTTACGGCCTTGTGTCCGTTTCACTCTGAAAGAACGCCTTCGTTCACAGTTTTTCCATCGACACAGAGCTTTTACTGCTTCGGTTGCGGGGTCGGCGGAGATGTTATATCCTTTATAATGAGAATCGAAAACCTTGACTACATATCAGCACTTCGATATCTTGCCGACCGTGCCGGGGTGACGATACCTGAGGGAGTAGGGGACGACAGTGGAAAAACCATTTCGCGGCAGCGCTTACTTGATATGAACCGTGATGCTGCGCGTTTTTATAGGGATGCACTTTTTGATGGCAAATATGGTGGCGACGCAGGGATGGCTTATTTATTGCAGCGGGGTGTTCCGCCGCCGATTATAAAGCGCTTTGGCCTTGGATTCGCACCTGACAGCTTTGACGCTATGAGCAGCCATATGCATTCGCTCGGATACACGGATACCGAGCTTGTATCCGGATGTTTAAGGGGCGTCAGCCGCAACAGCGGCAGATATTTTGATATGTTCCGCGGACGGGTGATGTTTCCGATAATTGACACACTGAACCGCGTTGTTGCTTTCGGCGGGCGCACAATAGGCAACGCGGAGCCGAAATATCTCAACTCCTCCGATACGGCCATATTTAAAAAAAGCCGCAACCTATTTGCTCTTAATTTTGCGCGCCGTCACTGTGCAGAGGAGCTTATTCTCTGCGAGGGATATATGGACGTCATTGCTCTTCACGCCGCCGGTTTTGAAAACGCCATCGCGACGCTTGGAACTGCTCTGACCCCGGAACAGGCGCGGTTGATGAAGAAATATACAAAGCGCGTCATCATAAATTATGACAGCGACGAATCAGGCCAGCGGGCAGCCAACAGAGCTATTGAAGTTTTAAGTGAAGTTGGACTTGAGGTGCGCATTCTTCGCCTGTCCGGAGCAAAAGACCCGGACGAATATATCAAAAAATTTGGTGCGGACAAGTTTAGGCTGGCGCTCAGCGGAAGCCGGACGAAGTTTGACTATTTCATGGATAAGGTGACCTCGCGTTACGACTTAGATAACGCCGATGATAAGATTTCTGCTATAAAAGAGATAACCAATTATATTTCCGAGGTTCGCAGCGAAGCGGAGCGAGAAATTTATATTGCTATGGCTGCGAAAGCTGCCGGTATTTCAGAAACAAGTATAAAAAACGATGTTTTGTTTATTATAAATAAAAAAAGGAAGGAAAAGAAGAAGAAAGAATTAGAAATGGTGCACCGTGCAGCCGCCGGTTACGGTGACAGAATCAATCTTGATAAGATAAAAGAGCTTCGCGCGGCATCATGTGAGGAGGCTCTGCTTGGAATGATGATGGCGTTCCCCGAATACATCGGGAAAGAACCGACCGGTGTTGGACGGATTTCACCTGACGACTTTTTGACATCATTTGGGAGGCGCGTTTACGAAGCGATAAAGCAAGTGTATGAGGAAAGTGGGGGTTTTGACATTGGCGCGCTCCCAGATAAATTTACACAAGACGAAATTTCAAGGCTTGTGAAGCTCATACTTGATAGACAGAATCTGAGAAATGACGACGAGGTTTTTGCAGAGTATGCTGCAGCGCTGAAGCGAGAAGCACAAGAGCGGAGGATAGCAAAAGAGGATCCGCTTGAGTATGTTAGACGCTTGCGCGAGGAAAATAAAAAGTCAATTTGAAAATCTTAAAATATAATAAAATATTACATATGCAGGAGAAGAATGAAATTGATTGATATAACAAAAGGAACAGGACTTCAAAATACTACACCTGTCGGTGTTGACAATACAAACGACAGCGTGAATAATCCAATGGAAAATTCCGCTGATGAATCAAAAACCACATCTGTTGACAAGGCAAAAACGGAAAAAGCTGCAAAGTCAGGAGCGAAGTCTACAGCTAATAAAAATAAAACAGCAACTTCTGGCGTGTCCGGAAAGAAAACATCTCGCTCAAGGGACAAGCTTTCCGCAGACTCCGACTATTCTGATTCTGAATATAACGACGCAGATATAGATATTGACGACATTGATATTGATGGCGATAGTGATAACGAGAGCGATATGGAAAAAGCTGATCAGTTGACAGCTAAGGAAAAGGAGCTTATCGAAAAGGGTAAATCTAAGGGTTCCTTGTCGAGCAACGAAATTATGGAAATGCTCCAAGATGAAGATTATGACATAGAAAGAATTGAAAAGCTTTATGAAAAACTTGAGAGCAACGGCATCGAGGTGACGTCGTATATTAAAGATGAGGAATTTCAGGAGATAGAGAACGAGGTCGAGCATCTTGAAAGCGCGGAGGACATGGAGAAGGTCCTCTCACAGGAAGGACTCGCTATCGACGACCCTGTCAGAATGTATCTCAAGGAGATAGGTAAGGTGTCTCTGCTTGACGCTGACAGAGAAGTTGAGCTTGCAAAGCGCATGGCGGAGGGCGATGAGACTGCGAAAAACGAGCTTATCGTAGCCAACCTGCGCCTTGTCGTCAGCATAGCAAAGCGTTATGTTGGCAAGGGTATGTTTTTCCTTGATTTGATTCAAGAGGGAAACCTCGGTCTGATGAAAGCTGTCGAAAAGTTTGACTATAAAAAAGGCTACAAATTTTCAACATATGCCACATGGTGGATACGGCAGGCTATAACGCGCGCAATAGCTGACCAAGCGCGTACTATCCGTATCCCTGTCCATATGGTTGAGACAATACACAAGGTTTCACGCTACTCACGGCAGCTTCTTCAGGAGCTGGGGCATGAGGCAAGCCCGGAAGAGATTGCAGAGAAACTCAATATGACACCGGAAAAAGTACGTGAGATAATGAAAATAGCGCAGGATCCCGTATCCCTTGAAACGCCTATCGGCGAAGAAGAGGACAGCCACCTCGGCGACTTCATTGAGGATCAAGAATCACCGGCTCCGCCGGATGCCGCATCATATTCCGTCCTCAGAGAACAGCTTGCAGAAGTGCTGCACACCTTAACCCCGCGTGAGGAGCTTGTTCTCAAGCGTCGTTTCGGACTTGATGACGGTAAAACGCGGACACTTGAGGAGGTTGGCAAAGAGTTTAACATCACACGCGAGCGTATCCGCCAGATTGAGGCAAAAGCGCTGCGCAAGCTTCGTCATCCAAGCCGCTCAAAGCGCCTGCGCGACTTCCTTGATTAATGCAAATGCTCATCTCTATTGTAATATTTCACAATCTTTCGAGGTCGAGTCAGTTAATTTTGACGAATCAAAAGTCAAAATGTATGAATACGGCATTTTAATAATAGATAATATGCACAATTTTTATGAATAATCAGTAACGCAACTGTGTACCGCGGCGGCACTCAATAACTGTCGCGGTTTCATTTCACGCTTGACAGATTAACACTTTTAATATAAAATACAATAGGTATTGTTGTATATATTTTATAATATTGATTGGACTCGTGTTTACGGGAGGAATTCATATGAACAAACGGCTTATATGCTTACTATTAAGCGTATTAATGGCCTTATCTGCTTTTTTTGCGGGTTGTAGTTATAAGAGCGGTGTCGAGAATGTTGTAACAGGAGAAGAGGAAGACGCACCTCAGGGCGAACGCAATCCTGTTACATTAACATTCTGGCTACCGTGCGAAGAAGGCACAACTGACGAGGCCGTTGCTCTCGTTGAAGCTGCCATAAATAAGGAACTGAAGGCTCAATTTACGACAGCAATAGAGCTTAAGGTTTTTCCGATTGACGAGTATATGAAAGCTGTCGATGAGCGGCTTTCAAAGATTGAAAAGAAGGTCGAGGCCGACAAGGAACAAGAAAGAATACAGCGCGAGATTGCAAAGAGTCTTCGTGCTGAAGGAATAACGACAAAACCACAAACAACTGAGGAAACCGAGACAACAGAAGTCCAAACCACAAGGGACGAGGACGGTGTCGTCGAACTTAAGTATCCGAGGGTTGGCGAATACCAGTTCGATATTTTCTGTATCACAAGTTATGAAGATTATCTTGCTCTCATTGAGCGTGATGCACTCTCTGAGCTTGATACAGCCCTTGGCGGTGCAGCCAAGGTATTGAGAAGCTACATATACCCAACATTCCTCAACGCAGCGAAATTTAACGGCGTCACACATGCCATTCCAAACAACCATGGACTTGGTGAGTATAAATTCCTTCTTGTGAACAAAGAGCTTGTTGATAAATATGATTATGACCCCGATACGCTCACTACAATCGAAGCTTGCGAAGAATTTATACGCGACATTGGCGTTTATGAGGAAGATGAGAGCATAGCTCCTCTCCTTTCGTGGGTCGATCCCCCGGGTATGACGTATTGGTCCCCTGATGGAAGCTGGAACGTCCTTGCGTCGCTTGTTCCCAATAATACTACTTTTAACACAAAGGTAGCTATAACCAGCATTTTCAAAATCAACGCGTATAAAGCTAACTTCAAGCTGATGCGCTCCCTCCAGGATGAAGGGCTTTTAGCCGAAGATCCAAGCACTGTTGAAAAATTCGGCGTAGGCGTAATCTCTGGCGATTACTCTGATGTTGAAAAATATAAGGATGATTATTACATCCACATATATGAAACACCCACAGCTACACAAAAGGATGTTTTTGCTGGTGCATTTGGAATCAGCGCATACACAAATGACTTTAAACGAGCAATTGAAGTTCTGATAGCTATCAACACTGATCCCACTATACGCAATCTTCTCCAGTATGGTATTGAAGGCGTGCATTATGAGCTTGATGACGAGGACCGTGCTGTGAAGATCAGCAATGATTACAATATGAATCTTCTCCACACGGGCAATGTGTATATGGCATATCCGTCTGAGGATATGGATCCCGATCAGTGGGAATACGACAAGCAGAAGAACCTTAGCTCCAAGCTCAGCCCGTTCCTATACTGCCCCAACTTATTCAATAGTGAAAATGCAGCATATTATGAAGAGCTTGCAAACATTTCTAAGGAATATTACGAGCGTCTCCAAAATGTGCCGACGGCTGATATAGATACATTCTTCAGTGATGCACAGGAGGAGCTTGCCGATAACCAGACATTCACTAAGATGAGTTCGGAGTCAGCATGGGCATTTAGTCCGGCATATATCTACAATGAATTCTATAATGAGTATTTCGCACCTGACGAGGAGCAGTAATTAAAATTTTAAAATACAGCTCCGGCTAACGGATAAACCAGTTAGCCGGAGTTTTTTGATGTTTATGGGCTGTAAATGCGCCATCTTAAAACAATCTTAAATAATTTAAACATTTATTCTTTATATTTGATTTGCTAATATTATAAGTAGAGGTGGTTGTTGCGATGTATAACATACTTGTCTGTGACGACAAGCATGATATCGTATCAGCGCTAAAGATTTACCTATCTGCTGAGGGCTACCATGTATATGAAGCATATGACGGGAAAACAGCACTTGATGTATTATCAAAAAATGACATCCACCTTGTCCTTATGGATATAATGATGCCTAAAATGGATGGAATAACAGCGCTTACAAAGCTGCGCGAGGAATATAACGTTCCTGTTATTCTGCTGACAGCTAAAAGTGAGGATACCGATAAGATTTTAGGCTTAAACATAGGCGTTGACGATTATGTAACGAAACCCTTTAACCCCGTTGAGCTTTTAGCACGTGTGCGGTCACAGCTCCGCCGTTATATGAAACTTGGTGGCGGAAACAAAAATAGCGCAGCCGACGGTGTTTTCACTGTCGGGGGATAGAGCTAAAGACCGGACAAAGGAAGTATTCCGCGACGGAGACCCTGTATCGCTGACGCCGACAGACCGACAGAGTTTGACATACTCAGACTGCTGATGACGCGCCCGGGGGAGGTTTTAACGCCAAAAGAGATATATCGCCGTGTCTGGGGAGACGAGCCTTACGGCGCGGAGGGAACTGTCGCCGTTCATATACGCCACCTGCGTGAAAAGCTTGAGATAAACCCGGCGGAACCAAGATATTTAAAAGTCGTATGGGCACAAGGTTATAAAATTGAGAATAATATTTACCCAAGCTCGGGAAAAAACACAAAATAGCATAAAAATACATCTCAGTTTAATCAGATAAGACATAGAACATACTCAAGAGAGGAGTATATTGTATGAAAAAATTTATATACAGCAGGGGGCGGCAAGGCCTTTTTAGTTATACTATGCGTACTTACAATGATAACCTCCATTTTGTCGTTTATTGCGTGTTATTTATTATATGACAACGACTTTTATACACTGTCGAAGGATAAAGTTCGTGAGAAGATAATGATGTCGTGTGCCATCGACTACTGCAACGACGTATATGAAACATATAAGAACGATCGCGACAACCTTAATTTTTATTTTGATTATATTAATTTTTTCTACATAATAATGAAAAAGGACGGAGAGGTTGTTGCTTCTAATTATAATGGTGAAACAACCTCATACACTGTCACTGTAAAAATATTCAATAAGTATATAGTAAATGGCTACATTCCCGCTGATTTTAAATACAAAGATGAAATATCAAGGGCTGATTTTTGGATTAATGTAGGTTATCAGTGGCGAGGGGCCCTTGTCGCTATTGGAACTTTATCGGTTATAATCAATATCTTTTCTTATTCGCTTTTGCTCGCAAGTGCGGGACGCCGGAATGTTGATGGCGGCGAGGCAATACACACCAGTAGCATTGAGCGCATACCGTTTGACATCCTGACCTGTCTTGTAGCCATTGTTTTGTTTATCCTGGCCAGTATATCAATCATCTATAGCTACGGCGTTGAGGAAGAAATTATATCAGTCAGTGCATTTTCATTCTTCAGTTATATTATTTTTATTGTGTATTCAGTTTCTTTCGCCATCCGCGTAAAAACCACACATTGATAAGTGAGCTTTTCATATTACGTGTGTGTCGAAAGCTGTTTAGTCTCATAAAGGGAATAGGCAAACTTATCATGAAGTTTGTCGAAGGGACCCCGATATACTGGAAATTATTATTAACAACGCTGTTGTTTGGCATCGTAAATCTATTATTAATGATTTGATTTTAATATATTCAGAAGAAGCGGTGCTAATTCTTTATATAGTGCTGTGGTGCGCGATCATATTAGCTGTATGCTATATAGCTTCAGTGCTTAAAAAGCTTCAGATTGCCGGGGAGCGTTTAGCGGCTGGGGATTTGACATATCACGTTGATACTTCACGTATGATATGGGATTTTAAACGTCACGGTGAAAATTTGAACAGCATAAGTGCCGGTATGTCGCGTACCGTTGAGGAGCGCGTGAAAAGCGAACGCTTTAAAACAGAACTTATCACTAATGTATCTCATGGTATCAAAACACCGCTCACATCAACATTAAACTATATCGACTTATTGGGCAAGGAAGAGGAAAAGCTTCGCGGAACACCATGTGAAAACACCAAAATAAGAGAATATGTTCAAATTATCGCACGTCAGTCGGCGCGGCTGAAAAAGCTTACGGAAGATTTGATTGAAGCTTCAAAAGCTTCAACCGGGAATATTACGGTTACGCTCGAGAAGTCCGACTTAAACGTTCTTCTGTCTCAGGCAATGGGCGAATATGGGGAGCGCTTTGAGAGGTGCGGCCTTGATATGATTGTAAGGATGCCAAAAGAACCGGTTTATGTGATGGCAGACGGCCGTCATCTCTTCCGTGTTTTCGATAATCTTATGAACAATATAATAAAATACGCAATGCCGGGAACACGCGTTTACCTCACACTTGAGAATAAGGGTGGGCAGGCTGTCATAATCTTTCGCAACATATCAAAATACGCGCTTGATCTTGAGCTGGATGAGCTTACAGAACGCTTTGTTCGTGGAGACCTCTCGCGCAACTCAGAAGGCAGCGGCCTTGGCTTATCAATAGCGAAAAGCCTGACAGAGCTGCAGGGCAGGCAGTTTAGAATTGATACTGACGCTGATCTTTTCAAAGTGACTTTATCGTTTCCTATCATCAGTTGCGAATAGTACAGTAATACCTCAACTGCACACTCCAGACTTTTTTATAAAAACTTGATTTTTCTTATAAATATTATAATGTAACCGGTTTTTGTGCCTTAATGCTTCATTAGACGGCATATATATGGGCAATAGCTATACATCTCTCCTCGGTAAATGACCGATTACTTTGCCGCAGCATACAACTGATTCAAAGCTGTCAAGGGGAATGTCTGGATAAGCGGGGTTGAGTGAAACCAGCCGGTCCCCGCCAAAACGCTTGAAATAACCATGGTAGCCATCCGGCCCGCCGCACACGAATATTCCAAGCTCACCTTCATATACTTCAGACTGTTTGTGGACAAGGATGATGTCACCGTCGCGGTAGCGGGGTTCCATGCTGTCTCCGGTAACGCGGAGAGCATAATCAGCGCCAATAGTTCCTTCTTCTGTTGTGATTGTTATAAAATCGGTGCTGTTGCCATCAAGAAAAGCGCCAACACCTGCGGAAACGGGCAAATCGTAGATTGGTATGCGAAGAGGTTTGCTGGGGACGTCTGTCTGCGTTTTTCGCTTTTTTAAAGCATTCGCTGTGTAATTATAGCGGCGGATTCCATTTTGTGCTTGCTGCGGCGAAAATCCGGCAGCTAAAAGGCGTGACGATGGCAGGGATGCGACGCGCTCGTACTCCTTATCTATAACAAGGTTAGCAAGCTCGCGCCCGTGAGCATCAAGAGCCCGGTATTTTGCAAGCATAATTTTCTCATCGCGCGTCGGGCGGATGGTTGATGTATCGTCACCTGTGGCTATATAGTCAAGCGATACGTCGAAGACGCTTGCAAGGGAGATGAGATTTGATAGTTTCGGGTCGGCTGAAGCACCTGAAAGTATCTTGTTCAGTGTTCCAACGGGTATACCGGTAAGCCTTGAAAGCTCTTCGTTCGTATAACCTTTTTTATTTTTTAACGCCTTAATGCGGTCAAGCCATGTTTCGATCATAAAAGACCCCCAGTATTAAATATGATGTCATTTTACCATAACAGATCATAAATGTAAAGAGATAAATGCAATAATGGTTAAAATTATTATAAATAGGGCTTGACAATTACCAAAAATGATAATATAATATGATTGAAGTTGCCGAACTTTATCATAAACTACCGTCAGAGGATGATTTATCATGAATAGAACCGCAGAAACTAATACACATGTGTACCGCGCCCGTTGTGGGACAAAACCGAAACCATCAGCCGTGCTGCATCGCATGATATGCAGCTTTATTATATTTTTGACGAAACCTCAATTTATCAGGGTGCTGCACACGGCAGTGGTCACTGCCGGCGCTATTCTGTTCTTGTTCATTGTTAGCGGGATGGAAAACGGCGTGGTACCGCTTATCATAGGAACTCCTGTTTGTTTCATACTTGCTCTGTTAGCTTTTGCCGCGGCGGAGAAGTGTAATAAACAAGAAAGTCAGATGTGCCGGAGAGATGATGAAGACTGCTTTGACGAATATATGTAATAACGCCTGATTGTATATAACCGTTGATTGGGAGCTGGGGGAGCTGTGAGGGTGCTTGTACTGGCATCAGTTGTAACATGCACATACCATCTGACATGCTTTTATAAGTAGCGGCGATGCGGGATTTATTATAGATTATAAACACTGTTTATTAAAGATGCCCGAAAGCTCCGCTCACAGATCCCCAAGAAAGCACAGCACGCGCTGTAAAATTTTACAGCGCGTGCTGTGCTTTCTTATCATTTTAATGCGGTACACATCACCATCCGTTGATTATCAGGTGTGACAGCTCTTCAGCAACTATCCTCGCGCAGCGTTTTGCCTCGTCAAGAGTGTTACCACACGAGCCAATTTCTAAGAGGAGAGATGCGTAATCAGCGTACTGCTGGTTGTAGGACGCTCCGCGCAGCGATATACGCCTTACAAGCGAACTCGAACGCTCCCAGAGGCGAGCTTGGAGTTTTACCGCAAGCCCAAAGCAGTTTTCCCATCCGTCGTGGTCGGCTCCCTTGAAATTCGAGCCGACGACGCACATGAATTGCGCGACAGTTTTGCCTCCGATAACGGTGACGGGTCGGTATTTCTCATAATTTGAGCCGATTACAGAGTCCCGGTGAACGTCGAACACATATTTAATGCTCGGATACTCTTTTATATATGCTTTTATCGTCTCAGCTTCCTTCGCGTAGGCATCGCGGTATGAGTCTTTATCAAGCATTTCTTTGCAGTGTACAGTCGGTATGCCTACGCTGTTGAAGTATTCGGCCATAACGGCGCCGACAGCCACAACATTTTTCGTTATATCCGTACTTCTTGCGTTGTCGCCCGTCGAATATGTAACTGCGCCTGCCGGGGCATACGATTCTGTGCCGTGAGTATGTACAATAAGGACAATCGGCGCAAAGTCTGTGCTTTCATTTTCATCTTTGATGATGTCAAGCGACTGTGCAAAAGCAGGGGCTGCGAGGTAATTAGATAAATCTATCTTAAGGGTTGTCTCGTTTGAAAAAGAGAGGCCATATTCGTTTTTAGCCGACAGATCAACAGGTATAATCGGATATTTGCCGTCTTTTGCTTCCGGTGGCTTGTAAGCGTAAAGCGCTGCCCGAAGCGCTTCATCCCGAGCGCTTGAGCCGGATTTTATCCACTCTGCAAGCGACGAAAAATCTTCGGCATCACGGACATTATAATTATCGCTTTCACTATCTTTTATATTTGTGTTTGTGTTGTCATCTTTGTCCAGCTTTGTATTATCATCCACGGGCGATTCACTGTTTTTCGCTGATGACGGAGGTATTGCTGATAAAACAAAAGCACTGTAAATTGATTCGGCGGGAACTGCTGAAAAAGCCGACGTGAGGAGACTTAATACCGCAACAGCACCAAGCAAATAAAGAAAAGCGCGAAACAGATATCGAAGGAATTTCTTTATTCTGTTGCTTATATGTAAGCGGTTGATGGCAGAACTGAGGTTGGATGCCCGCGATTTATTAGATAAATTCTGAGTATTGATTCGCTCCGGTTCCGGATTGAGCAAAAGAAGAACCGGTGTGTTAGCTTTTACTTTGCTTTTAGTGTTATCCGGGCTTTCTTCGGCGATGCTATCACTTTGTGTGCTGCTTTGTGTGTTTATTATTTTTTCTGTTGATTCATTATTATATAAGTCTTGTTTATCGTTTCCGCTCATTTCAACCTCCATGCAAAAGACTCTGGCGCATACGATGCGGTGCTGTATAACACACCGCATCGGTATCAGCGCCAATGATAATGCAAGCTTTAAAAATACATCCGTTAGAAGATATGAGCGGTAAAAGCATTTTATGCGCAACCGTTGTAGCGGTTTACTGCTTCTGATATAAGCTCTGCCATTTGGCTTATTATAAGATCGCTTTCTTTGAGCGAAACAAAAAAGCTACGTCCGTTTTCAAGCACCTCACGAAGATTGTTGCTTATGTTATCCGTGTCGAAACCGCCCTGCTGCAAAGCGTCGTAAACAAGCGTAGATGAGTCGACAATAGTCGGCACCCCGATTGTTATTACAGGGACGCCCATCATCTCCTTTGTTATAGCATCGCGGCGGTTGCCTATGCCGGAGCCGGGGTTAATGCCCTGATCCGACACCTGAATTGTTGCTGCAAGCCTGTCGCACGAGCGTGCAGCTAATGCATCGACAAGTATTAAAACATCAGGAGTTGTGCTGTTTATGGCACTTTTAATAATTTCCGCCGTCTCAATGCCTGTCTGAGCAAGCACACCCGGTGCAGATGCACCGACAGCTGCGCAGTTCATGCTTGAAAACATCTGCGGGTCGATTTTTTTCATATGCCGCGTCACGGTAATGCCATCAACGGTTAACGGGCCTATAGCATCGGCTGTTAAATTGCGGTTGCCAAGTCCAGCTATAAGAACACTGTCACCGGCTGATATATCTTTGCCAGCCGCACTTTTTACAGCGCTTTCAATAGCGTCAAGTAATGCCTCGATCAATGACTCGCGCAGGTCTTCGGAATAAATCCAGTTGCGCCCGCAGAATATGGTGATGTATTTACCAATAGGACGGCCGGATAAGCGTTCGCCTTCTTCATTTTCAACAGTCAAAGTTGCCACTTTGATTCCACCTGTTTCGTGTTCCTCGTAAACAGCGCCGGAGCCCGGGATCATTTTTGGTATTAATTCAGATTCACATGCAAGATCGGTGCGTAAATAGGAGAGATTATCTTTATTTTCCGTACTCATCAACATCTCCATAAAAAATAGTTTACAAAATATTTATAAATCAATTTTCATTATCCTCAACGTTATGATATAATATACATGTTGACGCAGTAAATGACGCAGAATTTAATATAATTTACTTATTTATATGTCCATATTGCATAAAATGTTTTGATTATATTGTGCATTTAACTGAATATTGTTGATATAAATGAATAAGTAATTGATTATATTTTGCGCCAGTGCTATAATGTATTGAAAACTGCGTATCGCCAGCTCGCTTGCACATTTAAGACTAATAGAGTACGGCTTAATTGCCGTGGTGACTTATCCTCAGCGGTGCAAATGCGGACGGCAGAAGTAATAAAACATTTGTATTATGCATATAGCAGGAGGATTATCCGGTCTATGAAACGAGCACTATCCCTGATTTTATGTGCCGTTATGCTTTCTGTGGCGCTCATATCTTGTACGACGCTTGAAAAAGACCCTAAAACTGGCGATTATGATAAAGGCGCCATCATTCCCATGTACATAGGAACACAACTGTTCAACTTCGACCCGGCCGTTGCTTATCTCAACGATTCTCAGGCGAAGATTTTAAGCCTCCTGTATGAGGGATTGACCGATATTGACGAAAACGGCAAACTTGTACTTACTCTCATCGACAAATACGAAATACACGACGGTCTAAACGAATTCGGTGAGTATGAGTATAAAATGATAATCACGCTTAAAAATACGCGTTGGAGTGACGGCCGCGAACTAACAGCCAACGACGTTGTTTACGCGTGGAAGCGCATTCTTGACGTCGATTATGACTGCGAAGCCGCAGCGCTTCTTTACGACATTAAAAATGCGCGCGCTATTAAATTAGGCGATATGACAATTGACGACCTTGGTCTGAAAGCTCCAGAAACAAAAAAGATTGAAATTGAATTTGAAACCTCTATAGATTACCAGCAATTCCTGCGCAATCTGTCAAGCCCGGCGCTTGTTCCGCTTCGCGGGGACATTGCTAAGAAAAATCCAGATTGGGCTAAAAAACCTTCCACGATAGTTACAAGCGGTCCTTTCACTATAAAGAGAGTCACTTATAACGATTATCTTCGTCTTGAGCGTTCATCATACTATTTCCTCAATAAAGATAAAAAAGAACATCTTGACAAGTACGTTATACCGTACAGAATAGAAGTTGACTACTCAAAAAGCCTTGAGGACATTTTAAAAACATTTAATGCCGGTCGTATTTTCTACATAGATGAGCTTCCTCTTGAGGTGAGGAGAAAGGGAACATACGATAAGTATGTAACAGTGACGGATCAGATGTCCACTCACGCATACTATCTAAACCTTAACAACGAACTTCTTAAGGATTCACGTGTTCGTCGTGCCCTTTCACTTGCTATTGACCGTGAATATGTAGCAAAAGATATAGTTGTATATGCACATCCGGCTACAGGATTCATACCGTATAAGGTCATGGATACCAAGGTTGGCACATCGTTCCGTGAAGCTGGCGGAGATTTGCTTGATACGAAAGCTAATATGGAAGAAGCAAAGGCTCTCTTAAAAGAAGCCGGCGTTTCCGGTGGCGAGCTAACGGTTGCATATTATAAAGAAGATGATGTTAGTGCCGCTATCGCCAGTTATGTGAAAACTGTCTGGGAAGAACTCGGCTTTACAATTAAGCTCAGAGGCCTGACCGGAACGGAGAACATATCCGACTCCTCTATCTACAACGATAGATTTAACATGATGTATACAGTAACGCAGGCACAGAAAGGTGAGTTTGATGTAATAGCCATCGATTACCAGATGCTGAGCGATGAAGCGTTTTCTGCGCTTGCACCGTTTGCCGCTGAATTCTCGGGCAACGGCATTACGCTTGATCCTGAAAGCGATTCATATGATATAATAGGTCATATAACTGGCTACAACAGTGAAGAATATAATAATATTATCGAGCAGGCATTTGCCGAAAAGAATTTGGCTGAGCGCACTCCATATCTCCATCAAGCTGAAGAACTTCTGATGGAAGACATGCCAATCATCCCGATAATATTTAATCAGGATGCATACATTTACAGCAATGTGATATCCGGAATAAAGACAAATTACTACGGTTTTAACAGCTTCAATCGTGTTAAGATGGACAATTACATGGCGTATAAGAAGATATTTGACACGACAGACGCTGCTGAAACAGCAGATATAGTACAATAAATGCAAGGATAAAACACGTTTATAATGGGAAGGTGAAGGAACGGGTTACGTTCTTTCACCTTTTCAGTTTACCGGAGGCGGTATTATGTCTACATATAAGCAAGACAACAGCTTTATTAAGCTATTTATATTGTATCTAATGAAAAATATCGGTATTCCGCTCGATTATAACACCATCTCTGAGGTCGCTATACAAGATGAATATGTTGGATATTTTGACTTTGCCCAATGCTTTGCAGAGCTTCTTGATGCCGGGCATATATCTGAAACGAAAACAGAAGATGGAAGAGTTGTTTACAGTGTCACGGAAACTGGAGAACACGTCGCCGAAGGCTTAAGCGACGATATAATGGTTTCGATTCGCGAAAAAAGCCTCAAAAGCGCACTAAAACTCATATCTTTACGTCGTCGTGGCGCGGATATGCGCTGTGAAATCACTGAAATTGATGCTGAAAAAGGAAATGGTTTTTATGTGTATTGTGTGATCACAGAACATAAGCAAGAAGTTTTTTCAGTGCGTATTCGTGTTGACTCACGTGAAAAAGCGTGTGCTATAAAGAGAAATTTTATGGAAAATCCTGAAAACATACAAAAAGGAGCGCTCGCACTATTAACAGGAGATGTCAATTATATTTTCAGCTGACATAGAAAGAAAAAATACATAATAGTATGTATTAATTCAGGACAAATAATTTTAAAAATTTGTGTATTGAAAAGTGTATTCAATATTGTTGATACTGCAAAACAATATATACGAAATATATTGTATAGTTCTGACAATTTGGTTTGAAATAACAAAAATTATTAAAAAATTGTATACAATGTATTGACAAAGGGAATTTACATGATATAATAAAACTAAATTTATGGTAGTATAACTGTGAATGAGATAAAAAGACATCAAAAAGACGGTAAAATATCGGATGGGAGCATTGATACGGCATTGCATATCCGAGAAATAAATGCCATTGATGCAGACGCTATAAACACACTTGTCATAGCTGCACGTAACGGTGATGATGCCGCTTACTCAAAGCTTCTTGATTTATATGAACCGCTCATATTAAGCATTGTTAAGAATGCCCTGTCCTTTCTTCCGCCTGGCGAAAGTGAGTGCATTGAGGAATTCAGGCAGGAGGCTGACATAAAGTTTTACGAAGCAATATTGAGCTACAACACTGAGCAAAATAACACGAGCTTCGGACTTTATGCAAAGATATGCTTAAAAAATAAAATGATATCTTTGCTGCGCTCATATTATGCCCGCCGAAAAGTCACCGGAGCTGATATTCCGGGGAAAAATGGCTCGGATGTTATGACGGCGCCAGACCCATGTGAGCTTATTGCCGGCGAGGAAGAGGCAAAAATTCTTCTTGAGAGGGCTGAGAGTGTTCTTTCACCGCTTGAAAAAAGCATATTTTCCTTATATACCGACGGGAAAAAGACGCAAGAGATTGCAGCTGAGCTTTCTATTACGAAAAAAACTGTCGAAAATGCTGTTTATAGGATAAAAAAGAAGCTAAGGAAAATACTGTAGCACCATTGATTATAATAAAATAGCATAATACGGTGCAAAGTAGCGCGCCGCTTATGAAATATATGCCCGAATAGCTTAATTAAAGCGTTGTGCAAACAAAGATGACGGTAAAATCCGTTGAGGGCTCAAATCCAACCAACAATCAAAGCGAGGAAAACAAAAGATGTATCAGGACAAGACCTTGAAGTGCAAGGACTGCGGCCAAGAGTTCGTTTTTTCAGCAGGCGAACAGGCATTCTATGCTGAAAAAGGATTCCAGAATGAGCCGCAGAGGTGTAAGGCATGCCGCGATGCACGCAAGAATGCTGGCAAGCCAGCGCGCGAAATGCACGTCACCATATGCGCAAAATGCGGTGGGGAGGCAAGGGTTCCTTTCGAACCGACAAGCGACAGACCAGTATATTGCAGCGAATGCTTCGCCGCAATCAAGGAGCAAGGACAATAATTATTATCAACACTACATATGTATAATAAAATTGTCAGGTCGGCAGGCACACGAGTGGTGTGCCTGTTTTTTTTCTGGATTTTATAATGAAATGAAATAATAGTGGCGGCTAAAAATATCGCTGTAAATATATACAAACGCAGAATTGTGTGTTATAATATCATGAACATATATACTCGGTAAATGTGTGCCCAAAAGCGGGAGGGAAATGGCTTCCATAAATAGATACGATAACAGCGGTAATGGTGGCGGCAAGCATACGAAAAAACAGCATACCGGCAGCTACAGTAGGGCGAATTTAAACCAGAGCGCCCGGAATAGCTCCTCAGAACAAGGAGATGCTCTTTTGTCAAAGGTGATAAATGCGTCACCGGGTATGGTGATTGGAAGAAATGCAACCGCCGAACTTCTAAAAAGCGGACGCAGCGTGGACAAGCTGTTTGTTAGGCGCGGTGACCGTGAGGGCAGCATTAATGTTATAATCGCTGAAGCAGTAAAACGGGGCATACCGGTTATCGAAGTCGATAATTCCCGTCTTAATGTGCTGTCAGGCGGAGCACATCATCAAGGTGTCGTTGCGATGGCAGCTGAAAAGGATTATTGCACAGTCGATGACATACTTGATGTTGCAAGGTCACGCGGTGAGGTTCCGCTTATTGTTATCGCTGACGGAATTGAGGATCCGCATAACATGGGAGCTGTGATCCGCTCTGCTGAATGTGCAGGCGCACATGGTCTTATTATACCTAAAAGGCGCTCTGCCGGGCTTTCACCGGCTGTTACAAAATCGTCAGCCGGTGCCGTCGAGCATATAGCCGTTGCCAAGGTTCCGAATCTTGCAGCAGCAGTAGAATCGCTGAAAAAAACAGGTGTATGGATATATACAGCAGAAGCTGGCGGCGTGCCATATTATGAGTGCGATTTTACGCTTCCGTCCGCTGTAATATTCGGCAGTGAGGGCGAAGGAGTCAGCCGTCTGCTTCGCGAAAAAAGCGATTTTATTGTATCGGTACCGCTTTACGGCAAAATAAATTCGCTCAATGTATCGTGTGCTGCCGCTGTAATATTATCTGAGGCAGCACGTCAGACACGCACGAGGCACAGTATGTAGCACTGTGAAGGATAAGTTAATCTTCAAAGCAAAGGTGTAGTAATACTTGAAGCCGGGGCTTGTGGTGATAAAGATGGCGCGAGCATGGCTGATATAATGTTATATAAAAATATAAGCGTTAATGAAATTAATTGCCCATCGGTCTTAAGAATGTGGCTGATTTCATGAGTTTATGTGTTAGTATATAGTTATTGTACTCTTACACAACCGTTGTCCGATTTAATTAGCATGGGGAGGAATCCGTATGGATAGGAACAATAGCGGAAAAATAAACGATAACGGCATAAATAAAGAAGCCGATACGTTTAGCGCTAAAAGTCCCAGCGATATTGATATAAATGTTCTCTTACGTAAGTATTTACCCGAAGAATACGGCGTAACGCACGATGATACCGATGCTGTCAATGATGATAATGAGGACAGCAATACGGATAAGAAAGCAAGTAAAGGCGAAGATAAAGATATAAATAAAGGTGTCAATGCTTACAGAGTCACATCAGCGCATGTAAAACCCGCCGCTCAGGTGAAGTATTCTCTGCGTAAAACAGACACCCCCTCAAATGATGAAGCAAAGCGTGAAGGTGGTGCTGAAGCTGGTTATAGGTCGGGGCTCAATGCTGCTGATATAAAATCATCAATCTCAAAAAATACTTTTGGTGTTGAGAAAAAAACTGTTTATACTGCCGATGATGACAGTGTAGACAGTGACATAAATAGATTTGAGTTTGTTGACGCAGATGTTAATGTGACGGATATACCAAGCGACAGGGAAGCTGCGTCGGCGGATGTTAGAGTGATTAACAATGTAAGTAAAGGCGAAAGCGAAGGTGACGAGGTCAGCTCTCCTACTGAGGTTTTCAACGCTGTCGGTAAAACGGGCAACGGCGATATAACAGCGGATCTTTACAAGCCTAATGAGATAGCATTCAGCGAAGCCGAGCGCGACGGATCTGTGCATACCTCTGATTATATTAAAAAACAAAGTCAACAAAGAAATAGCGACGTTGAAGTAGAATACGGGGCATTTTCTGCGAAGGATTTTGAGAAAACAAATGTTGCCGACGCTGTTTTTAAAGAGAGTGCGTCAGGTGTGGCAACTTATGATGAAATAAGTGAAGATTCTGTCGCCGAAGACTTTGCCGCGCACAATATAGATGAGAGCAAGTCAAATGGTGAAGGCGACGAATCGGATTTCGCAAGTTTCAGCACTGATGAGGAAATAGACGAGGAAAACCTCAACATAATGCTCGCTCTCGGGCTTGAAGAGGAGCTTGAGAAAACTGTCGGTATTGATACGATTAATAAAATTCAGCAAAAGCATCAGGAGGAACTTCTTGCCCGTGAACGGCTGAATAAAGAGCGTGCCGCGCTTGATTATGAATACACGACAAGAGCGCAAAACCGTGAAATCATAAACGCTTATAAAACAGCATACAGTCGAGCGAAAATTAAGCTTATTTACGGCGCTATTCTCACACTTATACTTTTCATTTTCGAAAATCACACACTTTTCGGAATTAAGTTTGGTGGAGCGTTCGATTCATCCGTTTATCCTGTAGTCTATATTATGGTAGGGCTGCAGCTCACGCTTTTCATTGCGGCACCCGCTGCTGTCTCGCTATGGTATGGATTCACAGGACTATTTCGCGGGAAACCGGCGCCTGAGACACTTGCAGCCTTTGCTATCCTTCTTGATATTGCATATAATACCGTAATTGCTATTACAGCTAATCTTGGTACGCATATAAGGACATATAATCTTCCGGCTGCGCTCTTGGTTTTACTGCTTTATATTTACGAGCGCATAAACTTAAAACGTGAAATATATAGCTTCAACGTTGTTTCATCTAAAAAGCGTAAATATGCTCTTTACAGCCTCTCCATGTCACAGTCAATGCTTGAGCATGATGCTTTTTCTGACATGATGGACGAGGATGACGATGCGGAGGATATCAGTGTCTTAAAAATCAACACCACCGATTTTGTAAACGATTATTTCCTGCGCACAAACCGACACAGCGGCGGCCGGAAATTTATCGGATTTATTGTTCCGGCCATAATAGCTGTTGCCGCAACATTTTTTGCTGAGACGACCGGTGGAAACAATGATATATATAGCGGTATGACATCCGCTTTCATCGCTGCTATGACATGCCTGCCCGCGTCAGTTTTCTTCATGTTTTCTTATCCGTTTTACACGGCTGTTGAGCGTGCTTTCAGAGAGGAATGCACAATCATTGGCGAAAGCTCGGTCGAAGAATATGCCGACGCTGCTATCATATCGTTTGACGATACGAATGTGTTCCCCTCAACTGGCGTTAAGGTCAGAAATATCAATGTTTTTGGCAACAATCGTATAGACCAAGTGCTTTATAACGCAGCAAGCGTTTTCTCGACAGTCGGTGGGCCGCTTTCAGATGTATTTGAGCTTGCGACACTGGAGATTGGGCGATCGGAAAATGTCACGCTTCTCCGTGCCGACACAGGCATACTTGAAACACAAGTTGATGACCTAAAAATTACATTCGGGAACCTTGAAGCTCTTGCGGCAGCAGGAGTAAACATACCAAGTGTGTTGCGTGATAATCATATTGAACCGACGGAACCCGGCATGTGCGTTATGTACATGCTTCAGAACGATAGATTTATCGCGCGAATGACGCTTCAGTATCTTGTCGACTCCGATTTTGAATTTATATTGAAGCAGCTTGACAAAAGCGGGCTCTGCATCGGCATAAAGACGTTTGACCCGAATATTACAGAAGAGTTTATTGATCGTCAAGTGAGGCTGAAAAGATACCCGGTTCGCGTTATACATTGTCACTCTCTTTCTGATAAGACGCTTGAAATTGACAGCATTGACAGCGGACTTGTTTCAAAGGGTTCAGCAAAATCGCTTCTACAAACGGTCGCGCTTTGTGAAAAGGTACTTCACATTAGAAACACAAACACAATGATAGCTATCATATCAGTAGTTGTTGGACTTATTCTTGCATCACTTTCGCTTCTGTTCTCGCGTATAAATTTAACCTCCGCGGGAATAGCGCTTTTCCAGCTTGTTTGGATTATTCCTATGTACCTTGTTACAAAGGCATATATCAAATAAAAATCATCATTATAAGAGTAGCCCGACAACAAACGGCGGCGGGCGGCATAGGCCGCCCGCCGCGTCCGTTTGAGGGGCAAGGGAACGGTGATTTATGGACTATAAAAAATATTCTCAGATATTAAAGCATGTAACAAAACCCGGGCGATATACAGGCGGCGAAATCGGACAGGTTATCAAAAATAAAGATGACATACGTTGCCGTTTTGCTTTTTGCTTTCCCGACACATATGAAATCGGCATGTCAAATCTTGGTGTCCGCATTCTTTACGGCGTCCTCAACGAAATGCCGGATGTATGGTGCGAGCGCGTATATGCTCCGTGGACGGATATGGGCGAGTACATGAGAAAATACTCAATCTCGCTCACAGCTCATGAAAGCGTCGACAATGTCGCAGACTTTGATATCGTCGGTTTTACACTTCAGTACGAGCTTTGTTATACGAATGTGCTTTATATACTTGATCTTGCCGGAATACCGCTGCTTGCTTCGGAGCGGAGCGATGACTGTCCCATCATAATTGGCGGCGGCCCGTGCACTTATAACGCTGAGCCTGTTGCCGACTTCTTCGACATTTTTTCAATCGGCGAGGGTGAAGAAGCGCTGCCTGAGCTTTGCAGACTTTATATAAAGATGAAATCTGACGGCACCTACACGCGCTCGAAATTCTTATATGAAGCTGCGACTACGCTCGAGGGCTTTTACGTACCGTCGCTTTACAAAGTCGAGTATAAAGCCGACGGAACAATAAAATCATATATTCCGGCGGATGAAAAAGTACCGGCAAAAGTGAGAAAGCGTATTGTCGACGACTTTGACACCTCGTATTATCCGACAAAGCCCATAATGCCGTTTATTGAAACTGTCCATGACAGGATAATGCTTGAAGTTTACCGCGGCTGTATTCGCGGCTGCCGTTTTTGTCAGGCGGGTATGGTGTACCGTCCGGTCCGCAACCGTACTGTCGCAACGCTGTGCCGGCAGGCGAAGGAGCTTTATGAGAACACGGGTTGCGATGAAATTTCACTGACTTCACTATCGATCAGCGATTATACGGACATAAATGAGCTTACAAACACGCTTGTTGAGTGGTCGGATGCAAACATTGTATCGCTTTCACTGCCGTCGCTACGCGCCGACAGCTTTACAAAAGAACTTATGGATAAGGTCAGTAGCGTCCGCACATCAGGGTTGACTTTTGCGCCAGAGGCCGGAACACAGCGCCTGCGCGATGCCATCAATAAAAACGTGTGCGAGGAAGATTTGATGCGAGCCGTTCGCGTCGCGTTTGAGGCAGGGAAGAATAGCGTAAAGCTTTACTTTATGATTGGGCTGCCGACTGAAACCGATGAAGATATAATAGGAATTGCCAAGCTTGCAAAGGCTGTTATTGATGAGTATTATAAAACACCGGGCAGAAATAAAAAAAGACCTCCGCAGGTGACGATATCCGTAGCATGCTTCGTTCCGAAGCCATTTACACCGTTTCAGTGGGAAGCGCAAAATACGCGCGAAGAGCTTGCGCGCAAACAGCGGCTTCTTGGCGAGCATATAACAGATAACCGCATACGCTACACGTTCCATGATTCGCGCATATCCCACATTGAAGCTGTGCTCGCGCGCGGCGACAGGCGGCTTTCTGCCGCAATTCTTGAAGCATACCGCCGTGGCTCGTGCTTTGACGCATGGGATGAGCATTTTGATTATGACAGATGGCTTTCGGTATTTGCTGACACCGGCATTGATGTTGCTTTTTACGCAAATCGCGAGTTTGGTGAAGATGAAGTATTGCCGTGGGATATTATCGACTGCGGCGTAAAAAAGGAATTCCTTATCTGCGAGCGCAGGCGCGCATATGAAAGCAAGCCTTCACCAAACTGCCGCGAAGGGTGCTTAGGATGCGGCGCAAACTCGCTTGGGGGAAAGGGGAGGTGCTGTCCGTGAACGAGATATCTTTAAATGAGAAGAAGGTTAAAACGCCGTCGCCGCTTCGTATTCGTTTTTTAAAGACAGGAAGCCTTCAGTTCATCTCTCACCTTGACCTTATGAAGACGATGACGCGGCTGCTCATACGTTCCGGTTTAAAAATGTGGTATTCCGAAGGATTCAACCCGCATCCGAAACTTGTTTTTGCCCTCCCTCTTTCAGTTGGAGTCGAGAGCGTATGTGAGCTTCTTGATGTGCGAGTGTACGGTGATATTGATTATGAAAATTTAATCCGTCGCTTAAACGAATCATCGACGCCGGAGTTAAAATTTATAGAAGCGTATGTGCCCAAGCGAAAGTTTAAGGAAATTGCGTACGCGCGTTATAAAATAACCGTATATTCACAAAATCTCACAGAAGGCTGCGCGGATGCTGTGACAAAGCTTTTCCGCTCGCCCATCATTGTATCGAAACGTAAAAAGAGTGGTGACCATGATACTGACATTGTTCCGTTTGTACGCAGCTTGTCGGCCAAATTTGACGCCGGCGCGCACGAGCTTTGTGTCAATACAGTACTATCGGCATCTCCCGACAATTATCTGAACCCTGAATACATTGTAGAGGCAATCAGGCGCGCGACGGGCGCCCCATCGGATGAAGATTTTACGCCCGGCGGCGACAGTTACAGAATCCTTCGCACGGAAATGCTCGATTCAAAAGGTCAAATGTTCAAGTAAAAAATAAAAAACCGGTCAGAAACACGCATTGATACATTTTTAATGCTTCTGGCCGGTTGTTTTTATGTGGTTTATATTTATCTCTTAGCTATTAGTATATGCGTTTTTGTTTTACGCGGTATCACTTTTTGCATAGTTAGCGTTATTGTGCTCGCATACGGGAAATGTTAATTGAGCCTTCAGGAATGATATGTATATGATCAAGCGACTTTCCGGCGCCAAGGGCAACGCAGGAAACGGGTTTATCCGCAATACGTGTCGGTATACCTGTAACGTTTGTTATTAAATTATCAAGTCCATAAAGAAGGCTGCCGCCGCCTGTCATTATTATGCCATTGTTAAGTATATCACCGATAAGCTCGGGTGGGGTGCGTTCGATTACGGAGCATAACGACTCGACGATTGCTGTAATCGGTTCTTCAAGCGCTTCAATCATCTCGTCCGACCATATGCGAATCATCTTAGGCAGCCCTTGTATCAGGCAGCGCCCTTTAACATCAACATATTTAGGCTCCTCGCGTATCCATACGGAACCGATTTTTATCTTTATCTCTTCCGCCGTGCGTTCACCTATTAAGACATTGTATTTTTTCCTGACATATCTGATAATAGCCTCGTCGAACTTGTCTCCGGCAATCTTAATGGATTCCGATACGACGACACCGCCAAGGGATATGACAGCAATATCAGACGTACCTCCGCCTATGTCAATGACCATATTGCCGTTGGGTGCTGAAATGTCGATTCCTGCGCCAATCGCTGCGGCGACAGGCTCCTCAATGAGATATGTCTTTTTTGCGCCCGCCTGTGTTGCTGCATCGACAACAGCACGCTCCTCGACTTCAGTGATGCCGCTTGGCACACAAATAATGACGCGAGGTTTGAAGATTGTTATTCCGCACGCCTGACGTATAAAGTGCTGTATCATGCGAAGTGTAATCTCATATTGGCTGATAACACCGTCGCGAAGAGGGCGGATAGCTATGATGTTACCCGGCGTACGACCGAGCATTTCTTGAGCTTCCTTGCCGACTTTCAATATTCGGTCTGTATTTTTATCTATTGCTACAACGGACGGTTCTTTCAGCACAATGCCCCTGCCCTTGACGTAAACAAGTACCGTCGCTGTACCAAGGTCTATTCCAATATCTCTTGAGAACATTTAAACTCCCAAAGCGGCGAGGGCGCCGCATTTTATTTTATATGATTTAATAATTCTAAAGCCAAATAATTTCGAATTTCGCGTAATTATCTATTATTAATTATATCTGAACCCTTATATTTTTGCAAGGTTCGAGGTGTTAAATTTATTTTGACTTTGCTATGCAGTACACACATATCTTACCTACATCTGCGCTTTTAAGCAGGGATACGCAAGCAGCAAGAGTCGCCCCTGTTGTTATAATGTCGTCGATTAGTATAAACGACTTTCCTTGAATTGACGGGCTGGCGCTATGACGCAAAGCATAACCTTTTTTCGCGGCGAGCGCTCTTTTGTCGGCGGTGAGCGTTTTTTGCGCAGATGTGACTTTTGACTTAAAAAGATCCGCACGCTCGATACCAAGAATGCGTGCTGTTTCTTTGGCTACAGCTTTCATATGGTCGCTGCCGTATTCCCTTATGGAAGCGGGGCGGCGCGGCGCGTATGCAATGGTAAATGCGCGGATGTCACGCCCCTCGCGCGTAAAATCAGAAGAAATTCGCTCTGCTAAAAGGCGCGAGAGGAAAACAGTGGCGTCACGGTTTGTTGCCCGCTTGAGCGAGTATATTACGCGATCGGCTGCTGTGTTATGAGAGCGCGTGTCGTAGGCAAAAAGGCATCGCGCTTCTTTGATGCCCACATCAAAAAGAGCTTTCGGAACGCAGGGGCATTCGCGGTAAGGCTTACCACATTCGCGGCATTTAACTTGAGTACTTTTCTCAAACTCTGAGGTGCAGGCTTCGCACAGGCACATACGAGGTGCCTTTGTGTCGTCAGCCAAAGACAGATAGTATAGCGAGTCATTGCCACATGGTGGCGCCGAACGGCACGCAGCACACAAACGCGGATATGCAAGCTCGCCAAAAACCCGAGCAATGTACCCGATGATAGACGGTTGACTCATCAGCTACACCTCCCATTTGATAATAAACTCGAAGATTTTGCTTTTCAGTGTGCGCTCATATCTCTCGCAAGAGAGTGGCAAGGCCTGTATACTTATAATCCTCCCGCTCGCAGTCAACCATTGTCCGGACAACGTCCTCGCGTCCGACAAGGATTACCGTTTTCTCCGCCCGGGTTACGGCAGTGTATAGCAGGTGCCTTGTCATGAGCATCGTAGCGCAGCGGTACATCGGTACGATAACAATCGGATACTCGCTGCCCTGACTTTTGTGGACGGTGACGGCATAGGCGTGTTCAAGCTCGTCAAGCTGTGCCATATCATATATAACGATTTTATCGTCAAAACGTACGCTTACGCTTTCATTTGATTCGTCAATGTCAATGATGATGCCAATATCGCCGTTGAAAACGCCGATTCCTGTCTCTTTTGCGTTATCATATGGGTATATGCCGTCCTCATTGCGTGCCCATTCAAGATTATAGTTATTTTTTATCTGCATTACCTTATCGCCTTCGCGGAATAAAATCTCGCGTGACTTCAACTCTTTTTTATGCTTGTTTTTTGGGTTAAGCTTTTCTTGAAGCAGAATATTAAGGTTTTCGGTGCCTGCAGCACCACGCCGCGAAGGTGTTATTACTTGAATGTCGGTAAGCGGATCGACTCTGTATGCAGCAGGAAGGCGCACAGCGCACAAGTCGACTATTGCAGATACGATTTTTTCGTCAGTTTGGCGCGGCAAAAAGAAGAAATCGCTGTTTTTTTCGGTGAGGATGGGATATTCGTCTGTAATTATACGGCGTGCGTTCGTTATAATAAGGCTTTCTTTAGTCTGGCGGAAAATTTCGGTTAAACGGACAGTCCGGAAAACTTTTGATTCAATTATATCGTGCAGGACGTTGCCTGCGCCAACAGGTGGAAGCTGATCAGCATCGCCGATGAGTATCAAGCGCGCGCCCGGCTTTATCGCGCGCACAAGGGCATCCATCAAAAGCACATCTATCATCGAAGATTCGTCGATGATGATTGCATCTTCCTCAAGGCGGTTGTTTTCATTGCGCATAAAGCGCGGATAAGCGCCCTCGTTATACTCCATTTCAAGAAGGCGGTGAATTGTCCGCGCTTCAGCGAATGTAGCTTCGCTCATGCGCTTTGCTGCACGTCCGGTCGGTGCGGCAAGCGCACAGCGAAAGCCCATACTATCAAATATTGAAAGGAGAGCACGGACAACTGTCGTCTTTCCCGTACCGGGGCCTCCTGTTAATATCATTATGCCTGAAGACAAGGCCCCTTCGATGGCAGCGCGCTGCGCGTCGGCATAGCGAATACCGAACTGCACCTCAATTTTCGCAATAAAGCGAGACACATCATCCGCATCAATCTTTGGGCAAAGACGGTCAAGTTCGCGCAGGCGCTGGGCGATTTTTACCTCGGCGTCAAAATAAAGTTTAAGGTAAACGGCATCGACATCTTTAATGCGTTTTAAAAATATCTTGCCTGAGTTTATCAAGCGGCGGCAAGCATTCTCGGCTTGCTCCTCCGTAACACCGATAAGCTCACATGTAGCGGGAACTAACTTATCAAGCGGCAAATATACATGTCCGTTTGTTGTGGCGTTATACGTCAAAAGGTAAATAACAGCGCTGTCTACGCGGTCAGGACTGTCTTTAGCTATGCCAAGCGACATCGCGATCTCATCAGCTCGCGCAAAACCAATGCCGCTTATCTCAGTACAAAGCCTGTAGGGATTTTTCTTAATTATATCAACAGTAGAAGAACCCCACTGCTTATAAATTTTCATTGATGTTGACGGGCCGAAAAATTGCTGGCAAAACATCATTACGCTGCGTGACCCAATTTGCTTTTTAAAGTTCTCGCTGATTCCTTCCGCACGGCGCCGTGAAATCCCCGGGAGGTCGGCGAGCCAGTCGGGATGATGCTCAATTACGTCAAAACTGTCGTTGCCAAAGCGCTCTACAATCCGTTTTGCAGTGATAGGGCCAACACCGCGGACAGCGCCTGACGATAAGTACCGCAATATTTCTGAGGCGCCAACGGGAAGTGTTGCTTCTGCACTTTGAACTTTAAACTGACGTCCGAACGACGCATGATGACCCCACGAGCCGACAACGGTCACAGTTTCACCCTCTGAAACAAACGGCATTATCCCAACAGCGGTTATGAAGCCTCCGTCTGTTGTTTCAATATCGCAGACTGTATAGCCATTTTCATCGTTGCGGTATATTATCGAGTCAACAACGCCGCTTATCGTAATAAGTTCCTCATCACCGCCATCGCTGACCTCTGGTGTCACATCTTTGAAGCTAATTATCCCCACCTCCCGCATTACAGTTATACTGAATTCCTCCCGGTTGTTTGCCGGGAGGAATTAAAGGAAAATAATAGATTTATGCTAACTGTGGAAGTTCTTATTTTAACAGCGCCGCTTTCATATCATCGACAAGGTCGCGTGCTTCCCACGGAACGATCAAATCCTCGCGTCCCATGTGACCGTAGTTTGAGATGGCACGGTAAATCGGACGGCGCAGGCCAAAGCGTTCTATTATCGCAGCGGGGCGCAAATCTATGTTTTTGCGTATATACTCTGTTATAAGCTGCTCATCAACAACACCTGTTCCAAACGTATCAACCATAATTGAAACAGGACGTGCAACGCCAATAGCATAGGCAATCTGTATCTCGCATTTGCGTGCAAGGCCGGCAGCGACGATGTTTTTTGCTACATAACGCGCAGCGTATGCAGCGGAACGGTCGACTTTCGTCGGGTCCTTGCCCGAGAAAGCGCCACCGCCGTGACGGGCATATCCACCGTACGTATCGACGATGATTTTTCGTCCCGTCAGGCCGCTGTCGCCAGCAGGGCCGCCAATAACAAAACGTCCTGTGGGATTGACGAATATTTTTGTCGCGCTATCGAGCAAATGAGGGTCTATCACGGGAGTTATGACGTGATTTATTACCTCTTCGCGGATCTCATCAAGCGTTACCTCGGGCGAATGTTGGGTAGATATAACGATTGTGTCGACGCGGACGGGGCGATCGCCTTCATACTCAACTGTCACTTGTGTTTTGCCGTCCGGACGCAGCCAGGGGAGAGTGTTATCCTTGCGGACGGACGCAAGCCTTTTTGCAAGCCGGTGAGCCAGCCATATCGGCAGCGGCATAAGCTCGGGCGTTTCATCACAGGCAAAGCCAAACATATGCCCCTGATCTCCTGCGCCTGTGTCAAAATTATCTGTAATCTCACCATTTCTTGCTTCAAATGACTTATCAACGCCCCGTGCTATATCCGGGCTTTGTTCATGTATTGATGTTATAACGGCGCAAGTGTCGCAGTCAAACCCATATTTAGCGCGATCGTAGCCTATATCGCGGACAACATCACGTACAATAGACTGAATATCAACATACGCCTCGGTTGTTATTTCTCCCATAACGAAGACAAGCCCTGTCGTTACTGAAACCTCACATGCGACACGTGACATAGGGTCAGCACGCAACAGCTTGTCCAGTATGGCATCGGCTATTTGGTCGCAAACCTTATCAGGATGCCCCTCAGTAACCGATTCCGATGTAAAAAGCTTTCTTTCTCTCATAACAAAATAAACCTCGGCGGGGAAATATATCTCAGCATATACGAAAGCGAAAATATGTTTTGTGGCAGTTTAAAGACTTTTACTATTATACATCGAAACACAACAAAATACAAGATATAATACCTGTAAGGTTGTTTTGTACCGATATTAACTGCGTTCATAACACATAAAAAATAAACAAATACAGAATTAAGATGCGTTATTACAGCTTTTGTCGTATTTTGTGCATAACAACATATAATTTTCCATCTCTATTGAAAATGAATGTTGCACATAGTATAATAAAATATAATAAAGGAAGGCAAGTGTTATAGAAACTTTACTCATTTTTTACACTTGTATATGGCGGACGATGCCGCCCTACAAATGAAAAAATTAGGTAAACAGGCTTCGGAATGGAGGCTACTAACCGAGTTATGGCTCTGACTTTTAAGGGCGGAATCCGCTCGATTGGGTTTAAAAATACAGCGTTGTGCCGGATAGAACAGCTTACGCCACCGGCAAATGTTTTTATTATGATAAACGACGGCAAGGTGTCGCGGGGACATAAAGCACGCCGTATGCCTGTCGTGGGAATTGGTGAGCGTGTTTTCCGCGGACAAGTTATAGCCGATACTTTACCTGATGAGGAAGGATGTCCTCTTCACGCAAGCGTTTCGGGAACAGTTGCTGATATTTATGAAGATGCGGACAGTCGTACTTCTGTTGTCATTGAAAATGATATGAAGTACGAAAACGCCCCGACTCTTTCCTCCATAGGGAAAAAGCTAACCGAATGCTCGACAGATGAAATAATTGATGTCGTGCGGCGCGCCGGCATTGTCGGTTTGGGTGGGCGCGGGTATCCGACATATAAAAAAATTAAGGAAGCTGTCGGACGCGTAGAGTTTTGCATTATAAACTGCGCCGAGAGCGAACCCTTTTTGACATCTGATTACCGCACGCTTATAGAAAAGCCTGCTTCTGTATTAAACGGGTTAAAAATACTGCTGAAAGCGCTTGGTTTACGGTCCGGGATCGTTGCCGTCGGTGAGGATAAGCATAACGCCGCTGAAAAGCTGAGTGAGCTTGTCGGTGATAGCGGCATGATAAAAATTCGCGAGCTTTGCTCGAAGTATCCACAGGGTGCAGAGGAGCTTATTGTATATTCGCTTATCGGCAGGGCGCTGGGAGCGGACGAGACACCGCTTGATGCAGGATGCGTCGTTTTTAATGCACAAACCTCTGAAGCCATCTTTAACGCATTTGCAACGGGGATGCCTCTGACATCACGCGTCATCACGGTTGATGGCGACTGTGTTGCACGCCCGGCAAATTTGCTTGTTCCAATAGGCGCAAAAATTTCCGATGTACTTGCGCACTGTGGTGGCTTTATTAAAACTCCTGCCGTAATAATATCAGGCGGCCCGTTATCCGGTCGTACGACGGCAGAAAACGACGTCATCACACCTGAATGTCGCGCAGTTATTGTGCTCTCGGATGATGTTGCCTTCACAGGCCGCGGGGCGGACAATGAATTTGGCGTTTGCATACGCTGTGGGCGCTGTGTTTCTGTATGTCCTATGCGTCTTGCGCCAAATTATATTGCAACACATTCGCGGATGGAAAATTATGCTGCGACTGTGCCATATGGCTTATTCCGCTGCATTGAATGCGGCTGCTGCGCATACGTGTGCCCCGGGCGCGTACCGATTGTTGGCCTTGTACGTCGTGCGAAGGAAGCGCTGTCCGCGGGCGTAGGTGAGGAGCAGGAGGAAGGACACTGATGGATAACACAAACAATAGTAGCAGTACCACAGCACCAGCGGAGGAAACTTCCTCTATCAGTCTAACTGATAATAAAGGTATTACATTATCGTCACCCTTTATAAATCATCCTGATACTGTCCGCTCTATCATGGCGGATGTACTGATAGCAACAGCACCGTCCGTCGTATGGGGCATTTACGCCTTTGGCGCGCGCGCCGCCGTGATAATCATCTCATCTATTTTATTTTCGGTGGCCTTTGAAGCAGCGTACGAGTTGCTTTTCCATCGACGCATCACTATTTCAGACTGCTCAGCCGCCGTCACAGGTCTCCTTTTTTCACTGACGCTGCCCGTGTCGGCGCCGCTTTGGGTAGTACCGCTTGGAACCTTTTTTGCAATAGTTGTGTCAAAACAGTTGTTTGGTGGTCTCGGAAGGAATATCATCAACCCTGCGCTCGCCGCTCGCGTGTTCTTATCGATAATTGCCCCTGCTTCGATGAGGGTATATCCAAAACCGCATCAACATTTACCCGCGTTTTCTATAAATGTCAGCGCAAAAGTGGCAAAATCACCGCTTGCTGCGCTTGCGGCAGGTGAGCTGCCGGAGGAATCCGTTTATTCGATGCTTGTAGGCGAAGTCGCGGGGGCGATAGGCGGTGTGTCGGCGCTTCTTTTAGCTGCCGGTTTCATTTACATGCTCATCCGCCGGACAGTAAGCTGGCATATCCCTGTAACTTATCTGGCAACAGTTGCCGTCATAGCATTATCATTTCCGAAAAACGAAAGCAGTGTTCTTTTTACCGAGTACGAAATTTTATCGGGAGGGCTTGTGCTGATTGCCATTTTTATGGCGACAGACGTAGTTACCACACCACTTACCTCAATTGGAAAAATAATATTCGGTGCCGGATGCGGCGCCCTGACAATGCTGTTACGTTATTACGGGGCGTACGAAGAAGGCGCCGCATGCGCTGTCTTAATTATGAATCTCCTTGTTTATATCATCGACAGGCTTACAATGCCATCTATATTTGGAGGTAAAAAAGGTGCGCATTGGCGGGAATAATGAAAACAATGAAAATGACTTATATAACGAATATAACGAAAACAGTGATAACAAAAACGACAGCATTGATAAAAATAGTGTAACCACTGATAAGAACGGCAGCATTGACGGGGAAGATAACGGTTATCAGTGGATAACGCTTGACGACGACACCGATGATAACACCGATGTTGACGTGGAAAGCGACGCTGCAGATGTTGTTATAGAAGATGCTGACGAAAAATCAGAGTCCGCGGCTTTTGAAAGCGGTGAAGATGACGATTATAAAGCTGATGCGGATGATGTATCAGATGAAAACGGCACTACAAACGAAGAAAATATAGACATAGATAATAACAATATTACAGATAATACAGAAAACACAGATGTATCGAGCGAATATAATAAATCGCCCGATGAAACATCAAATGGCAGAGAAAAATTTGAGCTTTTGCGTCGGCGTCTTGCCTGTTTTGCGGCTGCGTTTGCAGCGCAAATAAAAAGGTTTGGCGTAAAAGTATCAAGGTGGACAAAACAGTTTATCAGTAATATTAAAAAAACAGGCGAGCTGAGTGGTGCTCCTCGGATAATAGCACCGGCAGTAGCCGTTGTTACCGCAGTTCTTTTGCTTACATTCGTTATTCAAAACACAGCGTCGTGGGGCCCCGATGATGGCATGCACGACGCGATAGCCAATGTTATATACGAAATTTTCGACGGTGCTGATTATTATAGCTACGCAAACATTAAAAAAGGGTTGCCAACGTCTGTTACGGCAGCCTATACAGTAAAAAATGGCAGGAAGACCGTCGGTTACTGTATCATAGCTAACGCCGATGGCTATGGTGGAAAAATATCTGTCGCTGTCGGTATTTTAAGTGATGGAAATATCGCCAGTGCTGTTGTCTTATCCCACTCGGAAGAAAATGGCGCATTTATATGCGAGGGCGATTTTCTTCGTCAATATGTAAAAGCTATTAAGTCCGGCGATAAAAGCACAGCCGATGCGCTTATATCAGGTGCAACAAAAACAGGCAGTGCAATATCTGCGTGTATTGAAGCGGCGCTTCGTGCATATGAGACTATAAAACTCTTGCCTGTCACAGGGGAGACTGACATTGATACGGACACGTATATAGATTATACGACCGGCCCATCAGACAGCGAAAATGATATTGGCACAGGCGTCGGGACAGATACTGATACATATACAGAAGATGTAGAGCACACAAAAGAAACTGATAATGCAACTGATAACGAGAAGCAAACATCAACTGACAGTATAAAAATTGACGATCCTGCTAAAACGACAACTGTTGAGACGACAATTGACCGGCTACCGAATGAAGATGAGAGTGACAGCGAAACAGAAACGGAAACGGAAACAGAAACGGAAACGGAAACAGAAACGGAAACGGAAACAGAAACCGAGACTGAAACAGAAACCGAGACGACAGGGGTAGATACGGAGACGGAGACAGAGACTGAAACAGAGACAGAGACTGAAACAGAGACAGAGACTGAAACAGAAACGGAAGAAGCAGTTACAGAGACCGACCTGATAAAAGAAGAAACGACCGAGTGACTGTCGCGCAGAAAATACAGAATGTAATCGGACAAAGGACGCAGATAGTGTTGTCTCTTGTCCTTTACAGGGTATAGAGGAATACAGAGAACGGAGGAGTATTACAAAGATGGCAAACGGAATTTTCAAGGTGCCGAAGCCTTATAACGAACCAGCACTTGGATATCTGCAGGGTTCACCGGAGCGTGCGCTGCTTAAAGCTGAGCTGCAAAAGCAATCATCCGAAGTTGTTACAATCCCGCTTATTATAGGCGGTGAAGAGGTATATACAGAAAATTATAGAGAAATTGTCATGCCGCACAATCACAGGCATATTCTCGCCCGCTATTGCCTTGCCGGTGAACGTGAATATAAGATGGCAGCAGAGGCAGCTCTTTCAGCTAAAAAACGCTGGGCTGACATGCCGTGGGAGCATCGCGCGTCTATATTTTTAAAGACTGCCGACCTTTTAACGGGCTCGTATCGTTATAAAGTCAACGCAGCGACGATGCTTGGGCAGAGCAAGACTGTTTTTCAAGCGGAGATTGACTCAGCATGTGAACTTGCTGACTTTTTCAGGTTTAATGTCCACTACGCGTCTGAAATATACTCAGAGCAGCCTTTGAATTCAAATGGTGTGTGGAACCGAATCGAATACAGACCGCTTGATGGCTTTGTTCTTGCAGTATCGCCGTTTAACTTCACGTCGATAGGCGGAAATCTTTCATGCGCGCCTGCAATAATGGGGAACACTGTCGTCTGGAAGCCTGCATCAACGGCTGTTTTATCAAACTATTACGTAATGCGAATTCTCATGGAGGCTGGGCTTCCCGCAGGCGTCATTAACTTTGTCCCCGGCAGCGGTTCGGACGTCAGCAAATATGTCGTTACACACCCGCAAATGTCAGGATTCCATTTCACCGGCTCAACTGAAGTATTTTCAGAGGTGTGGAAGACGGTTGGCACCAACATCAAATCTTACATCTCATATCCGCGCCTTGTTGGTGAGACCGGCGGCAAAGACTTCATTTTCGCCCATAAGACAGCGGATATCGATGCCCTCATTTCAGCTATGGTGAGAGGCGCATACGAATATCAAGGGCAGAAATGCTCCGCCGCGTCGCGCGCTTATATTCCGGAATCAATCTGGGGAAAAGTACGCGAGCGTATGCTTGATGAAATATCAAAAATTAAGATGGGTGACGTCGCGGACTTCACAAATTTTATGGGTGCTGTTATAGATAAAAACTCTTTTGATAAAATTAAAACGTACATCGACTGTGCGGCAGCTTCTGACGATGCAGAGGTGCTTGCCGGTGGTTATGACGACAGCGTTGGCTACTTTGTAAAACCGACGTTGATTCTTGCAAAGAAACCCGACTATGAAACAATGGTCACAGAGATTTTCGGCCCTGTTCTGACGGTTTATGTATATGAAGATGAGAAGCTTGATGAAACGCTTGCTCTCTGTGATACTGCCTCCCCATATGCTCTGACGGGCGCAATCTTTGCGCAGGACAGGGAAGCGATAATAAAAATGGAGCGTGCCCTTTCCGGTACAGCAGGCAACTTCTACATCAATGATAAGCCTACCGGCGCTGTTGTTGGGCAACAGCCGTTTGGCGGCGCAAGAGCGTCCGGCACAAACGACAAGGCAGGCAGCGCAATAAACCTTTATCGTTGGACTTCTCCGCGCTGCATAAAGGAAAACTTTGTTCCTCCGTACACCGTAAACTATCCTTATATGAGTGAGAAATAATAGGTACAGTGTTTTATGTATGTATTCTTGATACAGCCGACATAAGCCCGGAAATTGAGCGTGATTTTGTCGCATCACGCGCACATTTGATATCGTATGAACCTGCCCGCCGTTTGCATATCGCCGGTGAGCTTCTATGGGGTGCTATGATGATGTCGGTTTGCGGCATATCAGCAGAAGATGTCGCATATACGCCCCTTGGCAAACCTTACACACCCTCCCGCCCTGATGTTGCATTCAGCATAACTCACAGCGGCTCACTTGCCGCGTGCGCGCTTCTGACACTTGATGGTGACCATATTGAACAACCGTTATCCATCGGCGTTGATATACAGCGCGCTGATGGGAGCGGCAGTGCAAGAGATGATAAATCGATTATTCGATTTGCCAAGCGGTTTTATTCCGAAGCTGAGGTTGCGGAGATATTGGCGGCGAGCGATAAAAAAAGTGCTTTTTACCGTATATGGACAATGAAAGAAGCTCTCCTGAAGTATACAGGCGAGGGGTTTTCACGTCCGCTTAAAAGCGCAGATACTAAAAGCAAAAGTTTTGGAGTGAAATATATAACAAGGGAAGTGTATGACTCATCAGGTATGAAGTATGCACTTGCCGTTTGCCTTCCTTCCTTTATTGACGAGTACCCGTCTGTATATAGAATTACCCCAAATGACGGAATGTTTTATCGGGTGCAGGATGTAAAGGATGCAATAATCGCACTAAAAAACACCTGTAATTGACAGCAAAGTAAATTTGACGTATAATATAAATATAAAACCGGGAGAAGGAGGGCGGCTGTTCACATGGCGAACACTGTAATAACTATCGCACGGCAATACGGTGCAGCAGGACGCCAGACGGGCGAGATTTTAGCCGAAATGAAAGGTATGCCGTGCTATGACAAGGAGCTAATCACGCTTGCTGCGTCGAAGAGCGGAATGAATGAGGATGTCGTTGCAGATATTGATGAAAAAGCGTCCTCCAGCTTACTTTATTCGCTTGGTCTCGGTTCTGTTGATTACAACATAGTAAGTATAACAGCCGCTTATAATATCCCAATAAACGACAAACTTTTTATCGCACAATGTTCCGTGATAAAGGAGCTTGCCGCGAAGTCCCCGTGTATCATTATCGGGCGATGCGCCGATTACGTTTTGCGTGACAATCCAAAGTGCATAAAAGTGTTTCTGCAGGCAGACCTCACTGTGCGCGCGAAGCGCATTGCAGCCCGCCAGGGGATAAGCGTGTCAGACGCGCAGGATTTGATAATGAAAACAGACAAACGCCGCGCCTCGTATTATGGTCACTACACGGGCCAAAAATGGGGAAGATCCGATCTTTACGACCTTGTCATCGACACAACGGTAATTGGAGCTCAAGGTGCGGCAGAAGTCATCGCAAAGTTTCTTCATATGTTTAAACAAAGCGAAGAACAAAGCGAAAAAAATGCTTAAAGCAGCCAAATACCCTTCTGTTTATTAAATGAAAGACAAAAACGCCGCCGAAAAGCGACGTTTTTATTTTACCTTGATATTTTGTTGCGCACCGGGCGGTATGATATTGATAGCATCATATAATGTGGAAAAGGGCGTGAGAACGCGCGAAAATTAGAATAAGTAGTGAGTTCAGACGCTACCCGGCCGTAGGGACAAATTGAATGTGTATAAAAGACAACAGAATGCTCTGTACAGGGTTGTTTCCGGATGTGAAGATACCGTGTCGTTGATATTGCATACTTAATAAAAGAAGCCGAGTTTTATAAGCTCGGCTTCTCAATAATACGATATTATACAATAGGTGTTTATTTTGCACGTTTTAATGTCAGCGAAACAGCTGGGAATCTATTGTCGGCCGGCGTGAGGGTGACTTCCGCTTTGTCTTCAGGCACACGGACATATACAATTAAGCGTCCGTGGAAGAGACGGCGATATGCTTCGCCATATGACGTGAGATCGGCGATGTCGCCATTTTCAATGCCAAGAAGCTCACCGCAAGAGACGTCAACGGCAATATCTGTGTCGGCGCCGTCGCCAAATGTTACGGGCACACCATTTTCATCAACAAGTTGCACTTCAATCTGGTGGACTTCGTCGCGGCAAGTATATGCTTCGCATTCGGTACGCTCTGCATCCCATACTGATACGGCAAGAGACTTCGGCGTACCGGGTCTTGGTATCGAGATTTCGCGTGTCGTTCCATCAGCAAAGTAGAGAGTAGCGGTGTAGGTGCCCTCATATGAGCTGACTTCCCAGTCACATGCGTAATGCTCGACGTCACGGCGTCCAAGGGATACCCCGTCAAGGAAAAGCTCTGCTGACTTTGCGTTTGTGTAGCAAACAATAATGGGGGTGTTTTCTCTGAAGCGGCGGGATGGCATAAGGTATCCTACTCGTGTGTCAAGCCACATAGCAGAGCGGTGGAAATAACGCCTTTTCTCAAATCCGGCAAGGTCAAGAAGACCAAAAACCGCGCCGCGTACGGGCCAGCCGCGGGCTTCGCCAAGGTAGTCGACACCTGTCCACAAAAACTGTCCGCAAATATAGTCGTTGTCACGAACAACCTCCCATGCACGCGAGTCATGCCCGTTTTCACTGCCGTATATTATTGCATTCGGGAAGGCTTTGTGATGCTCTGCGTATAGATTCTCTTTATAGTTATATCCGGCGACGTCAAGTGCCTGCATATATCCTGTTTTAACAGATACTTCGGGGTAGGCAAGCGCGGCGGTTACAGGTCGCGTTGTGTCAACTTCTTTTACCCACTTGACAAGGCGGCGGGCGATGACGGCAAGCCTTCTTGCATCAGGACGGTTGACGTCGTAGCGGCGTTGCTCTTCGCTCTTGCCGGCGTCGTTGTTGCCGGTCATAATGTCAAAGTCGGAATAAACATATTGATCGTTCGGGTAGTCGACCTCGTTGCCAATGCTCCAAAGTATGATAGACGGATGGTTGCGGTCGCGGCGAACCATCGTTTTTATATCAGTTTCGCCCCATGTAATGAAGTCTTCGTAATATCCGTTGAGCTTCGGGGGATAAACGTTATGACCCTGCCACCATTTATTCTTTGGTGCCTCCCACTCGTCAAACGCCTCATCCATCACAAGGAAGCCCATTTCATCACAAAGGTCAAGAAGAGCGGGATCGGGTGGGTTATGGCTTGTGCGTATTGAGTTGCATCCGCAGGCGGCAAGTTTTGTAAGACGGCGGCGCCATACTTCCTTCGGAACAGCGGCGCCAAGGCATCCGGCGTCGTGGTGCAGACAAACGCCGCGAAGTTTCGTCTCCTTGCCATTTAAGTAAAATTTGCCGCTCGCATCGAATTTGATGTCGCGTATGCCGAAGCGTGTGTGCACAGTGTCGGTTACTTCACCGTCCGATACAACCTCAGTTACAAGTGTGTAGAGATTGGGGCTTTCTGTTCCCCAGAGAAGCGGGTTTTTTACTTTGCATGATGAACTGACACCCGTCATTTCCGCGACGGTTGAGCCGTCCGGCGCAATAATCGTATGGCGGACAAGAGCGTCCCCGCCTTCAAGCTCGGTGTTGACGATGACAGTAGCAGATTCCGCCGTTACATGCTCAGTGTGGACGAAAATACCGAAATCAGCAACGCATGGTGTCCCTGTCACTGTAACATAAACGGGGCGTGTTATGCCGGAACCGGTGTACCAGCGCGAGTCAGCGGTTTCAGTATGCGGAACCTTGACAGATATTACGTTGTCGCCATCAGGCGCAAGAAACTCTGTGATATCATAAACAAAGGTGCTGTATCCATAAGGGCGCTTTCCAAGATAGTTTGAGTTGCACCAAACCATCGAATTGTTGTATACGCCCTCAAATGTTATGCGGACTTTCTTGCCAAGCTGCGGTTTTAAATTGAAGCGGCAGCGGTACCAGCCAATCCCTCCGGTGACATAGCCTGTGCCACTTGAGTTTTCCTTTGAAAAGCCGCGCTTTATGCTCCAGTCATGCGGTACCCACACAGCTTCCCAGCTGCTGTCGTCAGCGCCGCGGTACCAACCATCCCTCACATCTCCAAGATTGAAACGCCATTCTTTGAGTGGAATAATTTGTCTTGCCGTGTTATTTGTGCCTTCTTTGGTCATCATTAAACCCCTTTGTTTAATAATTATTATATCACTGCCATTAATAATATCATTAACTACAGTTTTGCGCAATGAATAAAGGGTAGATTTTAAAATTTTACGATTATACTGTTGTAAAATACATAAAAACTCGTTATAATTCAATTTATATGTTTATTAAATGCGACGAAACGGGCGACTAACTTATTTATAATAAATTTCAATTTGTCAAATGCGCATATTAAAAACGGAGAAGAACATGAGAATCTCAGCAGATACCACGGTTAAGATCAAAGTAGTTGTAACAGTAGCTATACTGTCAGTATTGTTGGCTGTTTTAATACTGTTCCTTTATTCCTGCTCAAATAAGGGCTTGGATATAAGTGAAATTACCGATCATGATGTTAGTGAATCGGAAACAACAAATGATCCGGGCACTACGGCCGAGTATACATATTACGAGCCCAAAATTGACGCTGACGCCGACAGCGTAAAAGGTATAGCTATACGTTCAGCGGAGGATCTTGCGAAAATTGGTGTTGATGAAGACTACCCGCTTGACGGAGACTATGTTCTTGTCACGGATATTGATCTTTCGGGGTATAAGAGCTGGGAACCGATTGGAGGCGCTGCTGGGAAGAGCGGACAGTGGAGTGGAGCAGGCATATTTACAGGCACCTTCGACGGACGCAATCATATTATTTGGGGCCTGACAATCGACGCAACACCAAACAATGAATCATTCTGGGGTTTGTTCGGCACGGTAGCAAGCAAGAACAAAGACGACTCGGCTGTCATTAAAAACGTTGTATTATCAGGCGTGTCGATTCAAGTTGTATCAAGTGTAACAAATGCAGTTGGGGCGCTCGCAGGACAGGTCAATGGATTTGTTGAGATTGACAGTATTTCTGTACTGTCCGGCGTTGTGTCGTTCATCGGCTCTAATAATCTGGGAGTTGGCGGTGTCATTGGACAGATACGGACGGACACGTCATCACCTCGCGTATCTAATATGGGCGTTTCAATTACTAATATATTTTCGAATGTTACTGTTTCATCAGAAAACAGCGGAACAAACTACTGCAGCGGTGTTATCGGGCGCATACGCAACGGTGACATAAAACAGCTCTCGTCAGTTGTTGTTCTTGGAAAAACAATTTTCGAGGGTGGCTCTGGATTTGCTATTACAACAGGTGATTCTGGTGCCAAACGTACAGACTCTGTTTACTATCAGACAGGCTCAGGCAATGCTTACAGGTCAATCGGTCGGTCAATGTCAAAGGAAGGCATGACGAATGGGTCACTCTTAATTTCAGATAATTGGACGGTTACAAAGAAATTTTACCCGCTTTTATCAGATGTCTACGACAGCCCAGCCTTTTCGCCAATGGAGCTTATCACAATTTCCTTCCGTTCAGGCGAAAATAAGGATGCCGTTAAGAATAATTTTAATGTGCCGACAAAGGTTGCGGATATCAGTATAAAATGGCATTCAAGCAATCCTGATATTATTTCAGTCGGCGGACAAAACGCAAAAGTTAAACAGCCGGAGAGCGGGTACGTTGATGTGATATTAACAGCAGTCAGCGGCCATGTTGCAAAGGATTATAAAATAAGGGTCATATCTTCTCAGCAGGGTTACTTTATAAACGATTATGTAGTTGCCGGCGAACCAATCCGTGTTGGTGGTTATGCCGAGGGAACTGAATTTAAATGGATAATTGAAAATAAGAGCACCGGTAAAACTAAAACAGTAATTGATACAACCGGGTCATACACGCCCGAGGAGGAAGATATCGAGAGCCTCATAACCGTTCAGGCTTTAGGATATGAGGATATTACAATTTATTATAGCTATTTGCCCGTTATATATATATCAAGCAGTAAATCATATAATGCCATCGGCAAAGGCGGATATACCGATGCTTATATGAAGCTGACGGCGGATGTTGAAGAGGAATACTTATATGACGGCCAAATAGGTATTAAGCTTCGCGGCAACTCAACATCACGCTGGGATAAGCGTCCGTTTAAAATCAGGCTTGAAACGAAAGCAAACCTTCTCGGAATTGATAAAGAAGGGCCAAACAAGCACTGGGTGCTTCTTGCAAACTATATTGATCTGACGCTTATGCGCAATAAAATTATCAACGATTTCTCATACGCAATCGGCATGGAATACTATATGGCGTCGGAGAATGTTATACTAATTTTTAACGGTAAGTATTACGGCGTTTATCAGCTATGCGAGCATGTTAGAGTTGATGAAACGCGAGTGAACGTTTTTGACTGGGAGGAATACGCAGAAACTGCTGCTAAAACAATCGCTGCCGCAGCAAGAGAGGCCGGAGAGGTTGGATACGCGGGCGAAGCGAAGCTCGCACAAGAAATTGAAAACGAGCTTTTCTCCGACTGGACATGGATGAAAACCGGAGAGGTGAAACTCAATGGTAAGACATATGTGTTCACCGATTACGGATTGGAAGCTCTGCCGCCGCAGACAGGCGGATTCCTGCTTGAAATGGACTTCTACAGCATTGGCAACGATGCGATGCCGCGTACTGAAACCGCTTATAGGCAGCCGTTTTACTTCAATACCCCTGATCCGGAATATGGCCTTGATTCATTCAAGGAGCAGGATTTATATAAATACGCATATAAATACATTCAATCATTCGAGTACGCGATACACAGCGATGACTTTATATTCAAAAACAGTGACACGCGTTATATAGCTAATGTACGTAACAGGTATAATTACAACTATGTTGAAGTCGAGTATACGGATGATTTAAATGACGGCCGTCACTATTCAGAGCTGTTCGATATGGATAACCTCGTGGCAAACTTCATTTTCTGCGAGATTATCATGAACTGGGACAGCATGAAGAACAGTGTATATGTATATAAAGACATAGAAGGACTTGCAAAGATAGGCCCGCAGTGGGACTTTGACTGGGCATGGGGTAATACTATACCGAACCCCAACACATGGCGTCCGACGTCATGGCACTGCCGTGAATTCGACTTTATGGTTGAGCAGTATTACCAGACTGTTCAGTGGAACTGCCTGCTAATACGCGATCCATACTTCCTTGTCAAAGTTTTTGAAAAATGGCATGAGGCACGCAACCGAGAAATTGAGGATCTCATAAAGAAAGACGGTATTATCAATAGGTACACAGACTACATACGTAAAGCGGCACGCGGGAATGACAGCCTCTGGGGATTTGTGACATTTGACGCATCATTATCTCAGATGTGGAACTTTATAAACACTCGAATGAAGTGGCTTGATGAACAGTTTAAAACGGTTGAATCCCTCATTAAATCACTTGGGGCTTACCATTCATCAAACGACCTTCGTGTGGCTGATGTTACAGTCCTTACAGATAAAACAAAAATAACAGCTAAGGTAAACAACATAGGCATTGATTCCGTTGCTTTCCAAATCAACGGAACAACAATGGTTAAGGCTAAGGTTAAAAATGGAACAGCGACAGTAACAGTTGATACGTCAGTCATCGACATAACCGGAGGTTATAACTGTGTAACCATTTATGCCATTGACAGCGCAGGTGATTACATATACGATGAGGAACACAGTATAAAGGGCAACTATAATCAGGTTGTCTCAAACTATAAATACTTTGTTATAAAATAAACGCAAAGAGTTTTGTTGCGATTATTTAAAATATGAATCAGTATTGATAAAACCGGGCGTTTTATGAGTGTCAGATATGGTGGTGATAGTATGAGAGGAAATTTCGAACAAAAAAGACGATATTATCAAAGCATAATAATAAAATTTAAGCGGGCTACTGCTGCGGTTGTTTTGTGCTTTCTTCTTGTCGTACTTTTTGTTCTCCTTGCCTCTTGTGGTAAAAGGGGTATAGACATTGTAAATATTGACACATCAGAAGATAGCGGCACATCTGATAATGTGACTGAAACCGATAATTCATCTGGCATAGATCACGACGCGGAAGAGGTTGACGGAATAGCCATATACGGGCCTGATGATCTTGCAAAGATAGGCGTCGATGCCAAATACCCGCTCGATGGTGATTATGTTTTAGTCGCGGATATTGATCTCTCGGGCAGAAAATGGAAGCCTATCGGAGGCACTGGTGCTGCAAGCGGTGCTTATTCAGGTGCGGGTGTTTTTTCCGGCAGCTTTGACGGACGCGGTCACGTAATATCTGGACTTACAATCGACGCGACAACCTCCTCTTCACATTCAAACTGGGGACTTTTTGGCACATTAGGCGGCAAAAATGCGCGCTTTGAATGCTCGGTAAAGAATATAGTTTTCAAAGATGTTTCTATAACTGTCATAGCTGGTGGAAGTGTAGCCGTCGGCACTCTTGCTGGGCAGGCAAACGGTTGCGTTTATATTGATGGGATAACGATTCTGTCAGGCTCCGTTTCCGTTTTAAATGCGGGTGGTGGCGATATACTTGGCGCAGGGGGACTGATAGGGCAGTTCCGTACAAATGATATCGGAAACTCAAATATAACAGTAAGAAATATCTTCACAAATATTGATGTTTACGGCGAACCATCAGGGTATGCTATATATGTAGGCGGTTTTGCCGGGCGTATTCGCGCCGGCAATTTGGGAGAGATATCAAATGTACTCGTTATTGGCTCCGCAACCTCATCATCTGGCAGTGGTTTTGCTATTGCAGGTGGCGATTCCAGTGCAAATACAACAAAACGAATATATTATCTGCCTACCTCCGGTGATTCTGGTTTTTATGGCAGGGCAGTTAGCTCTGATAGGCTGGCATCCGGCAGTATAACGATGGGCGAGTCATGGCATGTCGAAGCCGGAATGCACCCGATACCTATTTCAGCATATAATAGTCGTGAATTTTCAATACTGGATCTTATCAGGCCAATTTACGCAAACGGCGAGGACGCGTATCACGTAAAAAATGACATTAAATTAACGACAGAGGTTGGATCTCATAAGATAACATGGAAGAGCAGCGACGAGAGTGTAGTAAAAATCAGCGGGAATAAAGCTGCTGTCACACGTCCTGATGTGGGGTATAAAGACGTTATACTCACAGCGACAGCAGCAAACGGAGATGTACGCGAGTATAAGATAAGAGTAATATCCGGCGTCACAGGACGTTTTACAAATACTTCAGCTAAGGTTGGAGATAAGCTCACCGTTGCCGGTTATCCGGAAGGAACTGTATTAACTTGGACAATAACGAATTCACAGACAGGCCAAAAACGCCGCGCGTTAAGTGACACATCGGGTGAATACACGGTAACAAAGGATGACATTGAGTGCTTTGCAACCGTTTCCGCAGAAGGTTTTGATGACATCAGCAAATACATCAGCAGCCTGCCGGTTATTTACATCGACAGTTCTGCATCATATTCTTCCATCAATAAGGCGAAATATAGCGAAGCGACGATGAGGATTCAGGGGAACGGCGCTTTTGAAAATGAAGAATATGACGGCAAGATTTACATAAAGCTTCGCGGGAATTCAACAGCTGGCCTTCCCAAGCGTCCTTTCAATATAAAGCTTGACAAGCGTACTAATTTATTCGATATGGGCGAAGGGAAGCGCTGGTGCCTTCTTGCTAATTACCTTGACCGTTCAAATCTCAGAAACCAGCTTGCCTTTGATTTGGGGAATGCGATAGGTCTGCCGAAAATCGAATCCGTGTGGTGTGTGCTTATATACAACGGCGAGTACAGAGGGTTGTATCAATTAACTGAGAAAATCACAATTGACACCGAGCGCGTCAATATAACCGACTGGGATGAAATCGCTGAAGATATAGCCCGTGCAATCGGCAATGAGAAGTTATTATCAAATAAGGATATTGCTGATATTGAGGATAAGCTGCAACAGGATCTTTCATGGATCACAACCGGGGTGTGGAACGGTTATAAAATCTCCGATTATATTGACACATCAAACTTTGATATAACAGGCGGGTACCTTCTTGAGCTTGACGAATACTACGACGAGGTATCGAAGTTTACAACGTCGCGTGGTGTTCCGATGATGATAAAGGAACCGGAGTTCGTCTTTTCGAATGAAGCGATGTTTAATTATATTAAAAATTACATACAGTCAATGGAGGACGCTATTTACTCGCCCGACGGTTATAATAGCTCCGGTATGTATTATACCGACTATATGGACATGGATTCGTTTATCGGATTCTGGTATCTCAATGTTGTGCTTAAAAACGTTGAAACATTTTATAAAAGCTGCTATATGTATTTAGATAAAGACGGTGTTTTGACGTTTGGCCCTGTATGGGATTACGACTGGTGCAGCGGCAACACGGTGAACATGGGAGGCGCTTCCACAGCGTATGACAGTTGGAGGAGCGGAGAAAGCCAAGACCGTGAGTACTGGTACCGCGCTCTCTACGACGATCCATACTTCATGCTTCGCCTTTACGATGCTTACAAAAAATATCGCAGCACGCTTGATGATATGATAGCATCGATAGATACATACAAAAGATACCTGTCGGCGGCGGCAAACGCTGACAACAAGCTGTGGGGTTACTGGAGAAGTGCTGATGATGAAGTTGCTTCTTTAAAATCCTGGCTTAAAAGCCGCGCGTCATGGCTCGATAAACAGCTCAAAACACCGGAGAAGTTTATTGAGTCAATCGGCGTTTACAAAAAATCTGGTGACATCGACATAACAAGCGTGAACGTTAGAAGCGGGCGCGTTACAGTCAAAGCTACGGCCAAAGTAAACATCAACTCAATTGCTTTCCGCTTTAATGGCTCATATATTGTCACAGCCGACGTAGAAAACGGCGCAGCAACCGTTACCGTAAATATATCAGACATTCCGGACGATGGCGCGTCAGCTTATTGCGTTGAAGCTCTCGGCCGCGACATATTAGGCGAGTATATTGTCTATAGAAAACCCTCATGGGAAGGCGCCTCACCCATGTATGTGTCAGATTATGAATATTTTAATGATTAATGAGTAGCAAAGCATAAAAAAGGGCGCAGCGGAGCAACTCCGCTGCGCCCTTATCGTTTTCATTAAAATATAGTCAATATAATATGGTCAATAACTGCCGTCAGCGCTTCTCGACAATAATGCCCCCTGTTTTATAAATAGAGTTCGGAGGGACAACGCCGCGCACGCAAGAAAGCGGGTAAATGTTTGTGTGAGCGCAGATAATTGTGCCGGGATTGAGGACGCTGTTGCATCCTACATCGCCATAATTGCAGACGATAGCGCCAAATTTTCTGCGTCCGGTAGGTATCGCTTCACCTTCGCTTGTTCTAACGACGACGTTTGATCCGTCAGCTTTCAGGTTTGAGCAAATAACGCCGGCACCTATGTGTGAGTGATAGCCAAGAATGGAGTCACCGACATAGTTGAAATGCGGTGCTTGAGCTTTATCAAATAAAACGGCGTTTTTTACCTCAGTCGAGTTGCCAACGACGCAGCCATTGCCGATGATGGCGCTGCCGCGTATATATGCCGAGTGGCGAACCTCTGTGCCATGTCCGATTATGCACGGGCCTGCGATTTCGGCGCTCGGCGCAATTTTCGCATCGTTTGCTACCCAAATCCCGTCGCCAAGGTTTTTAAACTCGTCCTCGGGAAGGGTAGGGCCGATTTCAGTAATAAAACGTGTTATATGCTCAAGGATATCCCACGGATAATCGGCGGCTTCAAAAAGAGGAGCCGCGAGTGTGTGTGAGGTATCGAGCATAGCCATTAAATATTCTTTCGTAAGCTTTACTTTCGACGACATGTCAGTTTAAATATCCCCCGTCAGACAGGGCACGGCGTACTGTTTCCGCCGCCGATTTACAAAGTTTTTCACTTTCGGCTTCAATCATAAGCCGCACAACCGGCTGAGTCCCGCTTTTGCGAAGAATTATTCGGCCGTTTGCGCATATTCCCTTTGCAAGAGAATCAACAGTTTTGCGTATGGCAGGGTCACAGGCTGCAGCTGCCGGATCTGTTACCTCAAAATTGACAAGCAACTGCGGCAAAAAGCGCAGATCTGCATGAAGCTCGGATAAGGGCATCTTACGTGCGACAGAAACGCCCATTATCATAATAGCTGTCAATATGCCATCACCTGTGCTTGCGTATTTGCCTATTATAACATGACCGGAGTTTTCGCCGCCGAGCATATGTCCGCCTTCAAGCATACGTGCGCGGACAAAACGGTCGCCGACGTCGGTTACCTCGTAGTTAATACCGGCGCGCTCAAGTGCACGGTAAAGACCCGTGTTTGACATTGATGTTGTGACAATAGTGTTTGTCGGAAGCTGACTGTGTTCCTTAAGGTGTTTTCCGAGAATGTACATAATAGAGTCGCCGTTTACGACGTCACCGTTTTCGTTTATGGCTATACAACGGTCGGCATCGCCGTCAAATGCGAAACCTGCGTCAAGCTGCTTTTCACGCACCAGTTCACGAAGGCGATCGATGCACGTAGAACCGCAGTTGAGGTTGATGTTTTCGCCGTCAGGCTCGTTTCCGATAATATAAGTTTTTGCGCCAAGCGCATTGAATACGCTGCCTGCTATCATCCATGCGCTGCCGTTTGCACAATCGAGCCCGATGCGTTTATCTTTAAATGAATATGCGGATAGAGCAATTAAGTATCCTATGTAGCGGTTTCGGCCGGCGGCATGATCGACGACGCGCCCGACATTAGAGCCAGTGGCGAAGGGTACCTCGGGCATTTCGCCGTCTATGTATTTTTCTATGAGGTCGGTTAATTCATCGTCAATTTTGTCGCCTGACGCTGTTATTATCTTTATTCCGTTGTCTACAAAGCCGTTATGGCTTGCTGTTATCATCACGCCGCAGTCGAACTGCTCTGTGCGCGTAACGTAAGATACACTTGGTGTTGTTGTAACATGAAGAAGATAAGCATCGCTGCCGGAGGCTGTTATTCCAGCGGCAATAGCACTCTCAAACATATAGCTTGAGCGCCGAGTGTCCTTCCCGACAACGATTTTTCCGGTACCACCGTTGTTATTTCCATAGTGGTAACCGAGGTAGCGCCCGATATCAAAGGCTTGCTTTGCTGTAAGAGAGATATTGGCTTCACCACGGAAGCCATCTGTACCAAAGTATTTTCCCATTGATGTATCCTAACAGTTGTTTTTTTTCCTTAACAGTATACTATATTATGCGGCGGCAGTCAAGATAAGAGCATAAAAACTAAAGTTTTTATTATGATATTTTTATCATACAGGGCATTGAATTTTTTCATATAGTATGGTATTATAATAATCAACAATTATATGAAAAAGGAATATCATGAAACGGATTCATGAATTATCTTCGATGAGTGTCAATAAGTATAAGATATTATGTGCTGTTGTCGAATATGGCTCGCTTACACGCGCAGCCGCTGCTATGGGTATAACACAATCTGGTGTTAGCCATACGATTGCATCGCTTGAGCGAGAGATCGGTTTTTTAATAATCAAACGAGGGCATTCAGGTGTACGTTTAACACCAGAAGGGGAGATTATAATACCTGCGATACGTGGAATTGTTAATTCCAGTGAGCAGCTTAAACAGCTTGCCGCGTCCATACATGGTGTTGCCATTGGTAACGTGAGGATAGGAACATTTACAAGCGTAGCAGTTCATTGGCTTCCGCAGATAATACGAGAGTTTCAAAAAGAATACCCCGGAATAAACATAAAAATATACAGCGGTGATTACAGCGATGTTGACTCATGGCTTAGTGATGGTACAGTTGATCTTGCTTTTGTCGCACCGCCTTGCAACGGGAAATATGACATAATACCGCTAAGTGAGGATAGAATTCTTGCCATATTGCCAAAAGATCATCCAATGGCATCATATAGTCGTTTCCCGGTGTCCGCTTTCAGCACCGAAGCGCTCATCAGTATGCCCGAATCATCAGACCAACATACACGCCGAGCAATTGAAGCTTCAGGTATTGTACCAAACGTAAAGTATACGACAAAGGACGATTACGCAATAATTGCTATGGTTGAAAACGGTCTTGGCGTCAGCGTCATGCCCGAGCTTTTGCTTTCAGGACGCAATTATAATGTCGCGGCGCTTGAGCTTGACCCACCCGCTTCACGGACGATAGCGCTCGCTATTCCGTCGCTTGTAAATGCCAGCCAGGCGACGAGGGCGTTATCAAATCATATAAAATCATGGGTTGAAAAGAACCGATAAGATTAATACTTATGCTACCTAAAAACCCCGTCTGCGTTTCAAAAAGCGCAGGCGGGGTTTTAATATGAATGTTTAAAGCACTGCTTACATCTCAAAGTATTCTTCACGTCCGGCACCGACTGAGACATATCTGATTCGACTGCCGGTGGCGTTTTCTATATACTTAATGTAGTTTCTTGCGGCAGGCGGCAGCTCTGAGAAGCTGCGGCAACCGCTTATATCGGTTCGCAGCCTGAGTGATACTCAAAAACCGGCTTCGCGATTGCAAGGGCATTACCAACGGGGAAGCGCTGTGTAATCGTGCCGTTTATATCGTATGCGACGCATACGGGGATTTTATCCATGTAAGAGAGGACGCCAAGTTTCGTCAGTGCTATCTCATCAGCGCCCTGCATGAAAACACCATAACGTGACGCAGGCACATCACGCCAACACGCCTTGGACGCCCTGTAGCGGCGCCATATTCGCCACCTGCACGACGTAATTTTTCTGCTTCTTCATCGAACAGCTCAGCTGTGAACGGCCCTTCGCCAACGCAAGTTGAATACGCCTTCATAATACCGATGACGCGGTCGAGTTTATACGAAGGTATGTCGGCACCGATTGGCGCGTATGCCGCTATTGTGGCGGAGGAGGACGTGTAGGGGCAAATTCCGAAGTCGATGTCGCGCAGAGCTCCTAATTGCGCCTCGAAAAGAACGGATTTACCTGCTTTTATAGCAGAATCAAGATGTTCTGTTGTGTCGCAGATATAGTCAGCAAAGGGAAGGCCGAATTTTTCAAGCCATGCGATCATTTCATCTGCGTTTATCGGTCATGTCCGTATCCGCCGGCAATTGTGAGGTTCTTCCATTCAACAATCGAGGGGAGCCGGCGGGCTGTATGCTCCATATTGAGCAAATCGCCCATTCTCAGAGTTTTTTTCATGTATTTATCGGCATAAACAGGTGCTATTCCGCGCCTTGTTGAGCCGAATTTAGCATCACCAAGACGATCTTCTTCAAGATTGTCAAGAAGCTTATGATAAGGCATACATATCGTGGCGCGGTCACTAATCTTTAAATTATCGGGGGTTATTTTAATGCCGGCTTCGCGCAGACGTGCTACCTCGCCATATAAGTGCTCGACATCAATGACCATACCCAGCCCCATGACATTAACTGTATCGTCGCGCAGTATGCCGGAAGGGAGCAGGTTCAGTATGAACTTGCCACGATCGTTTATAACGGTGTGACCGGCATTGTTGCCTCCCTGATAACGGATGACAATGTTGTACTCCGATGAAAAAGATCGACCATGCGGCCTTTTCCTTCGTCACCCCAGTTGATACCCGTTATTGCCGTAAGCATAAAAATATTACTCCCTATACATTAATGGTACTATCAGCGTCGAGAGAGTCAGCGTTTGCTGCCAGCATCGGACGGACAACACCACATAGATATTCTTCAGTTTGTTCTTTTGCGCGGCCGGTTAGTAGCATCGGATCGGATAATAAGCGGATATCTTCCTCCGTTATATTAAAGGTAGGGTCAGCAAGTATCCGCGCAAAAAGATCATTATCAGCACCTGTTTCCTTCATGTTTTTAGCAACGGCGACTGAGTGGCGGCGGATAGCTTCGTGGAGTGCTTGCCTGTCACCTCCGCGTCGTACGCAAAGCATGAGTATATTTTCCGTCACCATAAAGGGAAGCTCCTCCTCAAGATGACGCTTCATTGTTGCAGGGTAAAAAGTAAGCCCGCGAGCGATATTTAAGTATAGAGTCAGAATTCCATCTGCCGTGAGGAACGCCTCAGGTATCGAAAGCCGCTTGTTAGCGGAATCATCAAGTGTTCGCTCAAGCCATTGTGTGGCTGCTGTATATGCGGGATTTGCAGACTGCGCTATCAGGTAACGTGAGAGCGAACATATGCGTTCGCTGCGCATGGGATTGCGTTTATATGCCATAGCTGAGGAACCAATCTGTCCGGGTTCAAATGGTTCGTCAACTTCCTTCAAGTGTGAAAGCAGGCGGATGTCATTTGCAAATTTAGACGCGCTTTGTGCGATGCCACAGAGTACGGAGACGACGTTATAATCCACCTTACGCGTATAAGTTTGCCCCGACACATCATAACACGCTGAAAACCCCATTTTTTCGGTGATGATTGACTCAAGGCGCTTTACTTTTTCGTGATCACCATCAAAGAGCTCAAGAAAGCTGGCAGCCGTACCTGTTGTGCCGCGGCAGCCGAGCATTTTAAGAGATGAAATCTGGAAGTCAAGCGCGTCAAGATCCATCATCAAATCTTGTATCCAAATAGCGGCTCGTTTGCCGGCTGTCGTCGGCTGTGCAGCTTGAAAATGCGTCCAAGCAAGGGCCGGTGTCTCTTTATGAGCTTCGGCAATATCAGCGAGAGCAGCAATACAACTAATGAGTAGCTTCCTTATATGCAGCATAGCGCGGCGCATAATGATAATGTCAGTGTTGTCGACAACATAGCATGACGTCGCGCCAAGGTGAATAATCCCTTTTGCATGGGGGCAGACATCGCCGTATGCCTTGACATGCGCCATGACGTCATGACGGACTTCACGCTCATATTTTTCCGCGAGCTCATAATCAATATCGTTGATGTGAGCGCG
>JAAYLD010000054.1 GCA_012522015.1 Clostridiales bacterium
ACACGGCCCCATCTCTGCCGCATTCCAGTGCGACAGCTCGCTTTTATACATCTGAAAGCCGTCGTGATGCTCTGCGACAGGGACGACATATTTTGCGCCCGCGGCTGCAAAAAGCTCCGCCCACTTATTTGCGTCGAATTTCTCTGCGCGGAACATCGGTATAAAATCTTTATATCCGAACTGACTGTGCGGTCCGTATGTTTTTATATGGTGCTCGTATTCGCGCGTGCCTTTGATATACATGCTGCGCGGATACCACTCGTTGCCAAATGCCGGAACGCTGTATACACCCCAGTGAATGAAAATACCAAATTTCGCGTCACGGAACCATGCCGGAGTCTCATATTGTGAAAGCGACTCCCATGTGTCCTTAAATCTACCGTTTTTTATCGTTTCCTCGATTTTTTCAAGGTATTTAACCCTGTCCATAAAGTTTTCCTCCGTGTGGGCGATTATGCCTTGTATTTTAATTATAACACTCTATATAACCGCGTCCACAATTACAACTTAATGAAAATTACGAATACTACGGATTTATTTTGATTATACCATAGGCAAATGATATAAAACAACCGATGTTAACCGATGTTTTCTTATTAAAATTGAATTAATATATTTGATATAATGTAATTGTAGTTACTTATTTCCGATTATGGGGTGCTTATGTTTAACATACTTGTGGTTGAGGACGATAATAATACGCGTAAGCTGATGTGTGATGTCCTGCGCACGGCGGGATATGAGCCGTGCCCGGCGGAAGATGGCGAGGCGGCTCTTGAACTTATGGATCACCAGCACATCGACCTTGCCATCGTCGATATCATGATGCCGAAAATGGACGGATACGAGTTTACACGCACCTTGCGTCAGGCAAAATGCAATCTTCCCATTCTAATGGTAACAGCAATGGTAACCCGTGAAGATAAAAAACGCGGTTTTTCTGTCGGTGTTGATGACTACATGGTAAAACCTCTTGATGAGGAAGAAATGCTCTGGCGCGTTGCCGCTCTTCTGCGCCGCTCAAAAATAGCGTCTGAGCACCGCCTGACGGTAGGGCAAACGACACTCAACTATGATGCTCTATCTGTCACAACCGAAAAAGGCACGCAGATTTTACCCCCGAAGGAATTTATGCTTCTGTTTAAGCTGCTCTCCTATCCGGAAACGATTTTCACTCGCCGCCAGTTAATGGACGAGATTTGGAACATGGACAGCGATACTGACGAGCGGACGGTCGATGTTCACATAAACCGCATACGCGAAAAATTCGGTGACAGCCCCGATTTCGAAATTGTGACAATAAGAGGTCTTGGATACGAGGCGGTGATAAAAAGATGATTCATGCAAAGACGCTACAGCGTACGGCAGTTTTATTCGTTTTTTTCGTCATGGCGTTATCGTCCATCCTGACGGCATTTTTCTACATGTCGCTTAGCACTCTCGGATTTATTCCCGACTGGATATTTATGACGCTGTGGGCGCCGACACTTGCGCTTATAGTCAGTTTGATTATGGGTACGGCGATATCTTTTGTCGTTGCGCGACTCATCCTTCGCCCGCTTGAGGATCTGATAACAGCCACACACAAGGTCGCAGACGGTGATTTTTCCGTTCATGTCGATGAAAAAGACAGCGTTGGTGAGTTCAACGAGCTGATAAAAAGCTTTAACCGCATGACAGAGGAGCTCGGACGCTTAGAAATTTTCCGTAAAGACTTTATAAATACGTTTTCGCATGAGTTTAAGACGCCGATTGTGTCAATCCGCGGCTTTGCAAAGCGCCTGCGCGATGATGATTTGCCGCCGGATGTGCGCCGCGAATATATCGACATCATAATATCGGAGACTGAGCGCTTATCAAAGCTGTCGACAAACATTCTTTTACTCTCAAAATACGAAAATCAGGAAATTCTATCTGACAAAACGGAGTTTTCACTTGATGAGCAGATACGCCGTTCAATTGTTATGCTTGAGCGGCAGTGGAAACAGAAGAAAATCAATTGGAACATTGAGCTTGAGTCGGCAAATTATTACGGCAACGCCGAAATGACAAGCCAAATATGGCTTAATCTCCTTAGCAACGCAATAAAGTTTTCGCCTGAGGGCTCCATTATTTCCGTTTCGCTCACGCACGTCCCGGGTGGAATTTCAGTATCTATTGGCGATGAAGGGCCGGGCATGTCAGAGGAGATTGCACCTCATGTTTTTGAAAAATTTTATCAAGGTGACGCATCTCATAAAAAAGAAGGCAACGGACTTGGCCTTTCAATCGTCAAACGTGTTGTTGAACTATGCGGCGGCTCCATCCGCCTGAAAACAGCACCCGGCGAAGGCTCCGTTTTTACAGTCACGTTGCCTGTGAAGAGTGACACAACCATGAGCAGTTTAAAGGAAGCGGGAAAATAACATTTAATCATAGAATTCAAAACAACAAATCGGGCTGAATTCCGTACATCGGAATCCAGCCCGATTATTTTCATGTGATGTTATGCTGTAATGAAAGACATTATATAAGCACTTTTTATGCCATCAGCCTTCAAGTGCCTTGAGCGCTGCCTCAAGCGCTGCCTTGACCTCGCGGTGCTTTTTAAGCTTCGCCCGCTCGCCTTCAACAACGGCCGCTGGTGCTTTTGAGATAAAACCTTCGTTTGATAGCTTGCGCTCAAGTCTTTCAATTTCACCGGCGTTCTTTTCAAGCTCGGTCAAAAGTCTCTTTTTCTCGGCGGCAAGATCAACAAGTTCGCCCATCGGTATATATATCGTCGCCGCGCTTGTTACAATGCGAACAGCGTTAGCTTCCGGCACGCCGTCACAAAGCTGCGTGCCAGATGCTGATGCAAGACGCATGAAGAACGGCTCGGCTGCAGCACCAAAAATATCTGGGCGCTTTGTCTCAATATAAAGCTTCGCTTTGCTGCTTACAGGAACGTTCATCTCAGCACGGCGCGCGCGGACAGCCTTAATTGCATCAATCACCTTTTCCATAGACTCTGCATCGTCACTAAACGTAAGCGCTTCGTCATAGGTCGGGTACGGTGACACCATGATGCTCTTGCTGTCGCCCTCCTGTCGTGGAAGTGACTGATAAATTTCCTCTGTTATAAAGGGCATGAAGGGATGAAGCATCTTTAATATGCCTGTGAGCACAAAAGCAAGCGTGTTCTTTGCAGCAAACGAGCGCTGGGGTGAAACTGCACCGTCTTTGTTCATAAGCGACGGCTTTGAAAGCTCAATATACCAGTCGCAGAAAACATCCCATGTGAAATCATAAATATTCGAGAGCGCAACGCCAAGCTCGTACCGCTCCATAGCCGATGTTATTGAGGCTATGGCTTCCTCATAGCGAGTCAGTATCCATTTATCCTCAACTGAAAGTGTGCTCGCATCCGGATACTTTATCTCGTTATTATCAAGATTCATTAAAACGAAGCGGGCTGCGTTCCAGAGCTTGTTTGCAAAAATGCGGGCCGCTTCTATTTTCTCATCGGAGAAGCGTATGTCGTTTCCGGGCGAGTTGCCAGTTATAAGCGCGAAGCGAAGCGCGTCAGCACCGTACTTCTCTATTATTTCAAGCGGATCGACGCCGTTGCCAAGAGATTTTGACATTTTACGCCCTTCCGCATCGCGTATAAGACCGTGTATGAGAACATTTTCAAACGGGCGTTTTCCTGTGAATTCAAGCGCAGAGAAGATCATGCGCGAAACCCAGAAGGTTATAATGTCATAAGCCGTTACAAGCGTGTTTGTCGGGTAGAAACGCCTCAGATCTTCTGCGTTTTCATCCGGCCATCCAAGCGTTGAGAACGGCCACAGCGCTGATGAGAACCACGTATCAAGCGTATCGGGGTCTTGACGCATCTCGCCGCCGCAAGATGAGCAGCGCGGCGCTTCATCTGATTTTGTGACAACCATTTTGTCACAAGCGTCGCAGTAATAAGCCGGAATTTTATGCCCCCACCAAAGCTGACGCGATATGCACCAGTCGCGGATATTCTCCATCCAGTAGAAGTAGTTTTTCTCAAATCTTTCAGGGATGAACTTTATCTCGCCATGTCTTACAGCTTCGATTGCCGGCTTTGCAAGCGGCTCCATTTTAACAAACCACTGCATTGAAACACGCGGCTCTACAGTCGTCTTGCAGCGGTAGCACGTTCCGACGTTGTGCGCGTGATCTTCTACTTCGGAAAGAAAGCCCAATTTTTCAAGATCGGCAACGATTTTTTTGCGTGCTTCGTATCTGTCCATGCCTGCATAAGCCGGATAGTCGTCCGTTATTTTTGCATCCTCCGTCATGCACGTGACAATGGGCAGATTGTGGCGGCGTCCAACTTCAAAGTCGTTCGGGTCATGAGCGGGCGTTATCTTAACGGCGCCGGTACCAAACTCCATATCAACGTATTCATCAGCAATAACCGGTATCTCACGCCCGACAAGTGGCAGAATCACAGTCTTGCCAACACATCCGGCATAACGGGGGTCGTTCGGGTTAACGGCAACAGCCGTATCGCCGAGCATTGTCTCCGGACGCGTTGTCGCAACTTCGACATACCCGCTGCCATCCTTATACGGGTAGTGCAGGTGCCAAAGGTGGCCCGCCTGATCCTCGTAATCAACCTCAGCATCGGATATTGATGTTTTGCAGTGAGGGCACCAGTTAATAATGCGCTCACCACGGTAAATAAGCCCTTTTTCATAAAGGCGGACAAATACCTCTTTAACAGCGCGCGAGCAACCCTCATCCATTGTAAAACGCTCGCGGTCCCAATCGCACGAAGAGCCAAGCTTTTTAAGCTGCTCTATGATACGCCCGCCGTACTTTTTTCGCCAGTCCCATGCGCGACGCAAAAACTCCTCTCGCCCTACATCGTCCTTTGTAAGACCTTCTTCCCTCATCACCTCAACAATTTTTGCTTCGGTCGCTATTGAGGCGTGGTCTGTACCGGGAAGCCACAGCGTCGCAAAGCCTTTCATACGCTTATAACGGATAAGTATATCCTGAAGCGTGTTGTTAAGCGCGTGACCCATGTGAAGCTGCCCGGTAATGTTTGGCGGCGGAATCACAATTGTATATGTCGGCTTTGTAGTATCGTCGGACGGCTTAAAATATTTATTTTCACACCACTCCGCATATATCCGATCTTCAAAATCGGCGGGATTGTACGTTTTCGGTAGCTCTCGTCTCATTTAATTTACTCCTCCCAACACTCTTATTTTATTTGAGCTCGCAAGATAACAGCTTTGTTTTCTGGCAATGCGCAAATGTATTTTTAGTGTGTAAATAAAAACGCGCCCTGAAAATGTTTTCAGGGCGCGTAAAACTAAACGCGCGGTACCACCCAAATTCGCTCACCAAAACTGTCAGCGTGCGCTCTCATTTATCAGCGGGCAAAAGGCTTTTTACTCGTGTGACCTCCGCCACTCTCGCTTTCGCCAATTAACCGCCTCCGCTTAACGCGCGGTCACGTCGGCGCTCCCGCGCCGCGGCTCTCAGGGCGACCTTCAGCAACCTCGCCGTCGGACCTTTCACCATCGTCCGCTCGCTTTGCGGCGCAAACTTCGCTTACTCCTCCCCGGTCATTGCCTTTGCTTCGGTTATAGTTATTTATAATAGTGTATAACAGTATATGATAGTTATTCTTCGCTGTCAAGAGACATATTAATAAAAATTATCTTAATTAAAGTGATTTTGTTTCAACTTCATTCTTTGCCTTCGCGATAAACTCATCTATGCTCATGACAATAGCCTTGTTTTCCTCACGGCGGCTGCGGACGGAAACTGTTGCGTTTTGCTGCTCGCGGTCGCCGACAACAAGCATATACGGTATCTTCTGAAGCTGAGCTTCGCGAACCTTATACCCGATTTTTTCGTTTCTGTCGTCAAGCTCAGCGCGAAGACCCGCTGCTTTCAGCTTTTCGTAAACCTCTTTTGCGTAATCATTAATTTCAGTTCTGATCGACATGACCTTAACCTGTACCGGCGCGAGCCAAAGCGGGAATGCACCGGCAAAATGTTCGGTCAGGATTGCAATAAAGCGCTCGATTGAGCCAAAAACAACGCGGTGAATCATAACAGGGCGGTGTTTTTCGTTGTCCGCACCAATATATGTGAGGTCAAAACGCTCCGGCAGGTTCATATCAAGCTGAATCGTGCCGCACTGCCACGTTCTGCCAAGACAATCCTCAAGATGGAAGTCTACCTTCGGACCGTAGAAGGCTCCGTCGCCCTCATTCACAGTATAATCGACACCAAGCTCGTCAAGAGCGCCGCGTAGACCGTCCGTCGCAAGCTCCCACATCTCATCTGTACCGATAGAATTCTCCGGACGCGTCGAAAGCTCGACTTTATAATTGAATCCGAACATTTTATAAACCTTGTCGATTAAGTTGTAAACACCCTTTATCTCATCGCGGATTTGATCGGGGCGCATGAAGATGTGGGCGTCGTCCTGCGTAAAGCAGCGAACGCGCATAAGCCCATGAAGAGTGCCCGACAGCTCATGACGATGGACAAGGCCAAGCTCACCGCAGCGAATTGGAAGATCGCGATAGCTCCAGAGACGGCGCTTAAATACAAGAATACCGCCCGGGCAGTTCATCGGCTTGATTGCATAATCCTCATCGTCGATTTTTGTCGTGTACATGTTGTTATTATAATGATCCCAGTGGCCGGAACGCTCCCAGAGAGAGCGGGAAAGAATAATTGGCGTCTTTATTTCTTCATAGCCGGCTTTTCTATGCTCCTCGCGCCAGAAGTCCTCAAGCAGGTTGCAAAGCACCATGCCCTTCGGCAAAAAGAACGGGAAGCCCTGACCTTCCTCATATATATCGAAAAGGTCAAGGTCGCGTCCTATTTTACGGTGATCGCGCTTTTTTACCTCTTCTATTCTTTCAAGATATTCGGCAAGCATAGCTTTGTTTGGGAAAGCTACGCCATAAATGCGGCGCAGCATCTTATTTTTTGAATCGCCTTCCCAATACGCGCCCGTAAGGGATGTCAGTTTGAACGCCTTGACAAGACCCGTTGAGTAAAGGTGCGGCCCTGCACAAAGATCAATAAATTCTCCCTGAGAGTAGAAGGAACTTTCCTCTCCTTCCGGTATACGTTCTATGAGAAGAACCTTATAAGTCTCGCCCTTTTCTTTCATGAGGGCGATAGCTTCATCGCGAGGCAGGGTAAAACGCGTCAGCTTATAGTTTGCAGAAACTATCTTCTGCATTTCCTCCTCGATTTTCGGCAGGTCTTCCTGTGTAAACGGCTCATCTCTGTCTATATCATAATAAAACCCGTCCTCAATCGCAGGGCCAATCGTCAGCTTCGCATCAGGGTAAAGGCGTTTTACAGCCTGCGCCATGATATGGCTTGCCGTGTGGTTAAACGCTTCCTTCCCTGCGGGATCAGCAAATGTCGCAAGCTTAATCTCACAGTCGGATGAAATTTCATGAGTAAGGTCGACATTCTCGCCATTCTTTACAGCGGCAATTACGTCGCGTGATATAAGCCCCGCCGCCTTTGCGGCGTCGTATACAGATATAGGCTCGCCGGATTCTGACACATACTCTCCGCCGCCTACAAATTTGACTTTGAACATACCCTCTCCTCTTCTTTATATTGAGAATTATAAAACTATAGTTTGTGGCTATTCCTTGCCTTGCGGCAATATTTCCTGTAAAACAAAAAACCGACAGTCGCATGAGCCCTTCGGCTATGCCTCTGTCGGGGTGCGGGATAATAAATACACATGCAAAAGTTTTTAGCACCTGCTCTTCTTTTGCCGAATTTCTTCTTCTCCCGCACGGTTCCACCCGTGCTTTTAACTCTTTTATGAGTGTTATAAAAACACTTATGCTTATTCAGTTGTGTACGGGGGTGGTACCTCGCGGCGACACCGTCGGCACGCTTCCAGCAGACACACGTGTGCATAAAAATGCTGTCGCCACACACGTATTATCTGCGCGCCTTCTCTGTACGCTGCCATATGCCGCGGGGCGTGGTCCCCGCATATAATCTTATCTGTTGTTTCCAGCAGCCAGCATGAAAAAGCCTACCCGTAGCATCTCATTTGATGAGCGAGACGCTTCGTCTGACTTTTGCAACCAAGCAGTTCGCGGCTTTCCTGCTTGCTTTTTTGTGGTTTTAAGTTTTTATACCCTGTGCAGCTCTGCGCTTGCGTCGATTGTACTCCGAGCGCGGGTTTACAATTTCGCGCCAGTCAAGGTCGCCACGCTCAAGCGCTCTAATGAGCACCTCGGCTGTGGCTATATTCGTCGCAACGGGGACATTATGAACATCGCACATACGCAGAAGGTGATACTCAGCCTCGTCAAATTTCGGCTTCGGATTCGTTCCTCTGAAGTAAAGAAGAATATCTATTTCATTATACGCTATGCGTGATGTTATCTGCTGTTCGCCTCCGTTGCTGCCAGGAAGAAGCTGCTCAATTTTCAGCCCTGTCGCGTCAGCGAGAACCGCCGCTGTCTTACCCGTCGCACATATGTTGTGCTTTGATAATATCCCGCAATACGCGATACAGAACTGCGTCATAAGCTCTTTTCTAGTGTCGTCAGCAATAATTGCGATCTCCATACAGGTCAACGCGGTTCCTTTCTAATTAAAATTAATAATTTTAATATGCTTTGTCAATATAAATTTTACTTTTTTTTGTCTTTCATCTTATGTATTCTTATTTTCACTTAATTGCGATCCCGCAAGGTTTATGTTTGTTCAGCATCCTCGTCATCTGCAGGCGATACAAGGCGGCGCCGGTGTCTTATTTCCATGCCCTCAAACAGAGGTACATTCTCACCGAAAATTCGCCTTGCAATATTGTAAAAAGCCTCGGGCGATGTGCTTTCTTCAACACAAGCCGCCGGCATTCCCTTTTCCTGTGCTGTGCGCAGTGCTTCGTCGTATAGCACAACGCCAAGAAGTGGCACGTGAGTGTTATCTATTATATCTAAAATAGCGCGCCCTTCGTCATATATAGCTGTTTTTATATCAAAACAGTTTATGATAAGGCGAATTTCTCTGACACCTGCCCGTGCAAGCTCAGCACCTGTTCGCTCTGCTGCTCGCAGGGAAGCCATGGTATGCGTTGATACGATTATTGCCGCATACGCCATATACTCATACAACGCACGAGGAAAATCGAAGCCACCTGACGTGTCTATAATTAAATATTCCGCATTCACAGTATCAGCGCACCATGTGAGTGCGGCGGCAATCTTTTCTGCCGACGGCTGCATGCCTGTGTGCGGTAGGGAGCAGTAAAACAAGTTTTCGGCGCGCGGGTCACGTAGAATTGCTTCACTTGGCGCAACCCGCCCCCCAGAGACATCACGGAGGTCAAACATTCCGGCATCCTCATAGCCGAGGAGCAAATCGACTGTGCGATTTGTCGTGTCGCAGTCTGCTACGAGAACTCGCCGTCCGCATATAGCTATCGCCACCGCAAGGTTGACAGCGACGGTTGATTTCCCGACGCCTCCCTTAAAGGAGGTCACAAGGAATATTTTTCGCTGTTCCTCCATTGGCTGCCTCCGCATACATGCGGTAAATGCTTATAGGCACATTTACCCATGATATATTGAGATCATTATACATCCACGTGTTTTTTTTGTCAAGTTGACCCGGGGCAAAACGGTAATTTTTGTTTCATGTTTCTGATGTTTTTATAACTTCTCAACCCATACTTTTCACAAAACAATTCTTTGAGGGAGATGATGTGGCTCTCTTGTTATGGCACTATATAACCCGACTCCATGCTCTCATTTTATGAATTGTCTTGTTTTTATTATATCACAAGAGTATAATAAGTGCATAAAACGAAAAACGAAAAAACGAGGTTTTAAGATGGTTTCGGACATCATTAAAAAGCTAACAGAGTGCGACGGCGAAGTAGGTGCAGCAATTGCCGCCGAATTAATACGTGAAAAACGCGGCATCGAGCTCATTGCATCGGAAAACTTCGTATCGGAAGCTGTTATGCTTGCTGCAGGGACTCCTCTTACAAACAAATATGCCGAAGGTTACCCCGGTAAGCGTTATTACGGCGGCTGTGAGTGCGTTGACATTGTTGAAAACATCGCCCGCCGCCGCGCATGTGAGCTTTTCGGCGCTGAGCACGCGAATGTTCAGCCGCACAGCGGCTCGCAAGCAAATACAGCCGTGTATTTTGCCCTTCTAAAACCGGGTGACACTGTTATGGGAATGAGTCTTGCTCACGGCGGTCACCTGACACATGGAAGCCCTGTTAATCTGTCAGGACTTTATTTTAATTTTGTTCCCTACGGAGTTGATGATGACACTCATTTTATAGACTACGATAAAATGGGAGAAGTTGCCCGAAAGTGTAAGCCTCGTATGATAGTTGCAGGCGCATCCGCATATCCACGTATAATTGATTTTGCCCGTATGCGTGAGATTGCCGACTCAGTTGGCGCTTACCTTATGGTTGATATGGCTCATATCGCCGGCCTTGTCGCCGCCGGGCTTCATCCGAGCCCCGTCGGCATTGCCGATGTCATCACATCAACAACGCATAAAACGCTGCGCGGCCCGCGCGGCGGGCTCATCCTTTGTAAAAATGAGCTTGCAATGCAAATCGACAAGGCTGTATTCCCAGGAATTCAAGGTGGGCCGCTCCTTCACATTATTGCCGCTAAGGCTATCTGCTTGGGCGAAGCCCTCACCCCGCAATTCAAGGAATATCAGCGGACTATTGTAAGAAACGCAAAGGCTCTTGCAGACTCGCTCCTTCGCCATGGATTCAAGCTTGTGTCCGGCGGCACCGACAACCATCTAATGCTTGTCGACCTTCGCCCGTTCGGCATCACAGGCAGGGATTTTGAGCGTCGCCTTGACGAAGTTCGCATCACCGTCAATAAAAACGCAATCCCAAATGATCCGCAGTCACCCTTCATTACAAGCGGCATCCGCATAGGAACGCCAGCTGTAACGACACGCGGAATGCGCGAAGCAGAAATG
>JAAYLD010000055.1 GCA_012522015.1 Clostridiales bacterium
ACAATGCAGCCGCCCGGGAAACGGAAGAATTTGGGTTTCATATCGCCCAGAAGCTTCATAAGGTCCGGACGCATGCCGTGGCCGTTATATGTATCGGAGGGCATAAGTGAAGTGAATCCAAAGCGCACGGCACACGCCTTTTTCGCGCGGATGACGAATATGGCGTTGTTGTCGGTGCCGGATGAGACAAGTCCCGTAGAATATTTAGCGTATCCAGAGTCAGCTATTGTAAAATCCTTGCTGAAGTAAATGGCGCCGTCGCGGCTCTCAACTGATACTGTAATTTCAGCTTTGCCGCCAACGCCTTTTGCAAACATGTAAAAATCATAGCCCTTGCCAGCTTCAACCGAAAGGCCGACGAAGCCCACATTGTAAATTCTGCCGCCTTCCGTAAACGCAACATCAAGCGCGGCTCTTCTTTTTATGTTGAGTGTGTCAGTGTAATTGAGAGTCATCTCAGCGCCCTCGGCATACCAAGCCGGTATGTCTGTCGGCGCAAGTCCTGCGTCATCAATCCACTGCTGTTTACCCTCACCGCCGTATATTTCGCAGACCCAGCCCGTCGGGGAGGTGAAGACCTTTTTATCCTCGGAGTATTTACATCCGTCCGGTACAATGGAATCTTCAAAGGAGCGGTTGCGTATCATCTCAGGATATAGACCACCATCAGCGCTGCGGTTTATGTCCTCAAAAAAAAGACCGTAGAGATGAGGCGCTATGGGGAACCGTTTTTCTTTAGTTTTAACATTAATCTTACCCATGCGTTTAAAATCCTTTCAATGCTGCGTAATGTTGCGAACGTTATTTTTATTGTCAGCGGGTATTTCTATTACCACTTTAAATTTTATTGTATCAAAACGCCGGCCTTAATGCAAGATTACCTATTGACAACATTATCCGCGCAGCGAAAATCAGCATTATACCGAAAAATATATCTTATTTTTGTATAATAAGTGCAAAAAGCTCCACCCAATAAACGGGCGGAGCTCAATATTGCAATATCAATGTGCATAATATGCTCAAAATGGGCTGTAAGCTTTGTTGCGGCGACGGAATATCAGTGAACATGTAAGAGTGACGATAATAGCTGCGGCAGACGCGATAATTATAATGTTGCCTGTTTTTGTGTACAGTGTTTCGGTGTTTCGCGGGGCGACATCTAAAACAAAATACGCTCTTTCACCGTTTTCTGTTGCGGATAGGATATCGCCGCTTGGCGATATAACGCAAGATATGCCTGTGTTAGCCGAGCGTAGTATATATCGATCAGTTTCAATGGCGCGCAAAACAGCTTGTGCGACGTGCTGACGTAGCGCTACGGTGCCGTCAAACCACGAGTCATTTGTCGATATGGCAATTATCTCAGCGCCATCTCGCACGCTGTCGGCTGACAAATTTTCATAAATCGAATCAAAACATATAAGCGAACCTATTTTGCCATATGGTGTGATGTGGACGGCAGAATTTGTACCGGGCAGAACAGGGTCTCTTGTCATTACTAAATTCGCAAGAGGCGGGATGACAGTTTCAATAAATTTTTGCAGCGGTACATACTCACCAAACGGCACAAGGTGGCGCTTATAATAAATATTATCTTTGATTATGCCGTCATCAGGCGTCACTTGAATTATAGCGTTGTATTCAAGTTTGGTGTCATTATTGTTGTCATCCTCGCGCCAAAAAGAACCGACAAAAATGATAACACCGCTTTCTTTGGAAAGCTCCTCAAGCGATTTATATAACTCCTTATTGCTATTTATGAAATACGGCAGGGCGGTCTCGCTCCAAAGTACAATGTCGGCTCCCTCCGCTGCGGCTTGCTTCGTTAAATCACCGCAAATCCCCAAATGCGACTTATAGTTTTTATAATCCCATTTTTCCTTTGATGGAATATTGCCTTGTATTATACCAACTGATATTGTTCTGTCGCTTGTATCCTCCTCTCGCAAGCGAAAAACAAGACTAGATATAAGTATATTTGATAAGAATATCAAAAGAGCAAGCACTGCCGCTGATGCGGAACGTGAAAAGCGCGAGGACAATCTGGGTGGAGGTCGCAATATAGTTTTTGAAACTGTTGATTTGTTAGGGCATATAAACCTATATGCGGCAAGCGCTATGGCAGCTCCCGTCCCAGCAATGGCAAACGATATGGAGTATGAGCCGAAAAGGGCGGCGGTTTGTATAAGTGTGGGTGAAAAAGCCTGCCCGATTGCAAGGCGTCCCCATGGAACGCTCGCCCATGTAAGCGTTTGCAACCATTCAAATATTATGTAAAGCGCGGCGAAGTATGGCGGCGCGGCAAGCGATGGGGAAGTTCCGCTGCGCTGTGCTATCGGACGCAGGCGCAGCATGTAGACGAAGATTGGAGATATGAACATTGAAACGGTAGCTTGCAGAAGAGAAAGTCCAAGCCACGAAACGAGAACAACAACTGCCGCATTACCTTTAGTTATACCGGTGAATTCAAGCGGGTAAAGGCTAATAAACCAGTGAAAAATGGTTAAGTAGTAAGGATAAAAATAAGAAAAACCGAGGAAAAGGGTATGACGTACAAAACGACGTCCCCTCTCTTTCTCGGCATAAGTATACCTAAATAGCATGAAAACAAACGGTGCAAGGGAGATCCACTCGAGCACCGATGGCAGAATGTATGATACAGTAAGCCCGGTCAGTACGCCCGATATGGCGGCTGTGATACTGGCGGGAAATATAGCTGGCCGCTTGCCGCGTATATTAACTTGCAGCATTCATACTTTCCTTTTAGCCTGTAATTTATCAGTTTTATTTTACCAAATGTTATTACTTATCAGCGGAATTCGCGAATGAAAGGCGCTTTATCAGGTGAGAGTGAAATTACGCGTCCGCGAAGGTATGAGAGTGGGCTTTTTTCATCTATATTACGTGAAAAAACAATCTTATATGCCATAAGAGCCTGGCTTTTATAACCGGCGGCGAGGTCGGCGGCATTTTTGCCATATTTACCTTCGCCAAGAAGCGGCCATCCGGCGCTTGCCAGATGAGCGCGTATTTGGTGTGTGCGCCCGGTAACAAGCTCCACTTCAAGAAGTGACAGCGGACCCGTCTCGTGCGTTGTTGTTTTTAAAACACGGTATTTTGTTATAGCTGTCCGCCCGCCGGGGACAGGATGGTCGAAAATTTTCACGGTGTTTGTTGTTGCATCTTTGCGTAAGAAACCTTTTAGCGTGCCCTCGCGCGGCGTGGGAATACCGTGTACGGCAGTGAGATAATACTTTGACACGCAGCCGTCGCGTATGAGTTTGTTCATCTCACGAAGCGCAGTGGCGTTTTTTGCTGAAATTACAAGCCCGCGCGTATTGCGGTCAATACGGTTGCAAAGCGCAGGAGCAAAGCTATTTTCCTTTGCTGGGTCATACTCGCCCTTTTGGTAAAGGTATGCCTTTATGTGGCCGATGAGCGTGTTTGAATCTGATGTGGCTTCGCCGCCTATATCGCCCGAGTGGACGAGGACTCCCTCGGGTTTATCGCAGATGATGATGTTTTCATCCTCATAAACGATTGACAAATGCGGTTTTATAGAGGAAAGCTCAAGAGCGCCTGCCACAGCGCCGAAAAACTCATCGCTGATGTAAAGCTCAACAATATCGCCGGGTGCAAGCACAAGCGACGGAGCCGCGCGCCGCCCGTTTACTTTTATCCTTTTTGTGCGTATATATTTATATAAAAGCGATGCGGGCATTCCTCTTGTCGTTTTTAAAACGAACTTATCAAGCCGCTGACCGCTATCGTTTTCTGTGATGGTAATTGATCGCATTAGAGCGTGCCAAAAATCCTATCGCCGGCGTCACCCAGTCCCGGCACTATATATTTGTTTTTATTAAGGCACTTGTCCATTGCTGCAAGGTATATATCAACATCCGGGTGAAGCTTGCTGACATATTCAACGCCCTCAGGCGCTCCAACAAGGCACATAAGCTTAATGTTTCGGCAGCCGACCTTCTTTATTATGTCTATGGCGTCAGCGGCGCTTCCTCCTGTTGCAAGCATCGGGTCTGTTATGATAGCAAGGCGTTCGGATATATCTTCCGGCAGCTTGCAGTAATATAAAACAGGCTGGTGAGTCACATGATCACGGTAAAGCCCGATGTGACCAACCTTCGCTGCAGGTTCAATTTTCAAAAATCCGTCGGCCATGCTGAGTCCGGCACGCAGAATCGGTACGACAGCAATTTTCTTACCAGTTATCATCTGTGCTGTCATCGGTGCGATAGGTGTTTCTATCTCGACGTCCTCAAGCGGTAGGTCGCGTGTTATTTCATATGACATAAGCATTGAAATTTCGTATAAAAGTTCACGGAACTCCTTTGTTCCTGTGTTTTTATTGCGCATTATTGTCAGTTTATGCGTGATAAGAGGGTGATTGATTACGTGTAACATCGCTAAATTCGACCGCCTTTAGCGGCTTGTCCTTTCCGAAAAAGAATGTAGTGTGGCCCTTTGTATGTTTGCCGCATTCCGTAAAGTATTATAACTTTAGGGAAGTGCTAATTCAAGTGGAGATGCCCGATTTACCGTAATTATCCGAAAATTTCGTCTAAAATATATAAATATATGCTAAAACTTTACTCAATGTCGTAATTGTGCGTCATTTACATTGGTAGGATCATATGATATAATCACCAACATACTTAAAAAATACTTCAGTTTTCGTTATAATTGCAACTTAATAATTACAGGTGAATTATTATGAAAAAACTGCGTGCTGGAATAATTGGAGCGACAGGCATGGTTGGACAGCGTTTTGTCGCTCTTCTTGAAAACCACCCATATTTTGAAGTATCAGTACTTGCCGCAAGCGAGCGATCAGCGGGCAAGACATATGCTGAAGCTGTCGGCAGGCGCTGGCGAATCGATGTTCCGATGCTGGACAGCTTAAAAGATATGATAGTGCTCGACGGTGCTGACGTTGAAAGTGTTGCTGAGAAGTGTGACTTTGTATTTTGCGCCGTATCGATGGGGAAGGATGAAGTGCGTGCGCTTGAGGAAGCTTATGCTAAAACAGAAACGCCTGTCGTATCAAATAACTCCGCAAATAGGCTTACCCCGGATGTGCCTATGCTCATTCCCGAGATAAACGACTCACACCTTGACGTTATCGCTTATCAAAAAAAGCGGCTTGGAACCACCCGGGGATTTATATGCGTTAAACCCAACTGCTCAATACAAAGCTATGTTCCGCTTCTCACACCACTTCTTAAATATTCGCCGACACGTGTCATCGTATCGACGTATCAGGCGGTATCCGGCGCAGGGAAGAGTATCAGCGAGATGCCGGAAATGCGCGATAACATAAAACCGTATATATCCGGAGAAGAGGAGAAGAGCGAGAGCGAACCGATGAAGATATGGGGAACTGTTGAGGGAGGGCTAATCGTTGATGCGAAAAAGCCTGTCATATCGGCTCACTGCGTACGTGTACCGGTCACAGATGGCCACCTTGCAACAGTATCGGTTGAGTTTGAAAATAAGCCTGAAGCTGCGGAAATAATCGAGGCGTGGCAGTCATACCGTGGCAAACCACAGCTCCTTTCACTTCCAAGCGCGCCAAAGCAGTTTATAACATACATCGACGAGGTCGACAGGCCACAGACAGCGCTTGATCGGGATTTATACGGCGGTATGGGAATTGCAGCGGGACGTCTGCGCCCGGACAATGTTTTCGATTACAGATTCGTTGGCCTATCGCACAACACTCTTCGCGGCGCGGCTGGTGGTGGCGTGCTGTCGGCTGAGCTTCTTTATCGTGAAGGTTGTCTTGAGGCAAAATAAAAACACGAATTTAGGCAAGATATATAAATATTTACCGAAATTTCAAAAATATTTATAATATATTCACTACAGATATTCTTTTTCATCATAAAACATGGTATAATTAATTAACGGCGCGGGAGCGCCGCGCCGTAATACTGACAGAAGGCGGTATTACAGATGAAAATTAGGATAGTCGGCAAGCAAATGGATGTTTCGGATGAGTTGAAAGAACTTGTCGCGAAAAAACTCAAAAAATTTGATAGGTTCTTCAATGACAGTGCTGAAGCTGTCGTAACCTTCAATCGCAGGCATAATCAGGAATGCCTTGAAATTACGATTTCAGCAAATGGCACTCTCTACCGCAGCGAAGAGAAAAACGAAACATTTAACAATGCTCTCGACGAATGTATCGAATCTATCGAGCGTCAGATCCGGAAAAACAAGACCCGCCTTGAAAAAAGGCTGCGCGCTGGTGCTTTTGACGCGATGGACAGCAAGTACTTTGACGTGGAGGAGGAAAAAGAATTCCGCATTCGGACAAAAACTTTTCCCTTCAAACCTATAACTCCAGAGGAGGCTATCCTTCAAATGAACCTATTAGGCCATCAGTTCTTTGTTTTTGTCGATGCACAAACTGAGGATACATGTGTCGTTTACCGACGGCTTGATGGCGACTACGGTATGATAGTGCCCGAAAAATAAAAAATGTCCTATCTTTTAGTTACATTCTGACATCATTTTTTACGTCAGCATAAGTGTTTTGATTGATATATTAATATATTATCATATTATCGTATAGGGGAATCGGGGGATGCTGTGTTTAACAGCGTCCCCCGATTTTCATAGTTCATTATTAAAATTGTTGATAAAAAGTATATAAAATGTTACCAAATCGAATTTATGTGATTGACTGTCATTTTAATTTAATATATAATCAAAATGTATTAATTATTGTGGCAAATGCCATATGAAACGGAGGGTAATTTAAATAAAGTGAAAAAGCTGCTTTTTGTCCTTGTAACTGTAATTATCGCAGTGTCACTTTCGACCGCGATTGGAGCAGCCGACCTTTCCGATGTGCTAACCGCATATAAGGATAATGATGAGGCCATGCTTGAAGGATACTCCTTTGATAACCCGCTTCAGCTGTGGCCTATACCGGACACATTGCGTATTGAATTTGATCTGACAGTTACAGGGCAGACGAATCCATACGGAACAGTTTTTTGTTTTAATAATAGGGATGGTTTAGGCCGTTTCCTCTTTACAATGGGAGCTGGACTATTCTATAACAACTGGAGCGGCTACTGGTTCGATGCCGGCGTCCATAATTCTGTTTACGACGACCTTCTTTCTGAGCATTCCGGCTCAACGGTACATATCGTTATAAAAATAACGGAAGATGATTTCTCAGTAAGCTTTGACGGCGATGTTGTGTACGATTCCGCATATTTAATGGAGAATTTAAACAGCGCCGGTGCTTTTTACGGCGAGGGACTGACAGAAGAGTATATATCCGTCATAACATACATCTGCCTGCGCCAGAAGCTTGATTTCGGTTTTAATGAATGGTGGACTACTCTTGGCATAGACGATACAAATGCCGATATTGCTGATTTCAAAATTTTCTGTGATGATGAGTTAGTAGCGACATATTTTATCAGTGGTGAGGTTGGCAATAATCAAATAAACTCTCCGCCTGCTGAAACGGAAACGGAAGAGATTCCTGAAACGTCCGATGAGACGCCTGATACGGAAGAGAAGTCAGAGGAAACGGATACTGATATTAACAGCGACACATCTCCTGAGACATCACCGGAGGGTGACAGTGATAAAAAAGAGAAAAAAGGTTGTCGCTCCACGCTTGGCGTAAACGCAGCAATCACTACATTTGTTTGCATTTTTGGCACCGCCATGATTAGAAGAAAAAAGAAATAAGAGATAGTATTAAGAGCCGCGCACGGAGTGTTAGGTGCCGTGCGCGGCTTTTTCTTTTTGGCGTTTTTTCGAATATTGTCGTAAAAGATGCTAATTAACATATTATTTACAATTGAATAAGGGTTTTTTTACACCAGCGCTTGACAAAAGGACAGTGCAGTGGTAGATTAATAAAGAAGTTAGCACTCATATGCAAAGAGTGCTAACAATGTGCAAGATAAAAGCACAAATATAACGTTTGATAATAAATTAATGACATAAAGAGAGGGGGGTCGAAAATGGCGCGTTCACACGATAATCAAAGTGAAAAACTTACGGAGCGTAAAAAATTAATACTTCGTGCTATAGTCGATTCCCATGTAAAAACTGGGGAACCCGTCGGTTCAAAAACTTTGACGCGTTATCACGGTTTAAACTACTATTCATCAGCCACAATACGAAACGATATGTACGAGCTTGAGCAGGCCGGTTACCTTGAGCAGCCGCATACATCAGCTGGCCGCATACCATCGGAGCGCGGTTACCGTTTTTATGTTGACTGGCTACTCGAGCGATACCAGATGACGGCGCACGAGATAAGTGAGCTTAACGCAATACTATCCGCTAAAATGTCGGAGATTGACAAGATACTCGAATACGCCACTAAATTAGTTAGTGAGATGACGAAGTATACCGGTCTTGCTGTAAAGCCGCCGAAGAATATTGTTACCGTGATGCGCTATGAAGCTATTTGTCTCGATGACTACAACCTGCTTCTCATAATAATGTTTACTGAGGACGACATCCGCACGATGCGTGTCCGCTCAATGCTCCCCCTTACACGCGAATGCACGTCGAAACTTGTATCAGTTTTGAACACATACGCCGCGGGGGTGTCAGCGGATAAGATAACGCTGCCGCTGATTGTTGCCAAGGAGGAGCAGATGGGCCCGTGGGGCTCACTCATCGATTCCATAATGAAAAGTGTGTACACCGCTATGAACGAGAAAAATGGCGGCGGTGTTATGATCGAGGGTGTATATAATCTTCTGCAGTATCCCGAGTATTCAGATATATCGGCGGTAAAGGATCTTCTTTCGATATTCGACCGCGAGGAGGAGATAGTTAAGCTTATATCGGATGCTGAGGACGATGACAACGTCAATGTATATATCGGTAGTGAAAACGCATTCGATGTGCGTGGGCAATCATCACTTGTCTTCCGCAAGATACGCCGCGGAGGGAAGCTTGTCGGCGCGATTGGCATAATCGGGCCAAGACGGATGAATTATGCAAGAGTTATAACGCTTATTGACCGACTGACAGGTGGCATTGCCAAAAATCTCAGAGGTGATAGCTCTAACGGTGACAGCAGCGGCGTTAGAAACAGCAGTTAGTAATAAGAATAAATACTATCCGGGGTGAAGAGAATTGTTTGTAGATGAAATTAATAAAGAAAATGGCAACGAAAAACTTGAGGATGCGATGCAAAGTGATGAAAAAACGAATGGTGAAAGAGGTGCTGTAGAAAATTATCCGCTTGATAAGGCCGACGAGCCTGTTGATGAAAGCGTAAAGGATAAAGAAGATACAAAGGAAAACAATAGAGATAAGAGCAAAGAAAAGAATAAAGCTGATAAAGATAAGGAAAAAGATTCGAAAAAGCTTTCAGTCGAACTGAAAGCTGTGAAAGAAGAGCTTGCCTCTATGAAAAAAGCTAAAATGGAAGCTGAAGTGGCACTTGCTGAGCTCGGGGACAAGCACCTTCGCCTTGCGGCCGAGTATGATAATTACCGGCGCCGCAGCATTAAAGAACGTGAAGATGCTTACTGTGACGCGTACGGTGATGCGCTCTTAAAAATGCTCCCGATGATTGATAATTTCGAGCGCGCCGCGCAATACACGGAGCCTGAAAAGCTGGCAGACGGCGTAAAGCTGATACTTCGAGGACTGCCTGATCTTTATTCCTCGCTTGGCATTGAAGTATTTGGTGAGGTGGGCGATGTTTTCGATCCTACAATACACGATGCTGTTATGAAAAGTGAAGATAGTACCGCCGAGCCGGGAACGATTACGGCAGTATTTCAGAAGGGTTACAAATTTGGCGACAAAGTTTTACGCTATGCGTCAGTGGTAGTTGCTGGCGAGTAATAGAATAAGAAAATATAACTTTTTATTGTCAATAAAACAAATAAACAGTAAAAATTATTAGCACATAAGACATAGGGGTAAGACCCTGGGAGGATATATATTTTATGGGGAAAATCATTGGTATAGATTTAGGTACTACAAACTCATGCGTTGCTGTTTTTGAAGGTGGCGAACCTGTCGTTATGCCTAATCCGGAGGGCTCAAGAGTAACTCCGTCTGTTGTTGCATTTGCGAAAAACGGCGAGCGCTTAGTAGGTCAGGTAGCAAAGCGTCAGGCAATAACAAATCCTGAACGCACTATAATGAGTATTAAGCGCAAAATGGGCTCAAATTACAAGGTGACAATTGACGGAAAGTCATATACTCCGCAGGAAATTTCAGCTATGATTCTGAGCAAGTTAAAGGCTGATGCAGAGGCATATCTTGGCACGACTATTACACAGGCCGTTATAACCGTTCCTGCTTATTTCTCTGATGCTCAGCGTCAGGCGACGAAGGACGCCGGCAAGATAGCTGGCCTTGAGGTTCTTCGTATAATAAACGAGCCTACGGCAGCAGCGCTTGCGTATGGCATGGATAAGGAAAATGACCAAAAAATAATGATATTTGACCTCGGCGGCGGTACATTTGACGTTTCTATGCTTGAGATTTCTGACGGTGTTTTTGAGGTTCTTGCAACTGCGGGTAACAATCACTTAGGCGGCGACGATTTTGATAATCGCATCATAAACTGGATAGCAGAAACATTTAAGGCCGAAAACGGAATCGACCTCCGCCAAGATAAGATGGCTCTCCAGCGCCTTAAGGAAGCCGCCGAGAAGGCAAAGATTGAGCTTTCAGGTATGACGTCAACAAATATCAATCTGCCGTTTATCACGGCCGATGCAAATGGCCCGAAGCACTTTGACGCCACGCTCACACGCGCAAAATTCAATGAGCTTACTGCCGACCTTGTCGATGCTACAATGAGACCGGTAAAACAGGCCCTTGCTGACGCCGGACTTAACATTTCACAGATAGATAAGATTCTTCTTGTTGGCGGTTCGACAAGAATTCCTGCCGTTCAGGAAGCAATCAAGAATTATATGGGCAAAGAGCCATTTAAGGGCATCAACCCCGACGAATGTGTCGCCATTGGCGCTGCTATCCAAGCGGCTGTTCTTGGCGGGGAAGTCAAGGATCTTCTTTTGCTTGACGTAACACCGCTTTCACTTGGAATTGAGACGCTTGGCGGTGTTTTCAGTAAAATTATCGAACGCAATACAACGATACCGGTTAAAAAGAGCCAGATATTTACAACGGCCGCTGACGGGCAGACATCCGTTGAGATTCACGTGCTTCAGGGCGAGCGTTCCATGGCTGCCGACAACATAACGCTTGGGCGTTTTATACTTGACGGCATTCCTCCGGCACCGCGCGGAGTTCCGCAGATTGAAGTTACATTCGATATTGACGCGAACGGAATAGTTAACGTTAGCGCTAAGGATAAGGGCACAGGTAAGGAGCAGCATATAACAATAACGTCCTCAACGAATATGAGTAAGGAGGACATCGAACGCGCAATACGTGATGCTGAACGCTATACCGAAGAAGATAAGCGCAGACGCGAAGCTGCTGAGGTGAAAAACCACGCTGAGAATTTGATATTCCAAAGCGAAAAAACGCTCTCTGACATCGGTGACAAGGCAAGCGAAGAAGAGAAAGCAGAGGTACGTTCGGCTATTGACAATTTGCGTAAGACTTTATCGGGCGGTGACACCGAAGCTATCAAACGTGATACCGAAGCGCTCCAGAAAGCTTTCTATTCGCTCTCTGAAAAGCTTTATAGGCAGGCAGGAGGCGATACAAATGCGAACAATGGCGGAAACTATGACGGGACAAATACAACCGACGGGGACACATATTACAACGCTGAATACGAGGATAAAACTGATAAATAAAGGATTTGACAACTATTTTGACGGCGGGGCGGCCGCGGTGCGGTCGCCCCGCGTTATGACGCAACCGAGGGGACACATATATGGCTGAGGGCAAGCGAGATTATTATGAGGTGCTCGGGGTTTCGAGGACAGCAAGCGAAGAGGAGATAAAAAAGGCATACCGCACGCTCGCAAAGAAATACCACCCCGACTTGCACCCCGGCGACAGCGAAGCGGAGGCAAAATTTAAAGAGGTCAACGAGGCATACGCTGTTCTATCCGACCCGGAAAAACGCGAAAGATACGACCGCCTCGGCTTTGCAGCTTTCGATCCGGCACAGGGTGGCACTGGATTTACCGCCGCTGATTTTGATTTCGGAGACATATTATCAAGTATTTTTGGCGATGAATTTGGCAGTGCATTTAGCAGCAGATTCGGAGGATTTGGCGGCGGACGCAAAAAAACAGCTGTACGCGGCGACAACATAATGACATCTGTGACGATTTCATTTGAGGAGGCTGCTGCTGGCTGCAAGCGTGATGTTAGCTACGGGCGCGTCGTTAAATGCGATGAGTGCGGTGGCAGTGGTGCTGAAAAAGATTCAAAGATTGAGACTTGCGACGCTTGCCGCGGCACAGGGCAGGTTACATTTACCCAGCGCACAATGTTTGGAGTAATGCAGACGACAAGAACGTGCGATAAATGTCGTGGAAGCGGAAAAGTCATCAAAGTGCCATGCCATAACTGCCGTGGCACGGGACATATAAAAATAATGAAAAAGCTTGAGGTATCAATTCCTGCCGGAATCGACAATAAGCAGCGTATATCAATTTCGGGAATGGGCAACGAAGGGCGTGGCGGCGCCCCGTCCGGTGACCTTATTATTACAGTTAATGTCCGTCCTCACCAGATATTTGAGCGTGACGGCTATGAGCTTTACTGTGAGGTTCCGGTAACATTTACTGAAGCGGCGCTCGGTGCAAGAATAAAAGTGCCGACGCTTGACGGCCCTGTTGACTTTAATTTGCCGGAGGGAACTCAACCAGGTACGTCGTTTACGCTGCGCGGGCAAGGAATTCGCCATATAAATTCACAGCGGCGTGGAGATTTGCATTTCACGGTGACAGTAGAAGTTCCTCGCAACCTGACCGCGCAACAGAAAAAGCTACTTAATGAATTTGCAGCAGCTTGCGGTGAGAACAACTATATAAAGAGAAAGAAAATCTTTAAGTTCTTCGATAAATAGATATAAAAATATTGCATTTAATAAACATAAATAAATGGTGCGTATCGGCGTGCCTTTGCGGCGGGGGATAACAATATAGTTATGGATGATGCGAGTATGAGCTGGATAAAAATTAAAGCGTCGTGCGATAGAACCTCACTTGATGATGTGTGCGCTATCATGACAATGATAGATTCAGGCCTTGAGATTGAGGATTATGAGGAGTTCGATGCGCTTTCCAAGAGCCATATTTACGGCGAGCTTGTTGACGAATCAATATTGTCCGCTGACCGCAGCCGTGCGTCCGTTTCCGTTTATATATCATCCGACAAACCCTTAGGGGAGTACCTTTCTTTCCTCAACGAGAGGTTCCGTGCGCTTGGAATAAATGTAAATATAACAACTGAAGGAGTCTGCGAAGAAGACTGGGCAAAGTCATGGATGCAGTATTATCACCCAGTAAAGGTGGAGAAAGTAGTTATCGTCCCCGCGTGGGAGGAATATAAACCGGAGCCGGGCGAAGTAATTGTTTTTATGGATCCCGGCATGGCATTTGGAACGGGTATGCATGAGACAACACAGCTTATGATTAAGCTGCTTTCTTCTTACGTAAAACCGGGCGACTTTGTTCTTGACATCGGATGCGGCAGCGGTATTTTATCGATATGTGCGGCAAAGCTTGGCGCTGCTCGCTGCTTTGCATGCGATCTTGACTCTGTCGCTGTCAAAGTTGCTAAGAAAAACATACACGAAAATGGCGTAGACGACATCGTGTCGTGCGGTGTGTCTGATCTTTTGTCTGCTGTACCGAAAGATGAGACATACAGTATTGTGTGTGCTAACATTGTAGCTGATATAATACTCCGCATGGCGCCGGACGTCAGCAGATATATGCGCGATGGCGGACTACTTTTAATATCGGGTATACTTGAAGAAAAAGCAAAAGATGTAACGGATGTTTTACGTTCTCATGGCTTTGAGCCTGTATGCTTGATAAATGAAAACGGCTGGTGTGCTGTTGCTCTCGCAAAGGTTTAAGCTAATATAAACACTTCGTAAATGCGAAAATATGATGAAATTATAACGTAGAAAATAAAACAAGGCGACAAAGACACCTCACAATAAGGTGCGGCGCCTTTTTTTAATACAATTTTGCCGCATTCATATAAATTAAACAAAAAATGCTTTGACAAATACGTGAAATAAATATATAATATTGTGAGTATATACAAAGTGCTTATTTCATAGGATTTCTGTGAAGATTTCTTCCGGCAAAAAAAGGCGCGTGGTATTGTTGCATATTTGAATGGGTGTGTCTTTTTTGCTTATATATATCTTATTGAGACGGATTTATCGCATCATCAATTAGAGCCATTTTTGTTTATAGATTTATACGGCAGGGAGAAGCTGCTTTAATGAATGTGCAGCTGTTTGTAATATAGTTATGGCAAAGAAAAAAGCAACGGGAACCAATATTGTTAAAGAGATTGATGTACGTCTTAAAGAAAGTGATATAATAATGTATAGAGTGCTATTAGTGCTTATTTACACAATAGCACTCGTATGGCTTCTTCTCTTTGTGCATGGAAAATCAAACACAATAGAAGTACCTATAATGATTGGATACGCACCGGTGTTTTGGGCAGTTGGGGCTGTCCTTATCATCGCGGCGGGAAGCTATAGAATTTATTGTATCTGCACAAAAAAAGACGAGCGCTTGAAGATTGTTTCCTCGTCTCTTTTGCTCTACGCAGCCGGAGTATTAGCCGGCGTATGCTTCTTATATAAGCTTCTTTGCCTTTATAATATGTCGCTGCTTATAATAGCAGTTATAGCAGCAGCTGTATGCTACTTCGTTTATTATATGTATCCGACATCGCTTTTCACCTATACACTCTTTGCAACAATTGGGGTTACAGCACTGTTTCTTATAACAGAGTATGCTCATGCGACGCATATCCTTGCTGATATAGCGCGCGCCGGCGTTGGTGTTTATGCCATAATTCTTGCTGTAATCTCGATTTTGGCGCAGCGAAGCGGTGGAAAGCTGAAAATAGGCTCTCGCATAATAAAACTTGGTGATGAAAAGTACACGGCGACCTTCACACTTGTTACAGCCGCTCTCCTTCTTATCACCTCTGTTTTAGCTTTCATTGCACCTTTTGCTCTCACATATATGGTTTATATATATGGCGGTGCATTTATCGTACTGATAATCATTGGAACGGTAATGATGCTTTAATAATAGGACTGACGATATTAGATATTATTAACAGGAGGAGAATATGTCAAACCGGTTGTTTCAAAGAGTTATCCATCAAATGAAAGATGCAATCGATCGTATTATTGGCGTTATCGATGAAAACGGTTCAGTAATTGCTTGTAGCGAGCTTGTTAAGATTGGCGAAATCAGACAGGGAATCCGCGAAGAAATATCGTATTCCTCCGAAACTGTTACTGCGGGTGGATACACGTATAAACCGATCGGTTCCTCCTCAATCGCTGAGTATATAGTTTTTGTCGAAGGAGAGGATAAGACGGCTGAACGCATTGCGATGATTCTGTCGATTTCACTTTCCAACATCAAAAGCCTATACGATGAAAAATACGACAAAAGCTCATTTATCAAGAACATAATACTTGATAACATCCTACCGAGCGACATATATGTCAAGAGTAAGGAGCTTCGTCTCAACACAGAGCAGACACACATCGTTTTCTTAATTAAGTTTAGTGGTAAAACGGAAATGCTCCCATACGACATAGTCCAGAATATGTTCCCCGACAAAAACAAGGATTATGTCATAAGCGTAGGAGAGCAGGATATTGTTCTTGTAAAGGAAATAAAACAAGGCACAAATATTAAAGAAATCGAGCGCTCAGCAAGAACAATATCTGATACAATATCCTCTGAATTTTTAGCCAAGGTCAATATTGGCATTGGTACAGCAGTTGACAACATTAAGGATCTTGCACGTTCATATAAGGAAGCACAGGTAGCTCTTGAGGTCGGAAAAGTATTTGACACTGAGAAAAGCGTCATAAGCTATGAAAATCTGGGGATAGGCAGGCTTATATACCAGCTTCCGACAACACTTTGCGAAATGTTCTTACAGGAAGTCTTTAAGAACGGCTCGCTTGAATCCCTTGACCATGAGACGCTGATGACTATCCAGTGCTTTTTCGAGAATAACCTTAACGTTTCGGAGACGTCTCGTAAACTGTTCGTACACCGCAACACTTTAGTATATCGACTTGAAAAGATACGGAAGCTTACGGGGCTTGATCTGCGCGAATTTGATCATGCAATAACGTTTAAGGTTGCGCTTATGGTCAAGCGCTATCTCGTATCAAAACCCGTTAAATTCTAAGTTTTTTGCAAGAAAGCGCAGTTGTATATGAGCGCAGGCACACATAAGTGTAAACATTCGCAAGCGTGACGCTTGCAATCATACTGTACTTTCCTGCATCGAACAACATCAAAGGAAAAGTATTTGTAATGATTGATTTTGTCCACGTTGTCAAGACGTATCCGAACGGTACTGTTGCTCTCAACGATATAACGCTTCACATTGATGACGGCGAGTTTGTATTTGTTGTTGGAGCATCGGGCGCTGGCAAGACTACGCTCATGAAGCTAATACTTCGTGAGGAAAAAGTTACCTCAGGGAAAATAATTGTCGACGATGTCGATATAACAAAGCTCTCGTATTTTAAAGTACCGCATTATAGGCGTAATCTTGGCGTCGTGTTTCAGGATTTCCGTCTTTTCCCGAAAAAGACGATTTATGAAAACGTCGCATTTGCTATGCAGGTGGTTGGGACGCCGATGAAGGTAATAAAAAGGCGAGTTCCGGCACTGCTTAAGACCGTCAACCTTAGCGAAAAGTCAAAGTGCTTTCCGAATGAGCTATCTGGCGGCGAACAGCAGCGGGTGGCGTTAGCACGAGCGCTTGCGAACAATCCATCGTTGATTATAGCAGATGAGCCTACCGGCAACATCGATCCTAAGATGTCGCTTGAGATAATGAACCTTCTTTTAAAAATCAACAAGCTTGGTAAGACAGTTATTGTTGTTACCCATGAAAAAAACCTTGTTGATTATTATAAGCAGCGCGTCGTTATTCTCGACCATGGCACAATAATTGATGACAGAGTCGGGGGTATGTACGAATGAGGCGCTATCGTGTATCATATTTTATCGGCCAAGCACTACAAGGCATTTGGCGCAACGGCGTTATGAGCTTTGCGTCAATAGCAGTTTTAATGAGCTGTCTTGTTGTTCTTGGAGCATTTACGCTTCTTGTTGTAAATATAAATACTAATCTTGAAAATCTTGATGAAGCAAATAAAATTATAGTTTTTCTTGATTATAATTTAACTGAAGAACAGATTGTTGATATCGAACGGCAAATAAAGAAGATCAAGGAAGCAGAAACCGTAAAGAGAATAACAGCTGACGAAGCGTTGCGTTCGCTGGCAAAAAGAGCTGGTGAGAATGCGTTGCTATATGACGATTATTTTAAGGACAATCCGCTTTCAGACAGCTTTGAGATCACTTATGATGATGTAAAGGATTTGACAACAATTGAGTTTGAGCTACAGAGCATCGAAGGGGTACGGAAATACCGCGATCAGAGATACATAGTCAACCTCATATCCGACATAAAAAGCGGCGTTCTCTTTGTGTTTTTATGGTTCCTTGTTATGCTGTTCATTGTCAGCGTGTTTATAATCATCAACACAATAAAACTGTCTGTTTATTCGAGAAAAAATGAAATCAGTATAATGAGATATGTCGGAGCAACAGGTTGGTTCATATCGTTGCCGTTCATTTTAGAAGGTGCTATCATTGGGCTTTTTGCGAGTATTATAGCTTACTTTGTTGAAGAGTATCTCTACAAATCGCTTGTGGGATCGCTCGGCATAAGTATTGAAATTATAACTCTTATTCCGTTCAGTGAGCTTGCTGGGGGTATTCTTGCAGTCTTCATTATTATCGGAGTAACTACGGGGATTATGGGCAGCAGTATATCTCTGTCAAAATATACGAAGAAATAAGGTCTCTGCACGGGCTTTTATTGCGTTCGTGTGATGTCATAAAAACGTAGTGGGAGGAGAAATATGAACGAAGTTAAAAAAACAAACGCAAGAAGTTCATATCGGCATGCGGTGGCACTGATATTGGCTGCAACTCTTGCTGTTTTGGGAATATTTATCAGTGGCGACAGAGGTGTTATGGCAGCCAATGCTTCCAAGTACTCCAACAATACTGAAGTCAAAAACCTTACGCAGCAAATAGAGGATCTTGAGAAGAGGCAGAAGGAAATTACGAAGCTAATAAGGAATGCAGAATCTGAGAAAAAGTCACTACTTGATCAAAAAGAGTATTACGACATCCTGATTTATACTGTTGAATGTAAAATCGATGCTGCAAACGAGCTGATCAATGAGCTTACCATCCAGCAGTCGTCGCTTAAGGATAGCATAGCGAAGCGCGAGGCTGACATTTTAGATTTAGATGCAAAGATACGCGAACGTATCCGCGTTTCATACGAAAGCGGCGACATATCAAGCCTTGAAATGATACTTGGGGCAGAAAGCATCACTGATTTCTTTATATGCATCGACAATATGGTAAGTATTCTTGAATATGACACTCGTCTTTTGAAGGATATGCAGGCAGAGAAGCTTGCGCTTAGCGATGAGATGTCAAAACTTGCTGAGTCGAAAGCAAAGCAACAAGAAGTCTTAGCTACATTTAAGGACGATCAGGCAGAGCTTGACAGGCTTATAGAAGAGAATACAAAACTTCTGCGAAAAGCCGAAGACAATAGGGCAAAATACGAAAGAACCCAGGAATATTATAAAAAGCAGGAAGAAAAGAAAAGTAAAGAGCTTGAAGATTTACTGAAAGAACTTGAAGCGAAGGAAGGAGCTACAAAGGTTGCGGAAGGTGAATTCATATGGCCTGTCCCAACCAAAAACAGAAGAATAAGCTCTGCCTTCGGATATAGAATACTATTTGGCAAAAAGGAGCACCATAACGGGATTGATATTCCGTGTCCATATGGCACTGAGATTTACGCATCCAACAGCGGCACCGTCGTAAAAGCGGAATATAACTCAAGTTATGGTTATTATGTGCTCATCAACCACGGTGGTGGCATAGCGACGCTTTACGGGCACTGCAGAAAGCTGAATGTCTCGGAGGGCGATACCGTTACAAAGGGGCAGGTAATTGCTCATGTCGGTTCTACAGGCCACTCAACCGGTAACCATGTTCACTTTGAGGTGCGTAAGAGCGGCGTTCGAATCAACCCGCTCACCTATGTAAAACAGCCATAAAGCTAATAGTAAAACTGTTGTGTTCAGGACGGAGGGCGGTGACAGTAAAAGTATAAGAATATGAATAAAGCGCCCGATAAGTGACAACCAATACTACATAATCCGCCAAAGTGGGGCATATATAATGAAAAAGAAAATATCAGTCGGTGTAGCCATCGTCATAACATTATTTGTTGCACTAATCACATATCAAGCAGCTTATATATTACTGTCGGAAAAATATAAAGCTGCGCTTGACGAGGTGTACACATACACTGGTACAAAACTACAGAATAAAATAGCTGAACTTGAATCGGTATACGGTGAATATTATATATACGATGACATAGATGAAGACGCAATACTTGAGGCTGTATTTGACGCATATGTCGACGCTATAGACAAATACGGCTCCTACTTGACAGCGGAAGAATATGCCGAGCTGATGAGCGATTATTCCGCCAAGATGGAGGGGATCGGCGTACATGTAATTTATAACGCAGATTATGATTGTATCGAGGTTATCTCCGTTATGCCGGATTCACCCGCGCTTGATGCGGGGCTTTTGCCGGGTGACCTTATCGTTTATGTCGAGGGTAAGCCAGTAAAAGAGCTTGGTTATTACCCTGCAATCAATATGATAAAGGGCAAGGCTGGTACCGTAACGAACTTCACGGTATTACGTGGTGAAAACTACACTGAAATGATTGATTTTTCTATTGAGCGTGCGGTTGTAACCGAGCAGACAGTGTGGCATCATATTATTACCTCTGACCCGACTATTGGATATATTAAGATACTCAGCTTTGATGACGGCACATATGAACAGTTTGTCGAAGCTGTTAATGATTTGCGCAATTCAGGGTGCACACGTCTTGTAATAGATGTCCGGTATAATCCCGGCGGTCTTTTGACATCTGTTGTTGATGTGCTTGATTATATCCTGCCCGAAGGTCCGATTGTCAGACTCATTGATAACAAGGGCAATGTCGATATTAAATATTCGGATAAGTCATATCTTGACATGGATTTTGTTGTGCTCGTCAATGGGAGCACAGCAAGTGCAGGGGAGCTGTTCACATCAGCTATAAAGGATTATGGTCTTGCAAAAATCGTGGGCACACGAACATATGGCAAGGGTACCGTACAAACAATAAAGCTACTAAAAGACGGTGATGCCGTCAGCATTTCGTATAAGCTTTACAGTCCACCATATTCTGACAATTACGAGGGTGTCGGCATAACACCGGATATCATAGTAGAACTTGACGAGGCGCTTTCGGGCATCAGCATATATAAAATATCAGATGAGGAAGACAATCAGCTTCAAAAAGCGATAAGCGTTCTCAATTCAGGTGATTAATAATAGGCTAAGAGGTAAGTCCATATGGCAAAAGACAAGGAAACCACGAGGAAGAAATTATACACCGAAGAAGGGTATAAGAGTCTTGTTGACGAGTATGAATACCTAAAAAACATCCGCCGTCAGGAGGTTAAGGACACACTCGCGCAAGCGCGTTCCTATGGAGACCTGTCTGAAAACAGCGAATATGATGAGGCTAAAAACGAGCAAGCGAAAGTTGAAGCCAGAATAAATGAGCTTGAGGAGCTTATAAGAGGTGCTCAAGTCGTTACAGAAAAGGACATCGACGTTGACACCGTTCATGTTGGAGCCAGTGTTCGCGTATATGACATGACATACAATGAAGAACTTGAATACAATATCGTTGGTTCAAACGAGGCAAACCCGCTCCTTGGAAACATATCTGACCAATCGCCAATTGGTTCGGCGCTCCTTGGAGCAAAAAAGAGCGATATTGTAAGCGTTGACACTCCGGGAGGAGAGCTTAAGTTAAAAATTATCGAAATATCATGGCCAAATAACGATATTAAGCATAGGTAAAAAATTAATAAGTTAATGAAAATACTAAAGAAGAAAAAAGATATAAGTTCAAGGATAAGGTAAAATGAATGAGAACGGCATTATAAACGCCGCTGAAAGCACAGAGATTAACAGGCAAAACATAACAGAGGAAGAAGCACTATCCGATATATTACGCATACACCGCGAAAAGCTTGCAGCGCTTATTGACGCGGGACAGAACCCGTATGAAAAAGTACGATTTGATTTTGATACGTACACAACCGATATAATAAATCACTTTGATGAGCTGGAAGGTAAAACGGTTCGCATAGCGGGGCGTATGATGAGCCGTCGGGACATGGGCAAAGCAAATTTCATTGATGTTGCCGACGGACGTGGCAGGATACAGTGCTATATACGTTTAAACGATATAGGTGAAGAAACCTTTAATGCATATAAAAAGTGGGATATTGGCGATATCATAGGTGTAACGGGGGTTGTTTTCCGCACAAGACGCGGGGAAATTTCCGTACATGTATACGAAATAGAGCTTCTTACAAAGTCGCTTCTGCCGCTGCCGGAGAAATTCCACGGTCTGCGTGATACTGACATGCGTTATAGGCAGCGCTATCTTGACCTTATAATGAATCCTAATGTTAAGGATACATTTATTAAGCGAACGCTTATTATTAATGAAATACGCAATTTTCTTAACGCTCGTGGGTTCATTGAGGTTGACACGCCGATACTCACGACACATGAGATAGGCGCTGCAGCACGCCCATTTAAAACGCACCACAACACGCTTGGCATAGACATGTTTTTGCGTATTGAAACGGAGCTTTACCTAAAGCGTCTTATTGTCGGCGGATTCGACCGCGTTTATGAGGTCGGCAGGATATTCCGCAACGAGGGAATGGACACGCGCCACAACCCCGAGTTTACGTCAGTTGAGCTATATCAGGCATACACAGATTATTTCGGCATGATGGGCATTGTCACGGAACTTTATCCGTATCTTGCCGAGCGCGTGTGCGGTTCTCGCGTTATAACATATCAGGGCGTAGAAGTTGACCTCGGTCATTGGGAACGCCTTACAATGGTCGAGGCCGTTAAAAAGCATACAGGAATCGATTATTACGCATGGGCAGACGATGCTGACGCGCGCAAGTCAGCAACAGTGGCCGGCATAACAGTACCGGATGATGCGACAAAGGGAACAGTGCTTCTTGAGCTGTTCGATGCCTTTGTTGAGGATAAGTTAATACAGCCGACAATCATATACAATTATCCGATTGAAAACAGCCCGCTTGCAAAGCGTTGCAAGGACGATCCTGCCTTCACGCAGCGCTTTGAGTATTTCATCTGCGGCGGGGAATATGGAAATGCTTTCTCTGAGCTGAACGATCCGATTGATCAGCGTGAGCGCTTTGAGCGTCAGGTAGCAGCAAAGCATGCCGAAGACCCGAACAGTACAGCTAAGGTCGATGAAGACTTTATAACTGCGCTTGAATACGGCATGCCTCCGACTGGTGGTCTCGGATTTGGTGTGGACAGGCTTGTAATGCTCTTGACAGACAGCCCATCAATCCGCGATGTGCTGCTGTTCCCGACGATGAAGCCGCTTGACGCAGGCAAGAAGGACAACAGACCGGAAGTTAGGGTCGAAAAGAAGGGTGTAAACGCTTCTGTTGACGCCGCGCCTGTCATCACAGAGAAAATTGACCTTTCAAAGGTTGAAATCAAAGAACTCTTTACAGAAAGTGTTGATTTTGATACATTCTCAAAGTTCGATTTCAGGGCAGTAAAGGTTCTTGAGTGTGAAGCAGTGCCGAAATCAAAGAAGCTCTTAAAGTTCACGCTTGACGACGGCACAGGCAAAGACAGGATCATCTTAAGCGGCATTCGCGAGTTTTATGAACCAGAGCAGCTTATTGGAAAGACCCTCATTGCCATCGTAGATCTGCCGCCTCGCCGCATAATGGGGATTGATTCCTGCGGCATGCTTCTTTCCGCTTCATATAAAGAAGACGGAAAAGAGAAGCTCCATCTTATAATGGTTAATGACAACATTCCAGCAGGAGCAAAGCTTTATTAATAAACAAAAAATAAATACCGCCGATTTTGAAAACCGGCGGTATTATTTTATTGCGTTTTTGCAGTGTCATATAAGGCTACTGTTTAGAAGCAGTTAATTACATCGCTTCCTGCCTTGACAAAGGCGATAAACTCGTCAATTTCAGCGTGGCACCTAATCGTGCGGCCGCCGCTCACCACCTCGCGTGTGCGGACATCTATCCATTCACCCTTAGGAAGGTAAACATCACGCTCTGTGCAGCCTTGCTCATAAATTGGCGCAAAGAGGATGTCTTCGCCATACATATACTGATCCTCAAGAGTATAAGTATATTCATCATCGTAGTAGTCCCAGAACATCGGGCGCATAATAGGCGCACCGGTTTCGGATGCAATATCCATATACTTGCATGTGTAGTCTCTGAGACGGCAGCGAAGCTCAATGAGGGATTTTAGTATCGGGTAAACCTTCTCTCCGAAACTCCAAAGCTCGTTTGCACCGTTGCTCGGCTCAATTATTCCAGGGTGACGGTATTTATATGTTGATTCGCGGCGCCTTGAACCGTGAAGTCTCATTACAGGGCAGAAAACGCCAAACTGGAACCATCTTACGATAAGTTCGCGGAAGTAATCGCTTTCAATATCTCCGCTGAAGAAGCCGCCGATGTCGGAGTTCCACCACGGAATTCCGCACATTGCCATTGAAAGGCCGTTTATAATGCTCATTTTTAGATTACGGAATGACGAGAGGATGTCACCATTCCAGCAAAGAGCACCATATCTCTGGCTTCCCGGGTAGCATGCGCGAACAAGCAGAATAATCTCATCCTCACCTTCCTGCTTGAGACCTTCATAGAAGGCTTTAACGTAATAGAAGGGATAAAGCTGTGCTACTTGAGCGCCATTCCCAAGGTAATACTTGAGGTGTCCCGGGTTCTGCGGGTGAACTTCAGGTTCAGCTTCGTCAAGCCAGAAGTTCTTAATGCCGTAGCTAAAATAATTTTGCTTTACTTTATTCCATACGAACTCACGTGTGGCAGGATTCATAACGTCAATGAACGTCTGCTGACCGTAGAAGTCAAAGATTCCATACTGACCGTTTTCAGTGCGCACAAGCATATTTGCTTCGCTCATATAACGGTAGTTTTCGCTCTTCGGATTAATTGTCGGCCAGATGGAAACGATACACTTGATGCCCATTTCGTTTAGCTCATCGACCATAGCCTTAGGATCGGGCCAGTATTTAGGGTCAAACTTCCATTCGCCCTGTTCAGTCCAGTGGAAATAGTCAATTACAATAGCATCGATTGGAATGCCGCGGCGCTTGTATTCGCGTGCTACTTCTAAGACTTCATCCTGGCTTTCGTAACGCAGTTTGCACTGCCAGAAACCTGCTGCCCAGCGCGGGAATTTTGACGGATATCCCGTCAGGTTGCAGTAAACTTTCATTGTTTCGGCGGGTGTTTCCCCTGCAAAAACAAAGTAGTCCGCCTGATAAGCGCTGTCAGCTACGAACATCGTGTGGTTTTTTGTAAGCTCACATCTGCCGGGCGCGGGGTTGTTCCAAAAGAATCCGTAACCAAGTGACGAATAGTAAACAGGAAGAGATGATTTTGTGTTATAGTGGATTATCTCCGATGTTGTTCCTTTTCTGTCGAAGAAGGCTTCCTGCTCCTGCCCGAGACCATAGAAGTGCTCGCCTTCATTTGGTTCAAATATCACTTTAATGCGGTAGTGATCGCCCTCAATGTGCTGGTAGCAGGTTTGATAATCGCCTTCATATTTCGAGCGGAGAATTCCCTTATCATTTTTATAAAAAGTGACGCCACCGCCGCGCCAGATGCTGACGCTGATACAGCCATTTTTGATAGTTGCCCTCGATTCATCGCCTTCAACGATTGCGTTGTCTTCAGTGGGATCAAGAACTGTCCATTTTTCGTCAGACACCCTCGAGTTGCGTGTGCTTCTGACTCTGATACAGTTGTTGCCCCAAGGCTCAATTACCATGACCTCATCTTTTCTTTGGAATATTATTTTTTTACCATCAATCGTTATGCGTCCCATATTACATCTCCTCTATTTCAACAACATTAAGAAGCGGAAATCCAAACTCATTTATAACAACTTTTCTAATTGCCGTATTACGGCGGCCGGGCTCACCCGGACGCTCGGCGTGGTAAGCGACATATATTTCACCGTTTTCGGTGAAGAAGGAGCAGTGCCCCGGGCCTTCTTCTTTTTCTGTTGCAAATGCAGACAAAACAGGCGTGGGAGTTTTTGTCCAGCTTGCAGGATTAAGAAGATCAGCATTAACATCCGCCATGAGGTAACCGACAACGTAAGAATAACTGCCTGCGGAGCCGCCTGAATACGCAAGGTAAATGCGGTTTCCTAAAATTAGCGGATAAGGGCCTTCATTATTGATTGTTCCGGACTGATTTTCCCAGCCGTAAAGGGGCCTTGATAAGAGTACCGGCTCGCTTAACAGCTCTGACGGTTCAGCCTGATTGATTTTCGCTATATAAAGCATTGAACCGGAATCAAGAGGGGAGCCGATGTAATAACGCTCCGACCACACAACATAGTCGGCATTATTAGCGGTAAAGTGCGTCGTATCAAGTGTTATGCCGGGACGATCAAGCATCCTGACAGGTGTTTCCCAGTC
>JAAYLD010000056.1 GCA_012522015.1 Clostridiales bacterium
CGCGGCTTTGTGCTGCTTGGCGATATTATTATTTCAGCGGAACGTGCCGATTATCAGGCTCATTTGTTTGGATATACATTTGAGCGTGAGCTTGCTTTTTTATGTGTTCATTCTGTGCTTCATTTGCTTGGTTATGACCATGAAAACAGTGTTAAAGATGAGCTTATTATGCGCCAAAAGCAAAGAGACATTATGAAAATTCTCTCGCTTGAGGTGAAAGAGATCTCTCGTGACATAGATAATGCAGATGACAATGATAGTGATAATAGAAGCGAAGGCTGAAACGGTAATTGAGATGGCAAACAACACACGGTAACACCCAAAAACAAAGCAACAACAAAAATTGAAACGGAACAGAAAAATATAATGACGAAAACAGCATTTATATCAATAGTTGGACGCCCTAATGTGGGCAAATCTACGCTTCTTAACGCAATGCTCGGTGAGAAAGTAGCTATCGTTTCGTCAAAGCCGCAGACGACTCGAAACAGAATAACAGGCATACTGACACGCGGCGATGATCAGTTCGTTTTTCTCGACACGCCGGGCATACACAACCCAAAGACGATGCTTGGCAGCTATATGCTGAAAAGTGCTGTCAGCTCAATCGGTGGCTGTGATGCCGTTATACTCATCGCTGAAGCGGGACGAGCCCCCGGCGAGATTGAACTATCGATAATTGAGCGAATAAAATCAGCAAAACTCCCCTCAATACTTGTTTTAAATAAGATTGATAAGATAACACCGGTTGCTCTTGCCGAATCAATCAAGGCTTACGCTGCCGTGCATGATTTTGATGCTTTCGTTCCGACGTCTGCCATTAAAGGCACCGGAATTTCCGATGTGCTTGACGAAGCGTCAAAATTCCTTTATGAAAGCCCGTGGTATTTCCCGGGTGATGAGGTGACGGATCAGACGGAGCGTCAGTATGCAGCCGAAGTCATACGCGAAAAGATACTGCGTCTTCTATCAGATGAGATACCGCACGGTGTTGCTGTCGTTATAGAAGAGTTTAAAGATGAAGAAACGCTCATCTCGATCCGCGCTGAGATTTACTGCGAAAAAAAGTCGCATAAAGCCATAATCATCGGAAAAAACGGCGAAATGTTGAAGCGAATCGGCACGTATGCGCGTGAAGATCTTGAGCGCTTCTTCGGTGTTAAAGTTTATCTCAACCTTTGGGTTAAGGTAAAAAGCGGCTGGCGCGACAACAATTTTAATTTAAGAGAATTCGGTTATAACATAAAGGATCTTAACTGACGCGATGGAAAGGCTGACCGTAAAAGGACTTGTGCTGCGTGAGACGCCTGTTGGCGACAACGATAAGCTCTTAACACTTCTCACCGCCGAGCGCGGGAAAATGACAGTCAGCGGGCGCGGTGTGCGATCGCTGCGCAATCGCCATATGGCGTCAACTCAGCAGTTTTGTTATGCGTCATTTACTCTTGTAAAAAGTAAAAGCATATATCCCTATATATCCGATTCGGAGCTGATAGAGAGCTTTTTTGGCCTGCGCGGCGACATAGTGCGTCTTGCCTTTGCTTCGTATGTGTGTGAAGTTGCAGAGCATGTCTCAGTCGAGGAAAGTGGGGATGTTGAGCTGCTTCGCCTTGTGCTCAACACACTGTATGCGACATCATCCGGAAAAAAGCCGATACCTTTAATTAAAGCGGCGTTTGAGCTGCGCTGTGCCGCCGTTTTGGGGATGTGTCCGGATCTTTCATGCTGCAGTGTTTGCGGTGCGAAGGAAGCGCCGCTATTTTACCTTGAAATAATTGAAGGAAACCTTGTGTGCCCAGATTGCATGGCTAAGCGCCCGTCAATCGAAAAAGATACTGACGGCAACGGCGGTTCATATGAGGCACGGGGTGGTTACCAGCGCCCTGTATCTATTGTGACCCCGGAAATTCTCTACGCGATGCGGTATACAAGTAGTGCTGATATTGCGAAATTTTTGTCGTTTACACTTACTGATGACGCGATGATAAGCTTTGGTGACACCGCTGAGCGATATCTTTTACATCAGCTCGGCTGCAGTTTTCGTACACTTTTGTTTTATAAAAGCTTATCTGAGCGTGACTAACTACGGAAGAACTGAATTATAATAGAAAAATGTACAATATTGAACGAGCGATAAGAACGCTTGAATATGACATGATAATCAATATGCTCGCCGACTGCGCGCCGACTGAAGGCGCAAAGATGACGGCGCTTTCGCTTATGCCGACGAACAATTATTCCGTTGTGCTAAGCCGCCAGCGTCGGACAGCCGACGCTAAGCGGCTTATGGATATAAAAGGAATGCCGTCGTTCGGCGGTGTCATAGACATAAGCGCCTCTGTTGAGCGAGCTGAAAAGGGAGCTGTGCTCACAAACGCAGAGCTTCTCTCATGCGCAAATGTTCTGCGGACTGCACGCAGACTTGCCGGGTATATCTCGGAGGATACATTTGAAACGTCGCTTGATGAACTTTTTAACCTTCTCACCCCTAACAGATATCTTGAGGAGAGAATATATCGCACCGTATTGTCTGAAGATATGATAGCGGATGAGGCAAGCCCGGAACTTGCCAACATACGCCGTAAAATCCGCATCACAAACTCACGCATACGCGAAATTTTACAGAAATACACATCAGGCGAGTACTCAAAGATACTCCAGGAAAATATTGTCACACAGCGTGCCGGACGATATGTCGTTCCGGTGAAAATCGAACATAAAAACGAAATAAACGGTCTCATACATGACACATCAGCTTCCGGTGCGACTGTTTTCATCGAGCCGATGGCTGTTGTTGAAGCAAACAACGAACTGCGGTTGCTTGAGAGCAGGGAAGCTCATGAAATTGAGCGGATACTTGTCGAGCTTTCAGCCAATGTTGCCAGCGCGGCAAATACATTGCGCAGCAACTACCGCATAATAACAGAACTTGCTTTCGCATTCACGTGTGCCGAGCTTTCATACAGGATGCGGGCGTCGCAGCCGAAAATCACCGAAAAGCGTGAACTTTCGCTTGTTAAGGCGCGGCATCCGCTGCTTGACAAGGACACGTGTGTTCCCATCAGCGTATCTCTTGGCGAGGAGTTCGATACGCTCATAATAACAGGCCCGAACACCGGCGGTAAGACGGTTGCGCTTAAAACGATTGGCCTTTTCGCACTTATGGCGCAGGCGGGGCTACAAATACCCGCTCATTCTGATTCGACCATTTGCGTTTTTGATGAGATTTTAGCCGATATAGGCGATGAGCAAAGCATAGAGATGTCGCTTTCGACGTTTTCGTCGAGCATGTCGAACATCGTTGATATAATATCCGGCGCTGGCGAGCGTTCGCTTGTGCTGCTTGATGAGCTTTGCGCCGGGACTGACCCTGTTGAAGGCGCTGCGCTTGCCATAGCTATAATTGAGGAGCTTCGCAGCCGCCGTTCGCTGACTGCCGTCACGACGCACTATGCGGAAATTAAAGCGTATGCGCTCAACACGCCCGGCGTTTGCAATGCAGCATGTGAATTTGATGTTGAGTCCCTCCGCCCGACATACAGACTTATAATGGGTGCGCCGGGGAAATCGAACGCATTTGCGATATCGACGCGTCTTGGGCTTCTCGACCGCATTGTCGAACGTGCAAGAGAGCTTATGGGCGGCACGGGACGCGATTTCGAGGAAGTCATCGCAAAGCTTGACGCAGCGCGAGTCGAAATGGAGCGCGAGCGTGATGAAGCGCGTCGTTTGCGCGAAGAATACGAACGCTTTAAAGAAAGCGCCGAGGAGAAGCTGCGTGAGCGTCTTGCCAATTCTAAGAAGGAAGAGGAACGCGCTATAAAACGCGCACGGAAACTTATAATCAGCGCGCGTGCGTCAAGCGATTATATAATGGCGCAGCTTGAAAAGGTCAAAAAGGAACGCGATAGTGAAAATCTTGGCCGCGCGTTGGCTGAAGCAAGAAAGGCAATACGCGAGCGGCTTAAGGCAGACGAATCACTTCTTGAAGAGCCAGACCCGTACGAGGATGAGGGCAGTTTAGGTGACATGCCGCAGCGGGAGCTTCGCGAGGGTGATGAAGTTATAATCATAGGCACCAGTGTCCGGGCTGTCGTGATTGACCCGCCCGATAAATCAGGCAATGTGACAGTTAAAAGCGGTGGCATCACGACGAGGACAAAAGTATCGAAGCTGAGACTCGCGCCAAGTAGCGCTGCATCAAAAGAAAAAGACAAGCAAATCGGCAAAAGCATAACAGCACCCACAGTGGAATACAAGCGTGGGACGTTAAATTTCAAGCCGGAGCTTGACATACGAGGTTATACGGCCGAGGACGGCTGGTTCGCCGTTGACTCATACCTTGATGAAGCCATACTTGCCGGAGTAAGGACTGTCCGAATTATTCACGGAAAGGGTACGGGGGCGTTGCGAAACGCCCTGCATAACTTCATGAAGTCAGACTCACGCATATCGTCGTTTAGACTTGGTGCGTACGGCGAGGGAGATACGGGCGTTACTATCGTTGAGCTGAAGTAAATGCTGAAATAATATAATTGCATCGGAGGAATTATACGATGGGGAAAATACATCTCGGAGCGCAGCTTTATACGGTGCGCGAAAAAACAAAGGATAAGGAAATGTTCCTCGAAACGGTAGGGCGTCTTGCTGAAATTGGCTACCGTTATATGCAGGTATCGGGCGTCGGGCCGACCGTCACGCCAGATGTCATAGCCGAAGCTGTCGAAACCTATGGCGTTAAGTGCGTTTTAACGCACACGTCACTTAAGCGCATTATCGAGGAAACAGACGCTGTTATTGCCGAGCATGACGCTTTTGGCTGCGATGCCATTGGAATAGGCGGAATCGGCAATATGTATCCGCACACGCAGGGCGGCTTCGCCGCTTTTGCCCTTGATATTGCGCCAGCCGTTGAAAAAATAGCTGCAGCCGGCAAGAAGTTCCTCTACCACAATCACAGCTTTGAGTTTGAGCGCTTCGATGGGAAAACAGCGCTTGATATGCTGATGGAGATAACGGATCCAGAGACGGTGATGTTCACATTCGACGTATATTGGGCTCAAGCCGCCGGAATTGACCCCGCTGACTACATCAGCCGTCACGGCGACAGGATTTTTGCAACGCACCTGAAGGATATGACTGTTCGCGGCGACAGAGTTGTCATGACGGAAGCGCTGACGGGCAACATTAACTTTGATGCAATAATATCCGCCTCGCTCAAAGCCGGCGTGAAGTGGCACATGATTGAGCAGGACTATGTATTTATGGACGTTTTCGACAGCATGAGGATAAGCTACGAAAACCTTATGAAGAGATACCCGGAGTTCCGAGAGTAAAACATAAAAAAACATACGAAAGGATGGCATAGCAGATGGCTGTTTTTAGAATAAGCGCATTTGCTGATGAATATTCGCCCTCGCTCGACCGTCAGATTGAGGGACTTACTAAGTTTGGCATTGACCTTATAGAGCTGCGTGGTGTTGACGGTAAAAATGTGGCGGATCTGACTCCCGGGGAAGCAAAAGAAGTTAAGAAAAAGCTGGACGATGCGGGAATAAAGCTATCGGCTGTCGGCTCGCCGCTTGGGAAGATAGACATAAACGGCGATATAAGGTCGCATATGGAACTGACGCGCCATATATGCGAGATAGCAAATATCATGGAGTGCGGGCGTATACGCGGATTCAGCTTCTACGGCACATCTGAAAATCCTGCGGCTGCGCGCTCGCGCGTGCTTGAATATCTTGACGAAATGATAGAAATATGCGAAGGGGCGGGCGTTTTATACTGCCACGAAAACGAAAAAGGCATATACGGGGAAACACCCGAGCGCTGCCTTGATCTTGCAGAGTACTTCAGTGGGCGTATGGGATGTGTTTTTGACCATGCGAACTTCATCCAGAGCGGCTGTGAGCCGTATCCCGCGGCGTATGAGCTATTGAAGGATCACATTACATATTTACACATAAAGGACGCTGAAAAGAGCGGTGCCGTCGTTGTGGCGGGTGAGGGAGTTGGTTGCATACCTGAAACACTTGCCGAGCTTGATAAGCGCGACGGCGAGGTTATATTGACGCTTGAGCCTCATCTGCGCGTCTTCCGCGGGCTTGATGCGCTGGAACACGGCGAGCGCACAAAAATTAAAAATGCGTACAGAAGCGCGGAAGAAGCGTTTGACGCCGCCGTTTCTGCTCTGCGCCGTTCGATTGAAACTGCAAGAGCATAAATAATTGATTGTTCTACCTAATAGTTTGTGTAAAATATTAACATCAGCGGAGGTATGAAGTGTCAGGATATAAAGCCTTAGCTATGGATTTTGGCGCGTCGAGCGGACGCGGTATCATCGGCACCTTCGATGGCGAGAGGTTGTCTCTTACCGAGGTGCATCGCTTCGCAAACAACTCCGTCGAGCTTGCCGGAAGGCTTACGTGGGATGCCCCAGCCCTTTACATGGAAATTTTAAATGCGCTGTCAAAATGCGCTTCCCTTGGCGGAGTATCAAGCATCGGCATTGACACATGGGGCGTTGACTACGGCTACATAGATAAAAACGGTCATTTGCTTGCAAACCCCGTGCATTACCGCGACAGCCGGTGTGACAATATCCAGCGTGAGGTGTTTGGTGTTGTGCCGTGGGGGAAACTATACGGCGTGACCGGCATACAAGATTTGCAGTTTAACACTATATACCAGCTTTACTGCGACGTAACCCGAGACCCACACATAGTGGCGGCGGCGGACAAAATGCTTTTCATGCCGGATCTTTTCTTCTATTTCCTCACTGGCAGTATCGGCTGCGAGTATACGATAGCGTCAACCGGCGCCATATTAGATTCCAAAACCCGCACGATAGCGCGTGATATTTTACACAAACTTGGGATTAAAGATACACTCTTTGCACCGATAACGGAACCGGGGGCGGAGGCTGTCCCTCTTAAAGATCAAGTGGCTGCCGCCGTCGGTTTAAGCGGTATCCGCGCCATCAGATGCGCGTCGCACGACACGGCGTCCGCCGTTCTCTCCGTTCCGGCAAAGGATAAAAGCTTCGCATACATCAGCAGCGGTACATGGAGCCTGCTCGGCACCGAGCTTTCATCGCCGCTTATAAGCGACGCGACGCGAAGCGCAGGCTTTACAAATGAGGGTGGCGCCGGCGGCACAATACGGTTTTTAAAGAATATTGCAGGGCTGTGGCTTGAGCAGGAATCAAAGCGGCAGTGGGAGCGAGAAGGTAAAAAATATAGCTATGACGAGCTTTCCGAGCTTGCCATGGCATCAAAGCCGCTAAAGCATATAATCGACCCGGATGACGCCCGTTTCACAGCGCCGGGCGATATGCCGAGGAGAATTGCAGAGTTTTGCCGCGAGACGGGGCAGGGTACGCCCGAGACGCCGGGCGAGATTGTCCGGTGCATATTTGATTCGCTTGCTTTGCGTTACCGCTACACTTTATCAGAAGTGAAATCACTCACCGGACACGAATTTCCTCACATTCACATTGTCGGCGGCGGTGTCCGCGAGGAGCCGCTGTCCCGCTTGGCAGCGGACGCAACAGGCACACCTGTCGTAGTCGGCCCTGTTGAAGCAACAGCTACCGGTAACATAGCAGTGCAGCTTATTGCCGCCGGTGAACTAAAGGACATAACCGAAGCACGTGAGGTAATCTCACGTTCATTTGAAACGAGAGCATATGAGCCTGATAAAAGCACCTCGGGTGCATGGGATGACGCGTACGCATATTTTCTTGATATTATAAAACGGAAATAGGAGGCATTTATATATGAGCTATGAGGTAGCAAGGGAAAAATACGCATATTACGGAGTCGACACAGAAGCGGCGATCAATCGGGTAGCCGAAATTCCTATTTCAATCAACTGTTGGCAGGGGGACGACGTTCGCGGTTTTGAGGATCCGGATCGTGCGCTCTCCGGAGGTATCATGGCAACGGGCAATTATCCCGGACGCGCCCGCACGGTAGATGAGTTGCGCGACGACTTTGACGTTGCCGCAAAGCTCATACCGGGAGCTAAAAGGATAAACCTTCATGCAATATATCTTGACAACGGCGGCGCTCACGTCGAGAGAAATGAAATTGCCCCGCAGCATTTCGACTCATGGATTGACTGGGTACGCGTTCGCGGGCTTGGCATTGACTTCAACCCGACATGCTTTTCACATCCGATGAGCGAGGGCGGGCTTACGCTTTCGTCACCTGATGCTGCTGTCCGCGATTTTTGGGTAGAACACTGCACCCGCTGCCGTAAAATAGGCGAATACATAGGCCGTAAGCTAAAAGACACTGTTATTACAAACATATGGGTACCTGACGGTTCAAAGGATACGCCAGCCGATATGGCCGGCGCTCGTGAGCGCCTGAAAGATTCGCTCGACCGTATTTTTGCGGAAAATATATCGAAAGAATACAACAAAGACGCCGTTGAGGGAAAGGTGTTCGGCATTGGCGCTGAGAGCTTTACCGTCGGAAGCAACGACTTCTATATGTGTTACGCTATCTCACGCGGCAAGCTGTTGACGCTTGACGCGGGGCATTACCATCCGACAGAATATGTGTCGGATAAAATCAGCGCCATCCTTCAGTTTATAGACGAAATACTGCTCCATGTATCGCGCCCCGTACGCTGGGACAGCGACCATGTTGTTATATTTGACGACGAGCTCCGCGCAATAGCAAGAGAAATACTGCGCGGCGGCTTTGAAAAACGCGTTCATATCGGGCTTGATTTTTTTGATGCGTCGATAAACCGTGTTGCGGCATGGGTAATCGGCGCGCGAAGCATGCAAAAAGCGCTACTTTATGCGGCGCTTGAGCCGTCGGCTCTTCTCCGCAAATATGAGCTTGAGGGGGATTTTACATCGCGCCTTGCCCTCATGGAGGAATGCAAAACGCTTCCGTTTGTCGACGTATGGGAACGCTACTGTGAGATTTGCGGTGTACCGGCGGGCGGCGAATGGCTTGATGAAGTGCGCCGTTATGAGCGTAACGTACTGTCTGAGAGAGTGTGAAGATATCATTTGAAGGTTATAAATAAAATAAATAATACCGCATTTATTTATTGCGGCACCGGAGGTGAGATGGTCTGCTTGATAATTTCATATTCAGCGCAAATGCCATCTTACCTCTTTTAATTTTCACAGCTCTTGGCTTTTTCCTGCGCAGACGTGTGTTCAAAGCCGAATTTTTTGCTGATATTGATAGGTTTATATTTAAAATTGCGCTCCCTGCAATGCTTTTTTCCGAAATTTCTGGGTGCGACATCAGCGAACTGTCCGATTTTACGCTCGTAGTTTTTTGCTGCGCCGGAATTGTGGTAATAACTCTTTTAGTTTTTGTCATCGTCCCGCTTATAATCAAGGATAACGCTCGGCGCGGCGCTGTAATACAGGGGATTTCCCGCTCGAATTTTGCGATTCTTGGTGTCCCCGTAGCTGAAAGCCTTGCGGGGGAGGGCGGAGCAAAGTCAGTTTTGCTTATCATGCCGTTTGCGATAGTGCTCTTTAACGCGCTTGCTGTTATAACGCTTTCTGTTTTTGCCCCAAAGGGTGAAAAGCAAAGCCCGGGGACGGCAGCATTATTAATTGCCCGTTCAGTGGCAACAAATCCACTCATTATATCATCTCTGTTAGGCTTGGCATTCGCGCTTTTGCGTGCAAAAGCGGGTATTGAGCTGCCGTCGTTTGTGGTGCGCACCACGGAAAGACTTGCTGACACCGTATATGCAATGGCAGTCATTAGTCTTGGCGCGGGCATTACTAAAGAAGGCTTTCGTGGCAAAATCAGCACTGCCGTTGTTGCGTCAATATGCAAGACCATAATTGTTCCTGCCATCGCTATAACAACAGCTGCAGCGCTCGGATTTCGCGGTGAGCGCATAATAGCTGTTTTTATCCTGTTCGGCGCACCCACAGCTATAACAAGCTACATTATGGCAAAAAACATGAAAAGCGACGCAGAGCTTGCAGGGCAAATACTGCTTGTATCAACAGCTATGTGCCTTTTTACTTTGTTTGCAATAATATTCATAATAAAAACCGCCGGATTAATCTAATACAGGTGGTTTATTATTTTCAATATTATTATTGTATAATAATTGTGTCTATTTATTATTCTTCTGTTTTTGTGGTGTCAGCATCAGCGTTATCTGCGTCGTCATTGTCAGAAATATCGTCATACCTTGCTTTGTTTATATCGCTGACCTCTATTTTAGGTTCTTCTGCCGACGATAAAGCAAGCTTCCGTGCGCGCCTGACACCGGCTTTGTGAGATGTATATGAAACGATAGCAAACAATATTATCATAGCGGCGAAATTTACTGCGGCACCGACACCAAGCTTCTCAAAAAATGAGTGAGGCAGACAAAAATAATATAAGATTTTATCGAAAGTTGATGTTACATCAGGGGCAAGATAAAGATATACCGTCACCGGCAGAAGGAAAACTGCATATATGGAAGCTTCTTTGAGTGTGAATACTAAATAATAAGAAGCGTCGGCAGTGCCGTCTTGTGCCTCAGGCGGGGCTTTTATTTGAGTTCCGATATAATAAACAAAAGCAAAGAAAAAAATAGCCGACGCGGTTGTTTGCGCAAGTACAGCGGATTTGCTGCCATCAGAGATAATGGCAATGAGTTTTGCGAATATTGCCGAGCAGGTAGCAATGATGACGAGCAGTGATAATTTTACAGCGACAAAAGTAAAAAGCTTCTTCATAGACAAATAAGTTAGCCGATCTTTCATTATAGTGATAATTATTGCAATAATAATAACATATAGAAGCCGTCATAGCAACGCGGAATTTATTCGATTTCACATATGTTATGTGTGTACGCCAAAAAAGGGTTTCAAAATAAGCATTTATATGGTATAATTATTTGTCTGGCTGGTATACAATGCCGCCTCACATGTGATAAATGAAAGGATTATTGATGATGCAAACGGGGGTAATTATACGATGGGCAACTTGCTCAGCGGTGAGTTAAGTATCATCGGAATGAAAGGCTGCGAGGACTTCACAAGACAAGTGGACGTATACCTTCGCGAATGGAGATGCCGTGAGGGTGAAGACCGCACATTTATTGTGCGCTCTGAATGTCCACGTTTCGGAACTGGTGAAGCAAAGGGGCTAATTTATGAAACGCTGCGCGGTAGAGATGTTTATATAATATCAGATATGTTCAATTACGGCGTGACATTTAAAATGTATGGCATGACCGTCCCAATGAGCCCTGACGACCACTTTCAGGATCTTAAGCGTATTATAGGAGCTATCGGAGGTAAAGCAAAACGCATAACTGTCATTATGCCAATGCTTTACGAAGGGCGTCAGCATCGCCGCGCAGCACGAGAATCACTTGACTGCGCACAAGCGCTTCATGAGCTTGTTAATATGGGTGTTGCGAACATTATAACATTTGACGCGCATGATGCGCGCGTGCAAAATGCCATACCGCTCTCTGGCTTTGAAAATGTTCACCCGACGTACCAGATGTTAAAGGCACTTTTGCGCTGTTATCAGGACATCTCGCTTCATCCCGACGACCTTATGATTATTTCTCCTGATGAAGGTGCGATGTCTCGCTGTATTTATTACAGCTCGGTTTTAGGGCTTGACCTCGGAATGTTTTATAAGCGCCGTGACTATACAAGGGTTGTCGACGGCAGAAATCCGATTGAAGCTCATGAGTATCTTGGACGTGAAGTGCGCGGTAAAGATGTGATCGTCGTCGAGGACATAATATCGACAGGTGAGTCGATGATTGACGTGTGTCGCCAGCTAAAGGCTAAGGGGGCCGCACGAGTATTTGTATTCTGTTCATTCGGTCTTTTCTGCAATGGACCTGAGGCATTTGACAGAGCCTATGCTGAGGGAGTATTTACAAAGGTATTTACAACAAACCTCATATACCGCACACCAGAGCTTAAAAGACGCAGCTGGTATGAGGAAGTCAATATGTGTAAATATGTTTCGCTTATAATTGATACTCTTAACTATGATAATTCACTCAGCGAGCTGCTTAACCCTGTTTCTCGTATTAATAAACTTGTTGAACGGTATAAGGCTGAACATGCTAATATACAGATGCGCCTTGACCAACCAATTTAAATAATATAGAACCATGCCATAGTACGGACAAAATTATGAATAAAATTAAGGAAAACACGGGCATAGCTATTGCCCATGCTATAAACGATCTTTATCCCGGGGTAGAGATAACACCCCAAGATTTAGCGTCATACCTCGAATATCCACCGGACACCTCAATGGGTAACCTTGCGCTGCCATGCTTCCGCTTGAGCCGCCCTTTGCGCACATCCCCTGACAAAATTGCCGCATCGCTTGGCAGGTATCTGACAGCTGACAAGCTTCCAGCTTGTCTATCAAGCGCGAAACCAACCGGCGGCTACCTAAACTTCCGTGTTTCCGATAATTATCTGACAAGCACCGTCCTTCCCGATATATTAGTGCGCGGTGAATTATGCGGCGCTACTGACGAGGGCGCCGGAAAAACAATAGTACTTGACTATTCATCGCCAAACGTCGCAAAGCCGTTTCACGTCGGTCATCTTGGGTCGACTGTAATTGGCCATTCGCTGAGAAAGCTGTTTGAATACCGAGGTTATAAGTGCATTAGCATAAATCATCTTGGCGATTGGGGAACACAGTTTGGCAAGATGATAGTCGCTTATAAGCGCTGGGGCGACTGCGATGTAATAGAGCGTGGAGGCATTGACGAACTTGTTGAGCTTTATGTAAAATTCCACGCAGAAGCTGAGGTGGACAAATCCCTTGAAGATGAAGCAAGACAGGAATTCCACAAGCTTGAGACAGGTGATGAAGAGAACCTGAAACTTTGGCGCTGGTTCATCGATGTCAGCATGAAGGAGTATGACATCACATATAAGCAGCTCGGCATCACATTTGACAGCTACGCCGGAGAGAGCTTTTACATTGATAAAATGGACGCGCAGATTGAAAAACTGCGCGAGGCAAGTCTGTTAAAGCTTGACAATGGCGCGTCTATCGTTGATCTCTCTGAATACGATATGCCGCCATGTTTGATATTGAAAAGCGACGGCTCAACGCTTTATACGACACGTGATATAGCCGCCGCTGTCTACCGTTACGACACATATCATTTCGACCGCTGCATATATGTAACTTCATCGGCCCAATGTTTACACTTCGCTCAGCTGTTCCGCATCATATCGCTTATGGGTTATGACTGGGCTGACAGGCTTGTTCACGTACCGTATGGCACTGTCAGTATCAATGGTGAAAAGCTTGCAACACGTACAGGCAATGTTGTTTTGTTAAAGGATCTCTTCCGCATTGCGACAGAGAAGGTGTACGACATAATATCGGAGAAGAACCCAGCGCTTGAGGGTGAAGAAAAAAGAGCGACAGCAGAAGCTGTTGGTGTGGGAGCTATTGTATTTTATTATCTTACAAGCAACCGCATACGCGATATAAACTTTAATATGGACGACGCTTTAAATTTTGAAGGCAACACAGGGCCGTATGCTATGTACACATATGCGCGTACATGCAGCATACTGAGAAAAGCCACCGCGGATGGTATTGAACCTGATACCTCCTGCGGCGGGGTAACTACGCCGGAGGAAAGAGAAACACTCTTCACACTCTCACGTTTCGGTGAAGCTGTTGACTTTGCTATTCGTGATTATGAGCCGTCAGTGGTTACACGTTATATACTTGATTTATGCGCCGCCTTCAACCGGTTTTATCACAACTGTCCGATTTTAACTGCGAAAGATGAAAAAACCGTACGCTTCAGGCTTGCCCTGACAAGCGCAGTTAAAAATACTCTTGGCGCAGCGCTTGATTTGATTTGCCTTAAGAAAACAGAAAAAATATAAGGCACTTACCTCTAATTAGGGGAGGGGGGACATCGGAAATGTCTGGACATAGTAAATGGAAAAATATAATGCACAAAAAAGAAAAGACGGACGCACAACGTGCGAAAATCTTTTCAAAGATAGGCAGGGAAATCGCCATAGCGATACGCGAGGGCGGAGCCGATTCTGCATCAAACGGTAAGCTGCGTGATCTTATAGCTAAAGCAAGGGCAAACAATGTTCCATACGAAAATATTGAGCGTATGCTGAAGAAAGCCACAGGCGAAGACGGCACGGTGTACGAGGAGATTTATTACGAGGGCTACGGCCCGGGCGGCGTTGCTGTCATAGTGGATACGACGACGGATAACCGCAACCGAACAACGTCTGAGATGCGCCATTACTTCGATAAATACGGTGGAAACCTTGGCACAAGCGGCTGCGTTAGCTATATGTTCACCGACCGCGGCACAATTATTGTTACTCGTGAGCTTGAACCTGATCCGAAGGTTCGTGGCTCGAAGCCTACGCCTGTCGATGAAGATGCCCTCATGGAAGTAGCAATTGAAGCAGGGGCTGTCGACTTTATCGCTGACGATGATTGCTTTGAGATTGCTACCGAACCGAATGATCTAACAGCAGTACGCGAGGCGCTTGAGGCAGCAGGTTTCCCGGTAGTTTCCGCTGAAAAGGAAAAAGTTCCTGCAAGCTATGTAACACTGACATCTGAGGAAGACATAAAAAAGATGAAAACCCTTCTTGAAGTGCTCGAAGATAACGACGACGTTCAGAATGTGTTCCATAACTGGGATATCGAGGAATAAACATAAATAGGTAAGCAAATATTGCAAAAATAAATAGAGTTGCGCTATGTATGTTGCAACTCTATTCTGATATTACTCCGACTTATAAAATACTGCATATTATAATTTTTTAAAAGGGAGTATCGTTATGAACTGCATTTTTTGTAAAATCATAGCCGGTGAATTACCGTCGAGCAAGGTTTACGAGGATGACAAAATAATTGCTTTCCGCGATATTAACCCGGAAGCGCCATGCCATGTCCTTGTTGTACCGAAAGAGCATATTCCGTCGGCAGATGCCATCACCCATGGAAACAGCAGTGTAATAGCAGCCATATTTGAGCATATACCTGAGATTGCGAAGCTTGGCGGCGCTATAAACGGTTACCGCGTCATTACAAACGTCGGGCCTGACGCCTGTCAGTCAGTGCCGCACCTCCACTTCCATGTTATAGGCGGAACACAGCTTCCTGCACACTGCTTCCCGGAAAAAAATAAATAAAAAAAGCGCGTGTCTTTTACACGCGCTATATAAGTAATATAAAACATACTGGATGTCACAATGTATAAAATCTTTGATATTCACACGCATACGTGTCCCGAAAGGATAGCAGATAAAGCAGCCGAAAACTTAGGACACTTTTATAATTTTCATGTCGAGCGCACCGGCACGGTATCAGACCTTATGTCAAACTGCCGCGACGCCGGGATTTCCGGCTTTCTTTTACTTGGTGTTGCGACAAATGCTCATCAGGTTCGTCACGTCAATGAAGGCATTGCGCATGATATGGCGGTTGGGCGCAGCGCAGGGTTTGAGGTTCATGGTTTTGCCGCTATGCATCAAGATACGGTAGATTTTGCGTCGGAGCTTGATCATGCTTTATCTCTTGGCTTATGTGGTGTCAAGCTGCACCCGGACATACAGGGCGCTGACATAGACGATGAGAGATGGTATCCGCTTTACGCACTGCTCGAGGCAAAGAGATTGCCGCTGTACCTTCATATGGGCGATGATAGGCCGCAGTATAGGTTCAGTGAGCCGCGAAAGCTGGCAGCTATACTTAATATGTTCCCGAAGTTGACCGTTGTTGCAGCTCATTTTGGCGGATATAGGTCATGGGAGGAAGCAATTAGGTATCTTCGAGGTCGTGATAATGTCTGGTTCGACACATCAAGCGCTCTTTGGGCGATGACGCCGGAGTATGCGCGTTATCTTATCGACAAGTTTGGATGTGAAAGGCTTATGTTTGGCACTGATTATCCTGTTGTGTCAGCTGACGATGAGCTGAAGCGCTTTTTCGCTGTCTCTATGACAGAGGATGAACGACGACGCATTTTATATGATAACGCCGTACGATTTCTTAAACTTCCATAGTCTGCTGAAAAACCACATCAGCCGGTGCCGCTCAAATCTAAAATAAAGGCATAATAAAAAGGAGACTTATTTCCCCCTATACATACTAAACAGAAAGGCGGCTGTTGCACAGATGAATTACTGCCCCGTATGTATGATATTGACAAGTGAGAAAAAGAAATGCCCCTCCTGTCGCAAAAAACGGCTTGTGTCACCGAAGGACAATGATCCCGTATTTCTCACAACAAAGGAAGCGATCTGGGCCAGCATGGTTGAAGATGTGCTTGGGCGTGAGAAAATCCCATATCTCAAAAAAGAAGCGTTTCGTTATGGTATATCTGCCGGCATAATTGGATACGCAAATGAGTACTATTCGTTTTATGTGCCGTACGCAGCGCTTGCGCGTGCTACGGAGATGGTTGATGCGCTTTTTGCTTCTGATGGTACTGACGCCAGCGGGAGCGGTGAGGGTAGTGATGCCGATGCCGATAACGAAATCGAACCCGAAGACAAAAGCAGCGGTGAGTCAGATGAAAAAAAGAGTGAACACACAAATTATTTCGCTCAATTCGCTCTTTATAGTATGCTTGAAGAAGATGATGATGACATCTATGACAGCTATGATTATGATGACGGTATAAGCGACGACGATGACGATTACGATGACTAAAAAGCGGCCATTAAAGCAGAAAAGCTTGAACAAGATGTGTTAAACATGGTAAAATAATGATAATGGCAAAACTTTAATTGACAATCTTATAATGGCGCATTATAGCAGACAGTTTTCGCTTTAATGAATAATCTAAATTATCTGTTCCTTTTATCACTGTCTCCGTTTATTTATGTTGATATCCTGGTAAATCGGATTTTTAATGGAACGACCGAATAAGTTGTTTTTATCAAAGCGATAATCAAACCGAATTGTGAGAATGTAGTCTTACGTATCCGAAAGCAAATTTTAAACCTTCGCGACAAAGAGCTTTATTATAAATCAAACATTTATAAATTGATGGAGACACACAATGAAAAAATTAATTACCTTTACAGAAATGCTTTTGCTGAGTGTAATGCTTTGCTCATGCGAGGTGCACTTAGGTAATTAATCCTATGATGTGCACTGGTGGGTGATAGCTATTCCGGTGATTATTCTCACAGCTATAATTCTCTATACTAACGGAAGAGCAATCACAAAGCATGAATATATTTGCCCGACATGTGGACACACATTTTATCCCAGATTGTGGCAAGCTATGTTTACCGCACATAAAAACAGTGATTATTTATTTAAGTGCAGAAATGTGGGAAAAGGGATTTTTGTCATATACCATATGGTTCTAAAAATGAAGAATAACAGAAGCAGACTATTCTAACTTGTTTTTTTAATATACGCGAAAAGCTGAAAATATTTATATAAATTACAATTAAACCATTGCGATTGATGTAAGAGTACATTATAAATAAAACAACCCGAGCGAATGCTCGGGTATATTTATATGAAACTGAAGCGTCATAAGCATTTCATTATGACGTTCTCAACGGCATCGGCTACCTTTTCACAGCAGTCACAGCATATTTCAAGGCAGTTATATATATCACGCCATGCGACGATATCCTTTGCGTTTGCTTTTTCAACAAAAAGCTTTTTCATTACATTGATGTAGAACCTGTCTCCGTCTTCTTCAATCGTGTTGACTTCCTTGATTATGTTAAGCAGCTTGTCGCGATTGCGCTTGTGGTTTTCGAAATCACGGAAAAGCTCGCTCAGCTTTTCGCATTCTTTTTTAATTATGATGATAAACTCAGAGACATCATCACGGCAGGCTTTGATGTCGTACATATATAAAAGAAGCACAACTTCTTCAATAGCGTCACATATTTCGTCGAGCACATGCGCTATCTCTGATATGTCTTCGCGGTCGATCGGGGGTAGGAATTCCTTCATCAAATGCCTCATCATCTCGTGCTTTTTCATGTCGGCTGCGTGCTCGAGCTTTTTCATTTCACTTTTATAAAGCGAGAGATTGTTATAATCATACTCATTTACGATTTTCTCAAGCATTTTTGCGCTGTCAAGACCATATTTAATCATTTCACGGAAAAAATTAAAGTAATTATAAGAGGTTTTTCTTAACATATATATACTTCCTCCTGTATTAGGTTATTAGAATATTAGCATAAATAGCTTAGCCATCAGAAAACCGACAAGCCCACATCCGGGGAAGGTCAGCACCCAAGTAAGCACCATCTCTTTAACAATTGACCAGTTCACATTTTTAATATTACGCGAAGCTCCGACGCCCATTACAGCAGTCGTTTTTGTATGCGTTGTGGATACAGGTATTCCGATTACAGACGATAATAGTAGACAGCCAGCACCTGCAAGGTCAGCTGAAAAGCCCTGGTATTTTTCAAGCTTTACCATATCAAGACCGACGGATTTAATAATTCTGTAACCGCCGATTGATGTGCCAAGCCCCATCACAAGCGCACATATAACCATCAGCCATATCGGTATTTGAACAATTTCCGCTTCGCTTTGCCCACGTGCAAGGAACATACCAAGCAAAAAAACGCTGATAAACTTCTGCCCATCCTGCGCGCCGTGCATGAAAGCCATGCCTCCTGCCACCACTACCTGCGCACGCCCAAAGAATTGATCAGTTTTGTAGCGGTTCATGCGGCGGCATATAAATTCGGTCAAGCGCACAATGATAAAACCTGATGCGAAACCGAGGAAGGTCGATAGTACAAGGCCATATATTACAAGTACCCACTGCTCGCCGTTTATGCCGCCAAAACCTCCCTGAAGGGCAATGGCAGCACCTGAAAGCCCGGCTATGAGAGCGTGACTTTCGCTTGTCGGTATGCCGAAACGCCAAGCGGCAGTCGCCCATGTGGCAATAGCAATGAGAGCGGCGCACAGGGCTGTGAGAGCTTCCTTTGCATCGCCTCGAAAATCGACCATTTTATATATTGTTTCAGCGACCTTCTGGTTTAGGAGCGTCATTACAAAAACGCCGGCGAAGTTCAGTACAGCCGCCATGAAAATAGCGGGGCCTGTGCGCATCGCACGTGTCGAAACGCACGTTGCAATTGCGTTTGGTGCGTCAGTCCATCCGTTTACAAGAATAACGGCAAGTGTGAGAATTGTTGTGACGATGAGCGACGGATACTCGCCCATGTAGGAGATAAAATCAAGGAGCGATATGTATAAATACATATGAAAATGATTCCTTTTTACTTATCGGGTATTTTTTATAAATGGATTTCTAGCGATATAATTATTTGTCAGTTTGTATGCAAATTATTACATCCTCCGATAAAAGAGATATTATCATTTATAACATATAATATATCGC
>JAAYLD010000057.1 GCA_012522015.1 Clostridiales bacterium
ATGCTGTACTGGAGCGCAGATATCGGATTATCTTTATAGATTTGCGCCGAAATCGTGGCAAGCTCCTCAACAGGGAAGGATTCCGGCGATGGGTTTCCGGCTGCAAACGCTATTATCGACGGATCAGATAAGCTTTTAAAAATTTCACGTATTGCGGAGGGCTTAAGATTTTGAAGTTTAGCAGAGAACGTGTATTCCATCGTAATAAATCGCCCTTTGAGGGTGCCTCACTTCTGTATAAAATATTTTATAAATATCGTGAAAATTATACCACAGGGAGAGTGTTTAATCAAGGCGCGGTTATTATCTTGTGTATATTATTTATAAAACGAAATAGTTTTATTTTTCCTTAGTATGAAAGGTATTTTATGTTGACATAACGCAAATTCTCCGACAATTTATTAAAACCATATTGACAACGTCGGAGGTGTCAGTTATAATAAAAAAGCCGTGCGAGAGTGGCGGAACTGGCAGACGCGCACGTTTGAGGGGCGTGTGGTGACACCGTACGGGTTCAAGTCCCGTCTCTCGCACCATATAAGAAAAGTCGACATTTTGTATTTAAAATACAAGGTGTTGACTTTTTTGTTGATAAACAAATCCTTTTTGGGTGATTTCGCTGTTTTGGAAGTCGGTGTGTTCTCAAGTAAGTTTGAATTATTATTTGTTAAAATGAATCCTTACGACGGGATAACCTGCTTCCTTGAATGTTTCCAAAAGTCCGTATTTACCAAAAAGATGTGCTGCCCCAACTGCTAACATCGAGTTTTGCTCATCATTGAGCAGTTTAACAACAGTATCGAACATTTCCTGGCTTCTGTTTGCTATCAAATCTCTGTTTTTTTTCAACAGATTCTGCAATTTGATAAATTTCGGACAAAACATCATCTTTGCCATGGAGAATGTTTTCGTATAACTCCTTTGACGATAACGAAAGAGTATCGAAGTTTTTACATATTTCGGTTATTATCGAAATACAATAGTTATCATCATAGTTTTGATAAGCATTGAGATGTCTTTTTACACTTTCCAGTTCAATCACTTTTATACCATTCTTTTCAGCACATCTCAAAAGCCTTTTATCAATACCGTCTTTAGATAATCCACCGAGAATACAAGTCATCGCAACAAGCTGCATATTAATAAGTTGGGGGTTTTTGTTTTCCCGGTTTGTTTTTCGGCGGTGTTTTTTGAACTGTCTGTATTTTTCATATATTTCATCAAGAGCCTCAGCTGTTTCTGCGGGATATCTGTTACTTTGGTAATATTAACATTTCTCCTTAAAACTAGTAACGATATCACTATTTACCTCTTTCATTCTGCTATCGTTGTTGATATTTATTTCGACGGCGAAGACAGAACACTTTAGAAGGATACCTCTCAATAAGAGAGTGATGTTTCGCATACGGTTATCGCCCATACGAAATGTACCGACAAGGTATTGCCAGTGTCCTTCACCGTTTTCCACGCAACATACTATTGGATCGTATTTTTCAACGGTTGAATGATTCATTTTCATTCTCCCCACCGAATGTTCGGACTTATTTGCACTTCATTTTCGTGATTATAATACAGTAAAACATTAAAACAAACAACAATATATAAAATATAAGTGCTGCGCACATAACAAGCAATGCTTAATAAACAAAAATTCGGAAGAGCACCAATTTTGATATAGTACGTATCTGAATTGGTGCCTTTTTTCTGTTGAATTTAAAACAACTATTGCGTTATTGAAAATACCTTCTCAGCGCAATAATCGTATTGACGAAAATGAAATTGATATGAATATTAAAAACCTTCTGATTAATTAACTTTTTATTTTCTATTGAAAAATCAATAATTATTCTTAAAAACAGTAAAGCCGGTAATAAAAATTACGATAATAATGAAGAAAAACAACAAGTATGCGGTATGGAGATTAATACCGTTGCTCATTTTGCTTGTCTCAGCCATTTCTGAAAAATGAAAATGTTATAAGCGTATATAAAAAGCTATTATTAGAGTTGAATTTAGTAAAGATAAAGGAGGATTTACTATGCCTTGGACACCCAATTTGTCGGTTGGTGTTGATAAAATCGACGAGTAGCATAAAATGTTGTTAGAAAAAGCAGAAAAGCTGTTTGAAGCGGGAAAAGCACGTCAAGCAAAAGAATGCATAGGCGAGCTTCTTGATTTTCTTGATGAATATACGAAAGAACACTTTGCCGATGAAGAAGAATACATGCTCAGCATTAATTATCCTGAATACAGTGCTCAAAAAGCCGCTTATGAAGATTTTATTAAAAGACTTGCAAAGCTTCGTTCTGACTACAATACCTCAGGTAGAAGTTTGCTCGTCATTCTCAATGCCAATCAGATGGTTGTTGACTGGCTGATTAATCACATATCAAATATGGACAAAAAAATAGGCCAGTTTGCAGCAAATAAACACTGAACGATATAAAAACTTGTGGCGCGCCCTTTTAGGACGCGCTTTTTTATTGTGTTTTATATACTGCGCTGTATTGTGCTTTGTATTTTTCCCGACCGTTTGTAACACAGCTGCATTTAATACAACTTGACAAGCCATAACCATAAAGATATACTATTCACAACATAATTATTTAAATGTAAAAGAGTGGCATATGAGCACAACAAAGGCAAAAGCAAACACAAATAAAAGTAGATTTAGGACGGCAGAAATGGCGTATATTGCGCTTTTTGCCGTTATTATTGCCGTGTGCTCATGGATTTCGGTACCGGTTACAGTGCCGTATACTCTTCAGACATTTGGTATCTTTACCTCACTTCTCATTCTTGGCGGCAAGCGCGGAACAATTTCTGTTTTGCTTTATATTTTGCTTGGTGCAACAGGACTTCCTGTATTCTCCGGTTTTTTAGGAGGCATAGGCGTACTGCTTGGCGCAAGAGGTGGATATATTATCGGTTTTCTTATCATGGCTATAATATATTGGATTACAGAGCAAATATTCGGGCACCGGCTTATTCCATCAGTTCTGTCGATGTTAATCGGGCTTTTTGCCCTTTATACCATCGGAACCTTATGGTTTGTATATGTATATGCAAATACTAATGCGGCAAGCGATATTGGCTACCTGACGGCGCTAAAGCTTTGTGTGCTTCCTTTTATAATTCCGGATCTTTTAAAAATGTTCTTCGCTTTTCTCATCGCACGCAGGCTTAAGATACTTGTCAATCTTTAAACATCTATACGATTATAAGAAGAAGCGAGAAAAATAAATTCCCAGAATGTCTTTTTACTGTTGAATGAAACCGAAATATGTTTTATAATATGAATATATCGTGATAAAAACTCAGCGTCTTCACGAGCGCTTTGTTGGTAAAGCGGTTTGTTTGTCTCATTATTATATTTCAGCAGGGGTAGTATGTGATGATTCTCGCTTCATTATTTAAACGGTCATCTCAGAGCAGAGAGCGTATCGTTTGTTTCTTACGCTCTCTTACGCTGTCTGTTTTTTTCTTTATTTTGCTGCTTTCGCTTTCTTTTTGTGTAACGTCAGAAGCTTTACTTAAAGAAGCGCCAAATGATACAGAGACAGAGACATCTGAGATATACTTGATTGATGAAACGCCCCAAAGTGAAATAAATCCAGTTGAATACACCACTGAAGAAACCGAAAATCACAATAATAGTAATGTAAGCAATATAAATGACAGCAATGGATATGAGACAGATATAACAACAGAGAGCGATGTGGTGACGTCTGAGACTACATATGATAATGAAACGACTTATAATGAAACGACTGATAATGGAACAACTGATACAGAAATTAATGAAGCTGTAACCGATAATGAAGAGGGAACCGAAACATCGGTTGAGGAATCCACTGAAACTTTACCACCAGTTGATGAAAAGGTTGTGTATTTGACATTTGATGACGGACCGTCAAAAAAATATACAGAAACAATACTTGATATTCTGAATGCCCACGAAATAAAAGCAACGTTTTTCGTTATCGGTCAAAATGCAAAGAATTATCCTTCAATAGTACGTCGAATTGTTGACGAGGGACATGCACTTGGCTGCCATTCAATGACCCATGATATAAAGAGAATATATAAATCGGTCGAGCGGTTTAAGTCTGAGATTGATGATTGGGAAGAGACGATAAATAATATCCTTGGAGATTTGCCGCCAAAAAAACTTATCCGCTTACCCGGTGGTTCAACAACGGCTTCCCGGTACGGTGATTGTGGCGAAGAAATTATATCTTACATAAAAGAAAGAGGCTATTATATTTATGACTGGTCAGCGGCAAATGGCGATAAGTGGGAAGGCGCTCGAAGAGAAGACGAGAGCATAGACGATTATCTGCGGCGCATGATAATCGAGACAACAGAGAGCTGTATAAAAAGGGGCAAAAAGCCGTGCGTAGTACTTGTGCATGATTCGTCATACGACACTTTTTTAATGATAGATTGGGCTTTGACGGAGCTTCAAAAACGCGGTTATGTTTTTAAAACCCTTTACGAGCTTGATGAAAGCTTTATCTTTTAATTACTAAATAAGCATACATAAAATGAAGAGGGAAGCGGTTTTTCAACTTGACAACCGCTTCCTTGTGCGTTATAGTAATAATAAACTTCGTTTTGATGCTGCGGCGCTAATGTATCGGCATCATAATCGGTATAATATTTATACGCGTTTATACGCGGGTATGGCGGAATTGGCAGACGCGCAAGATTCAGGATCTTGTAATCGCAAGGTTGTGCAGGTTCAAGTCCTGTTACCCGCACCAGAAAGTACAAATACGAACCCTAAGCCGATTGGCGAAGGGTTCGGATAATTAATTGAGAGCATATTTGATTCCTCTGATGAATGTTTGTGTGGCAACTTCATTCTATCAGATCTTTGAGATATGCTCTCTCTTTTTTTGCTTTTTCCGTTGACCACCCCGGCATTTAGTATATAACCTTAAAATTTGTACAGGGCACGGACAACCTACACCCTCGTGTGACAGCCGGTTTTATTCATTATGTTCGATATGTGGAAACGCACAGTGCTTTTGGATATGTAGATTTTATTTGATATTTCATCGTCTGAAAAACCATCGGTCAGACACTGCAGCACCTCTGCTTCTCTTGCTGTCAATCCAAAGTTCTCGCAAAAGAGGGTAAAAGTCTTTTTTCGCGAATGCCGACGACAAATAGAGCTTGTTGTAATACAAAGCAAATATATGATCAGCGGAACGAAGAATATGGCGGTGACAATCAGCACAGCAATATCGGGAATATTCAGGTATATGAGCAGAAAGGATAGCAGCCCTTCGGTGATTCTAGATATACAAAGCCCCAGGGGCGCAAGCGGAAGCAAACGGCTGTTCCTTGTCCCGTAATCGGTAAAGGCACAGATACAGTAAACTGAAAGGAATCCGCGAAACAGGTAGCTCAGCGATAGGACGACAGTGCCATTAACGTCGTCGTATAGAGCCGTTGCAATCAAAGGGTATGTCAGGCTTGCAACTGCTGTCAAGCTCCCGATAAAGCGGCTTTTGTCGTAAATGAAACCTGCGGCGATTAAACCGACGGCGTAAAAAGCACGAATAAGATACCAATTGACATTTTCGCCCTGAGGCAGTGAATAGTAAAACCCTGAACCCATAACTGAAATGATTACCATTATTATGATGATGGGAATTAAAAATTCAAGCAGACGGGGCTTTTCCTGCTTCTGCTCACCTTCGGCGTGTAAAACGATATCATCGGCAACCAGAACAAGCCCCACGATTACAGCCATTAGGAAAAGATAAATAACGATAATTGTTTCCAGAGGTTAGAAATGTGCCGTCATTAATCAGGGAAAGCAGATATGTGCCCACGCTGCCGAAGGCATAGGCTGCCCCGTAGCAGAGTCCCGTATGCTTTCCGGGAATACCGGCAGCCAGCATGGTAATATAAAAGCCGAAGTAAATGCCTATATGTAAATTGAAGATGAATACAAACAGGACAATAAGAAATCCGCTTGTGCACAACTGAGAAAGGCTCATAAATACGCCCCCGCTCAAAAGCAGAGCAATAAACAGCCGTTTACGGCCGAAAAAGGAGGGCTTAAAACGAAGTCCCAAGGCAAAGATGCCGATGCCCATGCCATGCAGCGTCTCGGAGTTGAGATTACTGACGCAAACTCAAAGCATGGGGTGATCCATGCCGGAGCGATTACGATTACCGTCAAAGACAACCACGGAGAAGTCCTCGTCCGAATTCAGACGGATACACCTGCTAACAAATTTGCGGCGGCGATTCTTGATGAAGCAGCAGCTATACTAAATATGGCAGGCTAAAATTTAGGGAGAAAAAGCATCATGAAAACAATAGTGAAGAAAACAATGGGATTGCTCCCCGCACTTATTATGGCGCTCGTAATGTTACCTACGGTGGTGTTTGCAAAAGACGTGCATACGATTACCGTGACTACCGATGGAAACGGGACTGTGAGTGGTCCCGCAAACGCAGAAGAGGGAGCTATGTTGGTGTGGATCAACATAACACCGAATGCCGGCTATATATTCGATAGTTGTACTGCCACGGGAATTGAAGAGGGGGATTTTGGCACGACGTATTGCCTGCAATATAGTGGTTGGCCGATAGTTGGCATTTGTATCAACAATATGCCGGGTAATGACATTTCATTTATAATCACTTTTGCAAAGGCCGTTACTGTAACATATGACGCCAATGGCGGTACAACGGGATTTCTGTGGTCGGACACCATGATTAAAAGGAAAGGGCAAAGCGAATCCTTTGAGAATTTTGATGATCTTATAGCTCCGCCGGCAAGCAAGGAATACGACGGCGTAAAAATTAACGGCGTCAGATTCGGTCCTGCGGATTTTTTACCTTTAATGAAGATGTAACGATAGTTTAACAGTGGAAAGACCCGGACCAATCGCCTGACAACCGTTGTCTTGTAACTATTAATCCAAACGGAGGCACCATGTCTTCGGAATATCCGAAAGATGACAGATCTCTGGAGCAGGAAAGTTTAGAGGACCTTCACTTCTATGTTGATTTTGTCAACCCGCCGGAAGGAATGGAGCATAACGGTATTGAGGTTGACGGTGTCAGATACAGCCCGACGGATACATGGATCGTGCCGAATAAGGATACTGTTAAAATAAAATACCTGTGGAAAGAGGTCTCCGCTTCCGTGGACGATCACATTCATAACTACATAGATAAAGTTATTCCACCCACTTGTACCGAGAAGGGCTACACCGAGCACAAATGCGAAGGGTGTAGCGACACTTACAATGACAGCTATGTAGATGCTCTTGGTCATAAGGATGCGGACAAGGACGGCAAGTGTGATGTATGTAATAAGGATATGATAAGCCAGCAGAGAGAAGACAACTACTATTGGACACGGTGGATCTTTCTTTTAATTCTTATCGTTATTGCCCTTATTATCATAATGGTAATCAGGAAGAAAAAAGAACTAAAAAGAATAAACAACACAGCAGCACACAGCCCCGATGGATGGGTAGATCGACCGATATTAGTCTTTGCCATGAAAAATCGCCACTAACTCTGTAGTCAGTGGCGATTTCTTTTTTACTCACGTTTATTGAAATAGAGATTAAAGCATGTGAAAACGCTGATTACTTTCGGGTGGGGATGATTTCAAGCCAGTATCCATCAGGATCCGTAATGAAATAAATACCCATAGAGGGGTTCTCATAGCAAATGCAGCCCATTTCCTTATGCTTGGCATAAGCCGCATTAAAATCATCCACTTGAA
>JAAYLD010000058.1 GCA_012522015.1 Clostridiales bacterium
AGTCTTGTTTATGATAGGTAACAAATTAAGGTTTACTTGCAGCGGTGATAGTAAAAAAACCGCCTTGTTTTTCGTGTGCTGTGTAGCTTAATACTGCGTATATAACTATATTATATTGCCAATAATTATAAAGTCAACCCAATATTGATAGGTGCTGCTGTGGTGATAATTATTAATGCCCTGATTTAATATTACCGCTGTGTAAACGGCGTAGAAAATAAAAAAACTGACATCGCTTGTGAATCGATGTCAGTTTTCTTACTTGCATCAAAATATATTCGCTTGTAAAATTACTTAATCTCAACTTCTGCGCCAGCGGCTTCAAGCTGAGTCTTAAGGCTGTCAGCTTCTTCCTTCGAAACGCTTTCCTTGAGAGTCTTCGGAGCGCCTTCAACAAGATCCTTAGCTTCCTTAAGGCCAAGGCCTGTGAGCTCGCGAACGACCTTGATAACATTGAGTTTGGATGTGCCAAAGCTCTTGAGGATGACGTCGAATTCAGTCTTTTCCTCAGCAGCGGGAGCAGCGGCTGCGCCGCCGGCAACGCCAGCAACAGCAACAGGAGCAGCAGATACGCCGAACTCTTCTTCGATTGCCTCAACAAGTTCATTTATCTCAAGAAGCGAGAGAGACTTAATCTCATTTACAATGTTTGTGATTTTTTCAGATGCCATTTTATATTCCTCCTAATATTAATTGTTTTGGCTAGCCTGTTGCATTACTCAGCGGTGGCCTCAGCAGCGGGAGCTTCGCTGCCTGCTGAGCCATTTTTGTCTAAAATTGCTTGAAGAGCACGAGCAAGGCTGCTAATGGGTGATTGCAAGCTGCCTAATAAGCGAGCGAGCAGTGTTTCTTTCGATGGAATGCTTGCAAGCTTTACAACGGTCGCCGCATCGATGACAGCACCGTCAAGGAAGCCGGCACGAATCTCAAACGTCTTGATTTTATCGGCGTATTCCTTGAGTATCTTCGCTGGCGCAACGGGATCATTATAACTGATAGCGATTGCGTTCATGCCACTCAGATGCTCATCCCATGCTGTGTAGCCGACTATGTCGCACGCTCTTTTCGTCAGGCTGTTCTTCATAACGACGTATTCGACTTCTGCAGCGCGAAGTTTCTTGCGCATTTCGGTGTCGTCACCGACCGTTATGCCCTGATACTTCACGAGAACGCCAGACTGTGCTCGGCGCAACTTGCCAGCAAGTTCAGCAACAATCTGCTGTTTGCTCTCAAGAATCTTTTTACTGGGCATTATTCTACCTCCTGTTTCGGTATTCCGGATTAACCGTATGGTAAATAAGGATGATCCGGGGTTACAGAAGCTTAGGAGCCGTGATGAAATATATGTGGCAAAAAAAAACTTCCGCGGTGTGCTCCGAGGAAGAGGATATACATATATGACGACGGTGGCGCTCATGCGCCGCTGTCGACAAGTATATAAATTCACCTCGGCAGGGAAGCTTTCGCTTTTACTGTAACCTGCTGTCTTCGGATCAACGAAAAGTATAATATCATATGTGTTTGATATTGTCAATACTTATTTTCTTAAAATACTTAGTTTTTTAGCCTTTTGTGTTGTCTTGAGAAGAAAGAATTTTTCTTAATTATCTCAATTTAACCGGATTTATTAATACAGGGTTTAATTTCATAGTTATAATCATTACTATCATACAGAAAATATTCCCACAAATCACAAAAAAGCAGGCAAAAATACCTTTAAAAATTTTTATGGGAGTTATATAGATGCTAAGGCTAAAAAACATACGAAAAGATTATATTGTTGGAGACACTATTGTACACGCCCTACGTGGTGTATCAATTGAGCTTCGAAAAAATGAATTCGTTGCCGTGCTCGGTCCTTCGGGCTGTGGAAAGACGACGCTTCTTAATATTATCGGAGGGCTTGACAGGTATACGGAAGGCGAATTGTCCGTTTCTGGTCGCTCGACGGAAAAATTCAGCGATACAGACTGGGATGCATACAGAAACTACAGAGTTGGCTTTGTGTTCCAGACATATAACCTTATTCCGCATCAAAATGTGCTTTCAAACGTCGAGCTTGCCCTTACGCTATCTGGCGTTCCGAAAGCTGAACGGCAGCGCCGCGCGATTGAAGCGCTTGAGCGTGTCGGGCTTGGTGATCAGCTCAAGAAAAGGCCGAACCAATTATCAGGCGGTCAAATGCAGCGCGTGGCTGTTGCCCGCGCCCTCGTCAACAATCCGGAAATTATTCTTGCCGACGAGCCAACAGGCGCCCTTGACACTGAAAACAGCATAACGCTGATGGAGATTTTAAAAGAAATATCGAAAGACCGGCTCATAATAATGGTAACGCATAATTCGATGCTTGCGGAGAAGTATGCATCGCGTATCGTCAAGCTGCTTGATGGAGAAATAATTGATGATACAAACCCCTATGTGTCGGAGGAGGTTCCGGCAGAGCCGGCTGTAAAAAAAGCACGCGGACGCTCTCGTGATGAGAAAATCAAAAAACCGTCGATGTCGTTCCGCACGGCACTTTCGCTTTCTGTCAACAACCTGATGACGAAGAAGACACGTACATTTATGACATCTTTTGCGGGCAGCATTGGCATAATTGGCATAGCGCTCATACTTGCGCTTTCAAACGGAATTCAGCTTTATATAAACCGCGTGCAAGAGGATACGCTTTCGACATATCCGATAACGCTTGAAGCTGAAACTATTGATTTAACAAGCCTTCTTAAGACGCTGAGCGAGAAATCCGGTGGTAAGACTAAAACGGATGAGGAGCTTGGCAATTATGTGTACGTCAACAATGTCATGTATGACCTGATGAACACGGTCAACAAGACGGCAACGACGAAAAACAACCTGTCCGCGTTTAAAAAATACATTGAAACACCCGATGAAAACGGGAAACTTCCCCTTGATGGCAGTGCAAGCTCAATCAGGTACGAGTACGGGACGGATCTCAATATCTATGTCACCGACAAAAACGGCGATATCATCAAAACGGACACTATTTCGATGATTCAGAACATGATGTCGTCAGCCGTTGGCGGTGATTCATCCGGTCTTGGCGATTTTATGAAAATGACAACATCGTCAGGGTCAATGTCAATGTACTCAAGCTTAAAGGTCTGGGAGGAGATGATTCCCCCTGCAAAAGACGAGGATACGGATTCACTTGTCGGTGGCATTCTCACAGAGCAGTATGATTTGCTTTACGGGAGTTGGCCGAAGTCTTACGATGAAGTTGTCCTTATCGTCGATTCAAACAACCAGGTAAACGACCTTGTCCTTTATTCACTTGGACTTCTCACGGCCAAAGAGATGTATGACTCGTTTATGGCAATTCAGTCAGGCGAGGATGCGCCTGTTGATCTCGGACCGTTTTCCTTTGAGGAGATCTGCGACACAACGTTCCGTCTTGTACTGCCGGCAGATTATTATGTTTACGATGATGCGACCGGAACATACGCAAACCTTGCCGACACAGAACTCGGTTTGTCGACGCTTTATAAAAACGGGCTTGAGATAAAGATATCGGGTATCGTCCGCCCCAACCCGGATGCCGTTGCAACAGCAATCGGAGGTGGAATAGGTTACACAACAGCTCTTACCGACTACATTGCAGAAGAGACAGCAACCCGTGATGTCGTCAAGCGTCAGCTTGCAGACAAAGAAACAGATATTTTAACGGGGCTCCCGTTCCCAGACGAGGATGTTGCCGAGCTGACTGACGCTGAAAAGGCGGATGCTGTACGCGAATATTTCAAGGGGCTCTCGGCCGCTGAAAAAGCTGTTGCTTATACTGAGATAATGTCGGTGCCGTCTG
>JAAYLD010000059.1 GCA_012522015.1 Clostridiales bacterium
AACAAATTGTTAACATGAACATTGCATTTTCTGATGTTTATATTGTCACGAAATATATTCATATAATTACAATATTAGAGAAATAGCACTATGAGGAATACTCCCTCGCGACAGATTTACTAAGTGATAAATATTAACATTTTATTTAAATTTTATTTAAATCTCAAGACAAAAGCAGGTTTGTTAAATAAAATTTATTATTAATTATATACTCCTGCTTTTTCAAGAGCTCTTTCCATCTCTTTTCTCATTGACTTATTCAAAGAAGCGTAGAGCGTTGCAGCGTTCGCCGAATTACTTGACAGAGCACTCCATGCTCCTCCCCAGTTAAATGCAACACCTAAATCATACATTCTGTTTTTAAATACTATATCGAGCATACGCCCTGACTCCTCGTCGCGAGCAAAGTGCGAGGTTAACTGCTGTTCATAATATACCGGGAGAAGAATCTGCTTGCCGTAGCATGCAAGAGCTTCAAGAACAATAGATGTATAATATGGATCAGGGCAATCTAAACCAACAACACATAAGTCACTATCTATAGCAGCGTATGTATAATAATCGGGTTGAGATTTTTCATATTTAGGCATTGGAAGAAGCCCAAAGTCATGTTCAACATCACGATAATACTTAATATACGCAACAACTTCAGTAGCAAAGAGAGTTCTTCCCTCTCTCATTGTTGTTATGATAAAGGCGTCCTCGTTGTACACAACATCAGTACTTGCCATTATTTCGATTACCTTTTCGAAAACCTCTACGAACCGCTCGGTGCCCCATGTTAATTCAGGAATGCCTTCCTTGCCGATAGTGACAAGCTTTTCGCCAGCCGCCATCCAAAGCGCGCCATAGTTCTGCATGTGTGTTACAAGGCCCCAAGAATCGCTTTTATCCATCACGCCATCGCCATTTAAGTCATCAATAGCGATAGTCGCCATTTCCATCATTTTGTCCCATGTCCACTCGTTATTATCAACAAGCTCATATGGGTTTTCCAGATTTAAATCTTTAATTTTATCCTTGATGAAATATATAAGCCAGAGACATTCTTTGTCGGAAAGCATGGCTTCACCCGCTACCATATAGGTTTTGCCACCAAGCGAAAGCTGCTCAATAGATGCCTGGTTCCACCATGACTTCGTTAGATCAACATAATCAAGATAGTCCCATGACAAGCATAAACCTGCACCAGTTGCTGTTGCTGAGTATGGCGTTGTCAAAAACGCACAATCATAGTCGTAAGAACTTGCCATAGTTGAAGTCCTAAACTGGTCATACGTTTGCTGACCACGCGCAGCTGCGACTGATGATATATCAATGCTGAGCAATTCCTCGACAGCTAAATTTCTTTCGTACATTGCTTTTTCATATGGTTCGTCTGTAAGTTCTTCCATGTCAGCCACAGACCAGTTATACCTTACAGGTTCAGCTGTCAATATTACAAATTTTTTACCGCCAAAATCTTCCTTTGGAATTTCAAGGACTTCTTTTGTTTCGTCACCGGTTCCATCCGATGCAAGACTGTCATCAGTGTTACGCGCTTTTCCATTGTCGTCAGAATTATCTGACATACATGATGATAAAAATGGCGTAAAAGCAACTGATGTCAAAAACAGTACGATTGATAAAACAAATGCTACTGCCTTTTTATTGCTGACCTTCATCCGTAAAATACCTCCTCACTGCGGTTAATGTTTTCTTTGACGTTCATTATATAAAGTAAAGCATTCTATATTCCATACGACTCATGATATAATGGACAGGTGTTGAAACTTATTTATATGTGAATATTTATATAAGCACTATATAAGCAATCTGTATTGTTGAATATGCTTATTAAGTGCTCTTCTACTGCGTGTTAATGAAATGCTGTTATCTGCATATTAAATATGGGCACATAAGTAATCCACACATAACATCAAGTTAAACCACCTGTAACGGCAATTACAGTTCGGTGGAGGTACTGTTTGTGCAGTAAGCGCGATAGGTCAACATCACGCAAGATGTATGCTAACAACTTTTAATAGGTAAAGTCAAAACAATATGAGGGAAGCGATTTTTTCATCTCTTTCTGTATTTGAGCGAGACGGGTTTTGCAGTATTACCGCAAAGAGATGTCTTCACGCCACCTCAGTTGAAAGCACAGCAAAGACCATACATTTGTTTTTAAAATATGGTATTGAGCATCTTACCGGTTCCTTGCCGCAAATAAAGCGGGACATCAACAATTGCTTGTAATAACGGAAGAAACTCCCTTCCCATATGCGGCCAATTTAGAAAAAATTATTGACGTGCGATGCCTGTCGTCACAGTCCTCGCCGACAACACAAAGACCGCTGTTATACGCAACATATGTAAGTATTATGACAAAAACTATAATAACGATATTGTCACTAAAGGCAATAAAAAATTATTTTCGTTATATCCACCATATTTATCGTATAATTAATTATAATCTTACAATAAGTATAGCAAAAATAGTGGATATATCTTGAAATCCTCTGGACACTCTTTGTTCATCTGAGTAAAAAAATATATTTAATTGTAAATATCAGGGAGAACCCTAAAATATTAAAATATTTAAAATATTTTTATTTTTGTTTTGTATCGCCCAACAACACTACTACATTTATACATATATATAATATCATTGTTATACTTATTAGTCAATATTTTCATTTTTACTTAAGTTTTTAACACAAACCACAAATATTTACGCTGCTGTTTGCTATTGCAAAACGTTTGTGCGCGTACGCTGTTTACTGTGCGGAACACATCACGGCTTAAATTCAGCGCGTATGCGGCGCGAATGCGTCGCGTATGCGCTATATGCTTTATTAAAGAAACTATCGCTTGCTCTTAAGAAGCTGGGTAACCTTGACAACTATTAATAAAAATACTACAATGTAAGTAATTATTAAGGAGTCTCATCCCTATGATGAATAACAGTAACACCATATTTGAAAAGTTGTCAGAACTTCGCATATTGCCCGTTATAAAAATTTCAGATGAACGTGACGC
>JAAYLD010000060.1 GCA_012522015.1 Clostridiales bacterium
TCTACGACGGCGGCTGATGTTTCGTCGCAGGAACTTTCTATTGCAAGTATGAGCATTTTATTTTGCCACGCATCTTTTCATTAATTTTTGTTTTTATTTGTTTACGCTGCGTCTACCGATTCAACAACCATTTGAGTTATCGGCAAAAGCAGTATTTAATATATTTATATTCTTTTTCATTAAAACAGCGTCGTCTGCGGGATCTATATAATACCCGTGACGCGTGCCATACACCTCATAACCAAGTGAGCTGTAAAGCGCGCGTGCAGCACTATTCTGTGAGCGCACTTCAAGGTATAATTTAGCGACTCCCATTTCACGGCAAAGCGCCTCAAGTGACGACATCAGTTCACGCCCGATACCACGCCGCCTAAATTTATGTGAAACGGCAACATCCATTATCTCCGCTTCATCTGCCACAACTCTTGCGGCCGCGTATCCGACGATAGTATCCCCGTCCTTTGCGCAAACGGCAGCCGTTTGCTTATTTGTAAGAAAATAAGCCATATATGCTGCTGACTCATTGCGGTTAAAGCATGCAGCGCACAGCGCAGCAGCGCCGGAAGCACAACTTTCATCGCATCGGAAGATTTTTATTTTTTCACTTCCTTTTATTTTGTCCATCGACATGAAATAGCTCATCCACGCAGGATATTATCTCGGAAAGACATTTTTTATATCTGTCAACTGTTCCGCCAAACGGGTCTGATATTGGACGCGGCATAATTATAATCTTTCCTGCGAACTGCGGGAACGCATAAAGCACAGCTGTCGCGTGCTGCTCAGTCATGGTGACGATAATATCAGCTCGCGCAGCATCATTATCTGTCAGCGTATGCGCACGGTGGCGGGTGTAATCATGCTCAGGCGTCGGTAAAATTCCCGCTTCTTTTAACGCAATTACTGCGTTTTCTGAAATTGGGTCGCCATCATGTGCGGAGATGCCCGCCGATTCGGCTGTGTACTTGTCACCACAACAATGATTCAAGTATGCAGCCGCCATAGGCGATCGACATGTATTACCTGTACAAATGAAAAAGACAGTTGTCTTTTTGTTTATACGTCCGTCTAACACCGCTTCTAAAAGCGGTAATATCTCATCGCCGCCAGCAGGCTTGGCTATGTTTAAAGCTTCACTTTTCGTTTGTTGTTTTATCATAATTTAAATTAATGTAGAATTGATGTTATCAATATCCGAAGCAATCATCAGAGAGCGAATCGTCGTTTGTTATCCAGTCAGCTGTGTTAATGACGCGGTATTCTCCGGGTGCGTCGCGTATTATAACAGTTGAGATGCCAGCGTTTAGAATCAAGCGTTTACACATCATACAGCTTGATGTACCCGCTATAACGGAACCGTCGGTAGGAGATGTGCACGCCATGTAAAGCGTGGAGCCAAGCATCTGGTCACGAGGCGCAGCTATAATAGCATTTGCCTCAGAATGGACACTGCGGCAAAGTTCATACCGCTCACCCCTCGGAATATTCAAGCGTTCGCGGTGGCAAACTCCAAGGTCTGAACAGTTTGCACGCCCGCGCGGCGCGCCATTATAACCAGTTGATATTATTACATCGTTTTTTACTATTATTGCCCCGTAACGGCGGCGCAGGCACGTACTACGCTCCGATACTGTCTGTGCAATATCAAGGTAATATTCTGTTTTCGATACTCTTTGTACCATAAAGGCCTCGCATGTAGTCTTTTTTCTTTATCATAACGTATTATCGAATTAATTTAACAATATATTTTACCATCGGAGGGAAGATAAATCAACTGTTAAAACAACCGTCCAATGTTTTTTAAACAGTTTCTCAATACAAAAGCGGCTTCCGCACCAGCGGAAGCCGCAATATATTGTCTTTAATGGATTAGTGGTTGCAGCAGCAGAATATGATAACAGCGGCGATGATAATGATCCAGCAAAGGCTGTTATTGTCAAATGCTCCGCCAAAGCAGTTGTTCATACCGTACCTCCATACATTATCGGAAGAGCGGCGCCAGGTGGCGCCTCTCGATAACATCATATGAAACGGAGGTGCATTTGCTACAACGCGCCCGCGGCTTGAAAATAAAAAAGAATACCCAAACAATCTGTTGCATGCTATGGTGCTATGCCTTGCATACTATTCAGTGTATTCTATCGCACATACTCTTATGCGCAGGAAAGATAATGTGTGAACATTTTACTCGCTGTACTGTTGGTGCTACGAACACTATGCTTTATTAAACTTGTCACGTAAGCGTCAGTGAATCGGCATGCAAAAAGGCATTTGCTGAAATTACGCTGTTCGTAGGAACTTCAACCGATGCGCCGCAGCGCTTACACATAATACGGACACTGTCATCCAATATGTCGAGTGCATACTCCCCACGGCCCTCACAGCGGCATTTAATTTTGCCGTCCGCGTCAAGCTCCTTTATTACAAACATCACTATATCGAATACTTGAGGATCCGTCAGAGAAGCATCAGGTGCCCGAATGTCACCAGGCGATGCGTCACCAAGCAACTCAAGAAGCTCTTGATCAGAACGTTTTAGCGCATCAAGCACTTTTTTACGGTTACCTATAAAGCATATATCAATTCCTGTGTATGAGCAAGGAATAGAATACAACTCTCTGCTGAAGAACATCTGCTGTCCCATAGTAAAAACATGCGGCGATGCGCAGAACATGCACGGCACGGTGACACTGACCTTTTTATCGCGGCGATAAACAATTGTCGCTTCGCTGTTACCACATGAACAGCGGAGACGCAACATATCGGCTGAGAGCGCAAAAGCTCCGACGAGACTTACAATACCGCTTCCGCAGTGCGGACAGCGGTAGTAAACTGTGGTTTCTACTTTGTCAAGAATCATTTAATCAAATCCCTGTTTGGCTTTATTGTTTTCCTCCCATGCGGAGGTTAAAGAATCCCCTATTCGGTATATATGCGTGGTACTCGTTTTCCGATAAGGCAGACAAGCTCATAATTTATCGTATCAGCAATTTTAGCAAGCCGTCGCATTTGCTCTTTGTCACTGCCAAAAATAACAACCTCATCACCAACAGAAACATCGGGGATGCCTGTTACATCAACCATGCATTGATCCATACATATACGTCCGACAATAGGTGCAAATGAATCGCCGATATAGACTCCGCCACCATTCTGAAATGCACGGATATAACCGTCAGCATATCCTATTGGTATTGTCGCTACTGTGATGTCATATTTCGGTGAATATGTTGCGCCATAGCTAATAAATTCCCCTGCACGAACAGTATGAACATGCGATATAACGCTTTTTAGCGTCATTACCGGGGTAAGTCTCAAAACGTCATCTTCATCAAACGGATAAAATGGCTCAAGACCATAAAGGATTATACCTGCCCTGACCATATCAAGATGAGCCTCAGGCGTCGTCGTAATGGCGGCGCTATTGCTTATATGGCTCGTCAAAGTAAGCCCGCGCTCGCGAAGAGCTTTATCTATCTTCAAAAAAAGCATAAGCTGCTCGGCGTTCATCGGATTTTCAGGTTCGTCCGAACATGCAAAATGCGAAAAAATGCCCTCCGGGACAATCCCCGTATATGACGCTGCCTCAAGAATCTTCGTAACAGCGCTATTATTAGAGTCAAAGCCAAGTCTGTTCATCCCGGTGTCAACTTTGAAGTGCACAAGAACGGCACAACCGTGTTTTTCAGCGGCAAGTGAGAGCGCTTTTGCATATTCAGTCGAAAAAACTGTCTGTCTGATTGCGTATTTCGCTAAAATATCGGCATTTTCTGGTGGCGTATAGCCTAAAATCAATATTCTTTCGTCATACATCAGCCGTGACTCAAAAGCAGAACGCAGCGCCAGCGCTTCCTCAATGGATGATACTGCGAAGTCACGCGCGCCTGCCTCGTAAAGTGCGGTTGCACAGCGCTCGGCGCCATGGCCGTATGCGTCGGCTTTGACGACACACATCACGCGACACGAGTCGCCGATTAGGTCATCAACAGCAGTATAATTCCGTTTTAAGGCTGAAAGGTTTATCTCTGCCCATGTCTTATGTTTAACTTCCTTTATAGTATCTGCCATAATTACTCCGAAATATCCGTATCAACAAAACGATAACTTCCAATAGTAAGTGTAAATGAACCGTCTTTCGTATATATTTTCCTTGGCGTTTCCTCTCCCGCCGAAAACTCAACACCGACGTCGCTATCTCCCCCAGAATACAAAGCTGTCGTAACGCCACCCGACGTTGACACAGAATATAAGCTCCCCGGGTCAAGTGCAAACAGCGCTATTATATCGTAATATCGTTTGCCAGCATTTTTTGAAAGCGGAATCTTTGTGCCGCTGCCATCAGGATATGTGATGTAGACTCCATTTGATGACACTTCCGCTATCATACCATCGGCATCAGAGCTGCCAGTAGACGGTGAAAATGAAAATGTGATAACACCACCCCGCCCGGACTGTAAATAGCCATCATCTGCCTCCGATGAAAGCGTAATTGTAACAAAAAATATCCCAGTAGGCGTACTCAACTCACCGGAGACGACTGCAGCGCGAGGCTGGTAAGTGAGAGGGTCGGATGAGATATGCGAACAACCCGTAAACGCTATAATAAAAGGTATGAAAATGAAAACTATCAACAGTGAAGCAGATGTGCATCTGCACATTGAATATAAGCCGCCTTTCAAAAAATATTGCAGCGCATTATGCACCGTAATATTTATATTGAAAAGTGGCGGCTTATATGATTAAACGCGCGTTCCGGCAGCATATGTAAGAGGTATTATTACTGTCTCACGGTTGTAATATGAAAAGATATGCTGTGATTTGTCTATCATATCAAATAGTATTACTTTTTTCTCGCCGCTTTTTTCATCGGTGAATATACCGTAGTATACATTCGGATGAGAAGGAGACGAGCAGTGATTGATTATAGTTTTAACGCCGGATTCATCAAGTTTTTTCTTCCATTCGGCGTCGTTATATGGGGCAATAACCTCAAAATCTTTAATTTTCATTTCAAGGATAAATTTTTCCGCAATCTTTAGGTCGGCATGTTCATCGTTTTTATCTGTTTTAAACTTCTTTCCGTAGTATCTTGTGAATCTTACAGTTCCTGCGCTATAAATCTGATAGCGCTGTTCATAGTTGACATAACGCCAAGTTCCATTTATGATCGGCCTTGAAAGAATTGCAAAGACCGGCACTATAATGAATGCTGTATATGATATTAGGGTGAATAATAATACTATTACGGCGACTGGTACAACTATGTATGCAAGCACCACGAGGCTTCTTTTTAATTTGTGTGAGCCCTCAGATTTTCTGGGAACCGAATACTCCATATCATATTTACCGCCCTCTGTCATCCAACGAAACCTCCCTACTCAATAATAATTTTTTATACTTTGAAATTATATCACGCATCCATTATGTTTTCAAGCTATAAAAAATGAATATGGTAATTTTAAATAGAGTGGAGTGGCTCTATACACAAAAATGCAAACGGAGCATAGTTAAATGTTCCGTTTGCGATGGAGACTGTCAATGCTACCGTGTCATTATTACATCATGCGTCAAACCGTAAGGCTTGCTACACTTCTGCCGCCCTCGTACATCATTGAATAATCCCGCCTGCAAGCACAGTACTGCTCAAAAAGTGCTTTGGCGCGCAGGGGGTCATGATAAACCTTCCATAGACCAGAAAGCCTGTAATTATCCCCGCGGTTTTCAATAAATCCTTTGACATCAAGAAGAGGATAGCCAAGAAACACACCTATTTCATGTGGAAGCTCACATTCGACGGCAAGCCGATTAAGGCAGGCCTCGACGCCAGATGCCGCATCATAACCATAGTTTTTTAGAAACTCTATTGTTTCACTATCCATAATAGCCTTCGCCAGCATAACAGGACGATAGACATATGCAAGGAGTGTTGAGTGCTTACCGGAGGTCATCAGGCGAATGTTTATTCCCTTCTCCCGCAGTATCTCACCCCACAGATGTGCTGCCTCAACCACGTCCTCACCTGCAGCTATGGCGCCCGCGCAGTTGAAAAGGCTGCCAAGTTTTATGCCGGCAAGCGTTGGCGCACACTGCTCGATTAAGCACCGCTCAAATTTACTTTTACTCAACACAGTCTTTGTGCATCTCCTATCATCCGGGCAACACAGCTTTTACTATGTTTATATGTTCATTTTAACTTTTTGTTGTTGAATTGTCCACAAAAACATATTGCCATATTTATTTTATTGAACTTTGTACGGCCTCACGTTTTTGTCTTGTCATAACTGCTATCATTAAAGGCGTCACACACTTACCTATCTACGATTTATATAATAATTTTTCGCATGCTTACTTCATCATTATGTGCCCTCTCCTGCTGCTCAATTCAAATCAGATTAACTGTCTGTTGTCTGATTTTATCCGCTAAATTTCATATATAATATGCTAATTTTCAAGAAATAATTAATTAGCCGCGGATAACTATATTTATATAAACTTTTATAAAAAATGCCCAACATATTTTCATGAAGAAATACTGTCGGGCATTTTTATGTTATCTGCGCGCTGGAGAATAGGAAGCGATGTGGCGTTGTTTTCCGCTATTATGCCTTTGCTGCTTTACAGCGTCAATCTATCAGCTTACTAATCTTAAAGCGAGTTATTTTACTTGATGTGTTCTTTGGGAATTCGGTATCACGGATTTTGACAAAACCGACATTCTTATATGATATCATTCGCGCGTTGACTTCTTTTATTTTTTCGTTAAAATACGTTTGCGCATCCGTTATGCCACGTGCCTTAAGCGCTTCATAATCGGGGAATATCTCAGCGACAATGACCTCACGCCCCGGCTGAAGGCGGCTTTCACCCGCGTAAACAACAACCTCTGCGACGCCATAAATTTTACTGATTTCGGCTTCTATCTCTTCCGGATAGACGTTTTTGCCGTTACTTAATATAATCACGTTCTTAAGACGCCCTGTTATATAAAGCCAGCCTTCCTCATCAAGACGGCCGTAGTCTCCTGTACGGAAATAGCCTTCCTCATCGAAAGCTGCTGCCGTCGCTTCGGGATCCTCGTAATAACCAAGCATGACATTAGATCCTTTGACGCAAATTTCGCCCTCGCCGTTTTCATCAGGATTACGAATCTTAATGAGCTCGCCAACAATCGGTATGCCAATGCTTCCCGGTTTACGGTATTCGTTTCTGTTAGCTGAAATAAGCGGCGAGCATTCCGTAATTCCGTATCCGTTGAGTACTGTTATACCGATAGCATCAAAGAAATCTATTATCTCCTGTACAAGGGGCGCGCCGCCAGATATAATCAGCGTAAGTTTGCCACCAAATGACGCGCGAACCGACTGGAAAAGATGTTTTCTGCGGTCGATACCCATACGGCGAAGCGTTTCGCTGAATTTTATCGTAGAGCGCAATAGTTTATCGCGCCCTTCTTTCTCTGCTGTCGCCCAAATGCGTTTATAAAGCGTTTCAAGGAATAACGGAACGAGAACAAGGTGATTTGGCGACTGCTCCTTAAGCTCGCGCGAGAGGAATTTTATGCCACTTGAAATGTATATCTCCGACCCTTGCGCAAAGTGACCGACAAGGTTGACAGTAGAACCGAACGTATGATGAAGCGGGAGGACGTTGATTGTTTTTTCTCCAATCTCAAAATTGTACATCCCCTGCGTCATATTTGAGCATATATTTGTCTGCGAAAGCATGACTCCCTTACCGCTGCCGGTAGTCCCAGAGGTAAAAACGATTATAGCCAGCTTATCAGGATCAATTTCATAGTTATAATACGAATTATCACCACGTCTGATAAGGCGCGATCCCTCATTTATAAGGTCGTCAATCGACTGATCCCCCTCAGATGGCGTGCCCTCTATACATATACAGCGTTTAACCGACGGGCATTCTTTGCGTATAGAAGCAACCTCATCTGCAATATCAGAGCTGTAGAAAACAGCTTCTGCTTTAGTTTTTGTAACAATACCTATAAGGTCAGGAAGTGGCAGCTTCTTATCTATTGGGACAGCTATAGCGCCAATTGCCAAAACAGCAAAATACGCATATGCCCAGCCAATCGAATTTCCGCCTATGATAGCCGCTTTTGTATTACGGCAGCCTGCTGCTATAAGAGCAGTGCCAAGCGCAGAGACATCAGAGCGCGCCTGCGCATATGTGACGCAAATTGTTTCGGCGTCATCTGGATCCATTTTATATGAAATAGCTGTACGGTTAGGATATTTCTCCGCGACATTTTCAATCATTTCTCTTATATCGCGAAATTTTGTTGTTTTATACTGCGGGTAGTTTGATTTTCTTTGCTTAAAATACTTAACGCCCTCAATCATCGCTTCCCGTTCCTCCCCTTTCTTATTCTTTCTGTGTTAAATTATTTAATCATTATTTAGCATTTATTATTATGAAACTTATCAGTTTGTTTGTTGTCATTTACCGTATTAAAGTGAGGCTTAAAAATGTTTAGCCTAAACATATATTTTATATATTAAGAATAACTCATATGTACCAAAAATACAATCGAATATTGAAATCAATAAATCTACTTAAGCATAATATGGCTCTACCGGCAGTAGAATATCAAGCATATGCTTGTTTTTTTGCATCATATGTAAGTATGAGGTCTTCCTTTGCGCTAACCTGTCTTTGATATAATGAATGATATTTATTGCACAAATTATCATATTTTTTTATATTATAATATTGTCATTGAATTATTATTTGTTTAAAACTTGTAAAACTTGATAGGCAAATGTCAATCTTTCGTGTGTTTTAATTGCAACACAAAAGAGCTCTCTCAATATAGGCATGTGTCATAATTACGCACATTTTAGGGAAAGTGGCCGGTAAATATTTTGTTTAATTTCATGGGATAAACGTTTTTCACATATATGGATTGCTGTTCGGCGTTTATTTAATAAATGCTTTTTTTACAAATCACAATAATTTGACATTATACGGTAACTGATTTAATATAAATGTGATATAATGAATAATAGACCTAAATAGAGGAGGTTGCAAAAATAATAATGAAGCTCTGGGATGATGTTACAAAGGCTGCGAGTGATGCTGCATCGAAAGCAGCTAAAAAAACAAGTGAGCTGACAGCATCTGCGAAACTGAGGTACAAACTGCACACTGAGCAAACAAGGCTTTCTGTCATATACGAAAAAATCGGACGACTGTATTATGACTCAATAAAAAGCGGGATAGATAATACAGCAAAGATTGCCGAGCTTACAGCCGAGGTCGAAGCTGTCAACGCTGAAATTGCACGCTGTACGGCTAAACTTGCCGAAATGAAGCGTAAACGCGTATGCCCCGCTTGCAATGCCGAAATAGATAAAGACTCTGTTTTCTGCCCGCGCTGCGGCACGAAGCAGCCAACCTCAACGGAATCAAAAGAATAGCTATACCATTAAAACAATCATAGGTGCAATGTTCACATGGTTCGCAAAGACATATAGTGCGCAGCACACAATAAAATGTGAAGATACATGGATACATAACATAAGACAAGAATTAATTGCACCACATAAAAATCCCGCGCCGGGGAAATGCTCCCGGCGCGGGATTTTTATTCGTTATCTCTATGCCTTATCATCAACGGCGGAAAAGAAGTTTCAAAAATTCGCGGGCGCAGTAACGCCAAACGTGCCAGTCATGGTATCCCGGTGTTGCGAAGAATACCATATTGTTTATGCCGCTCTCACGCAGCCGTCTAAATGTTTCGCGGTTGTACTCACA
>JAAYLD010000006.1 GCA_012522015.1 Clostridiales bacterium
AAAACATGCAGCAAGCCGCAACATTTCTTCGCCTGTCTTTTGACCGATGAAAGCGTTTGCGCCGCCCGCGAAAGCGGAAGCGATAAACAGCATGGACACAAACCCAAAGCACCCTATCGCAACTCCAAATGCAATTTTTGCAAGCAGTTTTTTCATAAAACACACCTCCCTATATGCCAAGATATTTTTTGAAAGCAGGCAGATACTTTCGTGAGATATAGTCCTTGCACCCGTTTTTCAGAACAAGCAACATAATTCCTCCAAAGGACGGCTCAACGCAATCAAGATATTTCAGATTGACCAATACGGATTTAGATATTCTGATAAAGCCGCTGCCGAGTATTGTTTCAAATTCATATAAGCGTTTATTGCTGTTGTATTTCTTGACTTTGGTATATACAACGGTCTTTTCGTTCTCTACCCGTAACATATAAACTTCTTCCGGGCGTAAGACAAACATGCGCTCGTTGTCGGTAACGGTAATTATGCTGTTGTCTGCGCTATCTTCAATGAATGAGGCTATGCGGCTGATTTCCGCTGTTATTTCATTGGTATATATAACAGCGTATGGCTCTATGACTTCTGCGGATATTTTAATTTCTACTTTCACTCGTATCTCACCTCGCTTTCTGCTTGCATGTACATTATAGGGTAGTTGCGCGTGTTTGTCCGGGGATTTCAGGTAAGTGGCTGATTTTAAGAGGTAACATGCAAATACTCAGTTGTCATCCATTGATTAAGTTGCTTTTTTCTGCGTCTTTATGGTAACAGCCACATTCTATAAAACTTTGCATACCAGGGATTTTCTCGCAAAGTTTCCGTATCCGCCTTAAGATATGCCCCATTGCATCACCGCCTATTTGTTGACAATTACCTTGACTAATCTTCAAGAATGAAAATGTCCTCGACAGATGATTCAAGAAATCGGGCAAGTTTCATAGCAAGCTCCAAAGTAGGATTATACTTGTCGTTCTCAATAGCATTAATTGTTTGTCGGGTAACTCCCAATATTTGCGCTAAATCTTCTTGCCGCAAGCCTTTGTCCTTCCGCAAATTTCGTATATTATTCTTCATCATCGCTCTCCTTTGTCATTTTACTCGTAATGAATACTTTTGAAATGAAGAACAGTACTTGTTGCGCCAAAAAAATGGCAAAAGGAATTGTAGGCAGTCTTTTCAACGCCACATATTCATAAATACAATATGCCAATAATGCTATGTTTGAAAATACAAAAGCAATACGCATAGCCCTGTAATTTATGGCGATTTCCATTTCATCAGCTTTCCATTTCTGTTTTTTCATATTGACAATCCTCCTATATGTAATATGTAAAGAACTCTTTACATATCCTATTATACACACAAAGCAGAAGATGTCAAAATGTTTTTACATTTTATTTTGTAAGTTTTTTGTTACCTCAATTGAAAATACACGCATTATGAATTATTTATGCTAATAGCGGGTACTGTGTAGGTATATCCAAATAGAAAGGTAAACTGAAATGCTTGAATTGCAACTATTAGGTCTTCATTGCTATCTTTAATTAAAGGTATTAACGCATATTTCAGTCATGTTGATTAGCTTAGACTAATAATCCAACAACATAAGCTCCTTCTGTGTTAAACCGCCGATATATGGCGGTTTTCTTTTTTATAATTTTTAATTTCCAATTGACAAACAGTATATAACCGTATATACTATATATATACGATTATATACTGGTTGACGGTGAAAATAGGGGTTAGAGATATGCGTATTGTTTTGTTATACCAGTCAAGTGTTCCAATATATGAGCAAATAAAAGAACAGATTAAGACCTCAGTTTTATCTGGCGAGTTGCAAGAAAATGAATTGCTGCCCTCTATTCGTCAGCTTGCTCGTGACTTAAAAGTTAGCGTTATAACAACTACACGAGCATATAACGATTTAGAACTTGAAGGTTTCATTCAAACCGTACCGGGTAAGGGGTGCTATGTTAAAAGAATTGAGGAGGATTTTATAAGAAGCCAATATGTTAAAGAGACAAAAGCCACGTTGAACACCGCTATTCGACAAAGTAAAATGGCAGGGTTGACAATGTCGGAGCTTCATAAATTATTAGATGAACTGGAGGAGACGTATAATGAAAAACGCGATTATGGTAAATAACCTCACAAAAAAGTATAAAGGCTTTCTGTTGGACAACATTAGCTTTACTGTACCAAGCGGCTTTATTTGCGGGTTTATCGGCAAAAACGGTGCGGGGAAAACGACAATGATGAAGCTTATGCTTGGCATGGCTTTAAGAGATGGCGGCGATATTGAAATATTGGGAAAATCCGGCGATGATGTCTCCTTGAAAGAAGATTTAGGGGTACTTTTTGACCAACCTTATTTTCAAGAGGATTGGACACCCATAGATATTGAAAAGGCTCTGTATCCATTCTATAGGCAGTGGGACAGTTCGGCGTTTCATCAGTATCTTAATAAATTTTCTCTTAATCCCAAACAAAAATACAAAACCATGTCGCGCGGTATGAAAATGAAACTCGGCCTAGCGGTTACTTTATCCCATAACGCAAAACTCCTGATGCTTGACGAGCCCACTTCCGGGCTTGACCCTGTTATGCGTGATGAAGTGCTTGATATGCTCCGTGAATACATGGTTGAAGAAAATAAAACCGTATTCTTTTCTACCCACATCACAAGCGACCTTGAAAAAATCGCAGATTACATTATCTATATAGAAAAAGGCCGAATCGTATATAGTGGGCTCAAACATGAACTGATCGATAAATACTCCCTAATCAGGGGCGGTAACGGGGACTTGCCACAGTCAAAACGTAAAAGTATTATAGGACTAAGAGAGCATATCGGCGGTTTTGAGGGTATGATTGAGGTTGCGGAAATCGGAGGTTTCCCGCCGGGCGTAATTACTGAAACAGTTTCACTAGATGATATTATGGTTCATATGAACAGGAAGGGATCGGAGTTATGATTGCTAAAATGATTGCCCTTGATTGGCGTGCAATGAAATATTACCAAATAAGAGTACTGCTGTTGCCGGTTTTCGTTTTCATTTTCGGGGTTGTTTACTCGCCGCTGACAGTAATTCCCATGAGCGTAGTCATGTCATTAAATTTCTCATTAAATCCTTTCGCAGTTGAGGAAAAGGGAGAGTTAAATAATCTTTATTTAACCTTACCTGTGAGAAGAAAATCAATCGTCGCGGGAAGATATATTCTATCTATAATAATGCTGTTATGCGGTATAGCAATAGGTATTCTCATTATGCCGCTTGCGAATAAACTTTCTATATCAAAATGGTTTATTGGAATAGAAGGGTTTATAGTGGTCATATCAATGAGTTATCTTTTGTATGCCATTCTTAATCTTTTTATGTTTCCTATGCTATTCAGGCTTGGGTATCATAAAGGTAAATTTTGGGGCTTTTATTTACCTATGGGTTTTTTCGCTTTGCTTTTTGGAGCATACTTGGCAATTACACACTTGCCGGAGAATAAAACGCTTACACTTAATTTCATTGTATACGCTTCAGAAAATTTGTTAATGGTAAGCGGAAGCATAGTTGTTTTGGCAACTATGCTTTTAATCCTCTCTTATATGATTTCTCTTAAACTGTAT